>SLJM01000457.1 GCA_007135085.1 Myxococcales bacterium
CGGCGCGCCCTCGGCCTCGGAGACGGGGCCTGGGTCGTCGCCGGGCAGCTCCGGCGGGCGCTGATCGGGGACGGTCTCCAATTCAACCTCCAGCTCGACGGCCTGGCCGTCGCGAAGGACTTCGACGCTGATCGGAGTGTCGGCGGGGCTCAGAGAGACGAGCAACGTGAGCTCATCGCTGACCTCGATGAGGTCATCTCCAAAGCGCACGATCACATCTTCCGGCTCAAATCCCGCACGCTCGGCGGGGCTGTCTTCGAGCACCTCCGTGACCAGGGCGCCTCTTCTGCCCTCGATGCCGTAGGAGCGGGCCAGGGCGGGCGTTAGTGGTTGGACGCGAATGCCGAGCCAACTGCGCAGCACGTAGCCCCTCTCGTAGAGCTGGGGCAGCAGGACTTTGACCAGGTTGATGGGGATGGCAAATCCCAGATGCTGGACGTGGGGGTTGTAGGCGGTGGTCACGCCGATGACCTCCCCGGAGAGGTTGAGCAGGGGGCCGCCGGAGTTGCCGAGAGTGATCGGAGCGTCGGTCTGGATGAAGTTGACCGGGCTCTCCGTGCCCTCGATATTGAGGTTTCGCCGATCGAGAGAGCTGACGATGCCAGCGGTGACAGTGTGGCTCAACCCCAGGGGATTGCCGATGGCCACCACGTAGTCACCGACGCGCAAGGAGTTGCTGTCGCCGATGGGCACCGCCTGTAGTTCATGGTCCGATTCGACGGATAATAGGGCGACGTCGGCCTGCTCGTCGGCGCCGATGACCTGGGCGCGAAGCTCGGTACCGTCGTCGAGGGCGATGGTCACCGAGTCCGCCCCTTCGATGACGTGATAATTGGTGACCACGAAACCGTCGGGGTGGATGATGAACCCCGAGCCCACGGGTAAATGTTCGGCGTCGGTGACGTCCACCATGCGCCGCACGTGGGGCGGGATGGGATGGTCGTCGTATTGGACGTTGATATTGACCACCGCGGCCCCCACCTTTTCGACCAACTCCGGATAAGGCGAATTCGGCGCCTCCAATTCGGCTCCAGAGGTCGAATTCTCGATCCACAACTGGTCGGGCCGCTCCGACGAGCCCTCTTCGGCCACGGCAGGGGAGGACAATAAGAGCAGCAACGCCGCCGTGGCTGCGATGGTGCGAGAAACTCTAGAAAATCTTGGCATTTCCATGGGCCGTCAATATCGCTCGTGGGGCATTGGCTGGCGAGGGGCGCGAAAATAATGAAGCGGTGAATAGTGGACGAAGTTCTCGACTCGGCTGGTGTAGAGGCAGGCGTAGACCTCGACCTGCTCACCGAAGATGCTATTTTTATTGCAATGTTTAAAGAGCAGTCCCCAGTAGGGGTTGAATTGGGATTCGAAGCGCTTCTCCAGGCTCAAGATATCCTGGAGGAGGTCGCGGCGCCTGCGGCGGAGGCGGTCGCGACTCTTCTGGATCTCGTCGCGGACGGTGCGCAATTGTTCGTCGTCCAGGTCGGCGAGCTCGGCGCCCTGGGCGACGCCGCCGGAGAGCAGGGCGTCCACCTTATAGGCCAGGCCCTGGTCGAAGGAGATCTCCTCGTTGATGCGTTGCAGTTCTTGCTCCAATAATTCGAGGCGGCTGTTTTCCTCTCGTAATTCCTGAGCCTGGGCCAGTTCTTGTTCCATCTCCTGGACGATCATGACCGTGCGCCAGGCGCTGGACTTTTTGCTGCGCACGATATCGCCATAGATATGGTCGCCCACGAAGAGGACCCTATTTCCTCGATATCCGCTCATCCTCTCGAAGTCCACCAGGTTACCTCCCTGGTAGATCTTGGAGCTGTCGAATTGACTAAATTCCTCGCCGAGCACCCGGCCCTCTTTGTCGACCTCCACAAAGGGGGTGCGCTCCGTGAAGAAGCCGGGCTTCTGGGCGCCTGTGACGACGATGTCGAAATAGTTCTGCCACCGCGGGTATTCGGGCAGCAGGTCGTCGAGGAGGTAGCTCATCACATGATCGGTAAAGGGGGCGAAGCTATTGGTGAGGACGAATAGTTTTTTGCCCGCTGAGCGAAATTTATGGAGGGTCAGAGCCAGATCGACGCTTCGGTTGAGGTATTTATCGGTGTTGTTGATGAGCTCGTCTTTGATGGAGGCGTCGCGGTGGGCCAGGTCGATACAATAGCGGATGTCCCGATAAAGGCGCTGCCAGTCGTGTTCACGGTCGGGCTGGGCGGTCTCGAAATAATCGACCAACGTGGCGTAGAGCGAGGCCTCGGGCAGGGCGAAGATGGTGTCGATGAGGGCATAACGCGGGGTGGTCATGCGCATCGAGTTGATCCGGTACTCCTGGAGGCCGTCGCCGTTGACCTCTTTGAAGCCGTGATAGACTTTGCCCACGTGGCGGTGGCTGTCGAGCTTGATGATATTGCCCCGGTGGGTGTCGAGGACCAGGCCGCGAATGGCGAAATCCTCGGGGACCTGAAGGTCGACGATCTCTTCGGGATACCCTCGCTCGCCGACCAGGCGCTCCAGGGTCTTCTCCACGCTGAGCCGCTCCACGGCGCCCTGGTCATAGAGGGCCAGAGTATAGTCCATGTCGAAGCCCACCAGAGCGATGTCGGCGAGGTTGATATCGCGATTGCAGTAGACCTGACGGGGCCGCTCGACGTTGATGACGCCGCTGCGGCGCAGCATCTCGAGGAGATTTTCGGCCTGTTGCGAATTGGACGTCTTGGGGGGATTGGTCACGGGCATGCCTCGGGTTCAATCGGAGAGCCTTCGCCGGAATCCAAAAAGGATCGACACTTCCAGAAGTGGTCGGAAGAGGGGGGCGAGGGCTCGTTATAGGATAACAACCCCTGGATTTAGTGAACAAGCCCCGTCAATTCTCGATTCCGGACAGCGCTTACCCTCTAAAGATGAACGCCAGTGGCCGCATTGCCAGTGGGACTTCAATGTGTCAGGGGGCTGCGAAGAAGGTGTGTAACGAATTTACCTCCCGGCGAACAAAGAGGTGACACACCATGCAAGGGCCTTCGTATCTATTTCGTTCGCTTTATCCTGGACCTGGCAAATGCCTGCTCTATCCGGCAAATCTCATAGCATCGTCGCCGATGGTGTCCGGTTGATAGGGGGGATGAGAATGAACGGGTCGACCAGGGGCATTTGTAGCGCCTTGCGACAGCAAATGAGCCATGCAATTCTCTATGATTCGCAGGAAGCACCAAACGATACGACGGAAGTAAAAGCCATCGAACTCTTTCTTTTCACCATGACCGCCGCCCCGGTATTCGGCGAAGACTTCGTCGGCCGCCTGCGAAATGGCGACGCGAAGGCCTTTGAGCAAATGCTCGATGAATACCACGGGCCGCTGTACCGCCTCGCCTGCTCTCTGGGAGCTTCTCCGGCCTCGGCAGAGGAGATCGTCCAGGAGACCTGGCTGGCCGTCATCGAAGGCATCGATCGCTTCGAGGGACGGTCCACTCTCAAGACCTGGCTCTTCGCCATCTTGAGCAATCAGGCCCGGCGCCGCGCCGCATTGGATCGGCGGATGCCTCCCCTGTCGTCGATCTTCTCCGACGAAGCCGTGCAGGCGGTCCTGGATAAACAGGAAAACCCCTGCCCACGAAGCGCTCCGACGCGCACCTTTTCATGGAGCATCAATCCCGAGGACCGGGCTGAACAGCGGGCATTATTAGAAGTGGTGCAGAAGGCCGTGGAGTCACTGCCGGCGAGCCAGAGGTCGGTCTTGATTCTGCGTGATTTCGAGGGGCTGGCCGGCGATGAAGTCTGTAAGATTCTCGGTATCTCCGACGGCAACCATCGAGTCCTCCTTCACCGGGCCCGAAATGTCTTGCGAATGGCGGCCACGGCGTATTACGACGGCATCGACGGGGAGGCGGGACAATGATGAGCTGTGACGAATTCACCTCTCTGGTGACCGAATATCTCGATGGGCGTGTGCCCCATGGAAAGAAGATCGGCATGTGGATGCATCGATTGATGTGCGTGCGCTGCCGCAACTATCTTCGGCAGATGCAGGAGATCTTGGATTTCGTGGGCACCTATGACGAGGCTCCGGAGGTGCCCCTTGACCAGGGCACACGCCGGGAGTTGCTCGACCGGTTCAAAGAGCGCCACGGACCGGGCTGCGATTGCGAGCACGATCATTAGTCTTCACAGATGGTCTGCAGCTTTCGGTGACGCAGAGTGGAGGGAATGACACCCAGATCGCGTAATGGTGCGTGAAGTGGTTTGGTGTCGCCGCCGAGAACTCTAGATAGGGGAGTTGTGTAACGATTGGCGAGGTTAATGTACTTCCTGGTAGGAGCTGCATTGGAGCGCTTCGGGAAATCTATCATCCATTTTGGAGAGTTTTATGAAGAGAGTATTGGCAACGATCGCTGCATTGGTTCTCGGTTTGACCCTCGTAGGTTGTGAGGCCGAAGAGGAAGTTGACGAAGGGCAGCCCGAGACGTCTGAGCAGGCCGAAGCTGGGGAGGAGGGAGAGCGCCAGGAGGAGGACGCCGAAGAGGAGGGCCCGAGGATTGCGGAGACGCAGGCCATACCGGACGATGAATTGGGAGTGCTCCCCGAGGGAATCGGGATCGAAGCCGGCAGTGCTATCTCAGACATCAAGGTGGCAGCCGCCGGTGGCGACAATGAGGTCAACCTTCGAGAGTTGGCGGCCGAGCAGCCCGTGCTGGTCATCTTCTACCGCGGCGGCTGGTGCCCCTTTTGCAATTTCCAGATCCGCGATCTGACCACGAGCTACGACCGGTTCGAAGAGCGCAATGTTGTGCCCGTGGCGATCAGTGTGGACAAGATGGATGAGGCTCTCAAGACCGAGGAAGCCTACGAAATTCCCTTCCCCGTCCTCTCCGATCCCGACCTGCAAGCCCACCGGGAGTTCAACGTGGTCTATCAGGCCGAGCCCGAAGAAGCGGAGCGACTGGCCGAGATGGGAATGGATCTGGAGGCCGCCTCCGGTCGCGACCACCATAGCTACGCCGTGCCGGCGACCTTTTTGATCTCCACCGATGGCGAGGTCCTGTGGGCACATGCCAATCTCGACTACAGACTGCGCCCCACCATCGACCAGCTCATGATGGTTCTCGACGATAAGTTATAGAGCGACGAGACGATCTTGAGTCTTGAACTACGCGCTGCGGAGACCGAATAAGAATCGAACCTTCAGAATCATCGCAGGGCGCCGTTCAAGACCCAGGACCCAGGACTCACGACTCAACACGTCGATCACACGCCGATCATAGGCCAATGGCGGTGATTACTGGAAATGGCCTGTGAATTCGTGGTAATTGAGGGGGGTGGAGATGTCGTTAATATGCGGGCTGCGCAATTCTGACGTGATGAGGAGAGGCTTATGAAGTGGCAACGAATACTTCTGACGAGCGCCCTGGTGGCCGGACTGGCCGTGGGGTGCGGTGGTGAGGACGACGATCCGGCGCAGACCAACCAGGAAAACGCCAACCAGAGCAATACCAATCAGGGAAACTCCAACCAGAACAACTCCAACCAGAATCAGAACCAGAATAACCAGACCGGCCCCGACGATTTCGCCGATGACGTCGACGTCTGGGTGGGGTCGGTGATCAACAACGAGGACAATCTGACCAGCGTCGAGGTGGGGGAGAGCTTCGGCGGCCGCTTTGAGAATGACGGCGCTCATTTCTTCAGCCTGGAGCTGGAGGCCGGCCAGGTGGTGACCCTGTCGAAAGTGGGCTTTGAGGCCGATCTGGAGTCAAGCCCCGAACATCTTTGGGCCACGTTGATAGAGCCCGACTTCGGTGGTGGTCTGACCCGATTTTTCTTTCCCGGTGAGCACGACGAGCGGCAATTTTTCGTCACCGAGACCGGCGCCTATACGGTGCAGGTCGTCCACGACACCGGCGACGACGCCCGAGGTGAAGACGTTGGGTTCGCGCTGCGCGCCGAGATCA
>SLJM01000256.1 GCA_007135085.1 Myxococcales bacterium
CGATGAGGGCCAGTTCTGTAAAAAGTTGAAAAGATTCGAACAATCTCTCCCGAATCACCGACAATAGAATCAGAGGATTCGATTAGCGGCGATTTGGGAGGAGCATGAAGGTCGGCGACGGCAAACAACAACAGCAGGCTCGCGGGGCGGAGGCGGCGAAGAAGGGACAGCCCGCTAATAAGAACGAGGCATCTCGTGACGGTGAGAAGCGCTCGTTTTCGGATCTGATCAAGAATCGGGGCGCCCGATCCGAGGAGCGCGTCGGCGACGAGCGAGGGCGGCGGCTTCGCGACGGGGAGTTGCAGAAGATGGAGCGCGAAGCCGGGGGAGATCATCAGGGGCGGGCGATGGAGGGCGGCGCTTGCGGAGAGGCTGATAGGGGAGGCGGGCGAGCGAGGGAAGGGCGGAACGCCGAGGAGTTGGATAATCGACAGTCATTAGAGGCCCTCGACCTCAAGGGCCAGGCGCAACAGGTCGGTCAGATGGCCGGGACCCAGCAGGCGGCGGCGATGCAGGCCAGCTCGAGCCCGGCCATGGCTGAGATCGTCAAGAAGATCGTTCAGGCCGTACGCGTCGGCGATGACGCACAGGCGCGGCGGGTGGTCTTTTTGGACGTCACAGTGCCCGGCCGAGGTGAGGTGCGGATTCGCCTTCGCCGCGACGGCGGCGGCATGGAAGTGCGGATGCGTGCCGATAATGACGCCCTGGCTCGAACCCTTCAGGAGGGAGTGGCCGCGTTGCGCGAGGAGGGGGCGAAAAAGGGGGTGCAATTCACGTCGGTGCAGGTGGCACGATGAGGGGTGATCCGTGAGCGACGACGGCAGATGGGACGATGACGAGGAGGCCACCGCCGTCTTCGATATAGGCGATTGGAATCTGCCTCAAAACCCTGCGAATCAGGTGCGTTCGACCGAGGAAATTGAAGAAGCGACGGTGGGGCTCGATTTGGCCGACCTGCCCCCCGTGAAAGCAGGACAAGAAACGTCGGGGGAAGAAGAGTCGACGCTTGTCCTCGATTCAGACGCGCTGGCCAGGCGGATCCGCCAGAAGACGGGCCCGACAAATCCCTCTGCCACCGGGGGCGAACCTCTGAAGGCAGATTGGCTTGTCGACGATTGTCAGCTCAGGCCATTTCCCTTCGAGCGCCTGGAGCGGGTGAGTCTTCAACAAAAACGAGAGCTCGACGAATTGGCGGCGATTCTGCCCCGGCACTCCTCGATGATGGCCCTGGCCCAGGCTCTGGAATCACGTCTGCAGAAGGTGATCGGCGCTGACCATCAGGTGCGCTGGGGTGGTGTGGGCACGATCACCGGCGCCGGCGGCCATCTCGAACTCGACGATGGAATATGGACCTGGGGGCGAGTGCCACCCGGTCATAGCCGATTTATCGTAGGGGTGCAGCGAGGGCTGGCCGATGGATGGGTCGCCTCAATCGGTCCTGAGGCCTGCGCCGCAGGCGATCACTTTGAATTCGGGATGGTCACCTTCGTGCTCGCTGAATTCTGCGCCGAATTATGTGCTCAGACCGGTTGGCCGGCCTGGACCTGGGCGGTCAATCCGCTGAGACGAAAGGAGTTGGGAGCCCTGCTCTTCAGCGGTGGAGAGAATCTTCTGGAGCTGGTCTTCCAGGTGAGCTTTCAACAGGGCGTAGGAGCGGTGCGCATCGTCTTGCCCGCCGTCACGGTACGTCACCTCCAGGCCAATGGGGCCTCAACAAGTGAGAGATGGAGCGCCGAGGCAGCTTCGGCCTGGTGGGGAGGGCTCGTCGCTCAGTGGCCGTTGGTGGTGGGAACGGTCGGCCTGGACCGGCAGGAATTGGAGGGCCTCGCCGCCGGTGACCTGGTCATCCTGCAGCGCCACGGTGTGGTCACCGACGAGGTCCGAGAGTCATCGGTGGAAGATGGGGCCAGGTGGCTCATAAAAGCCAACCGTGCCCTGTGCGGAACCCTTCGCGGCGGCGCTGGTGGCAGCTGGCAATTTGAGATCCGACAGGAGCAGATTATGAGTGATCGCGAGCAGGCAACGGTCGCCGAAAAAGATGGGCAGCAGACCCAACAGGGCCAGGACGAGGATCCGGGGATCAACGTCGCGGCCGTCCGGTTGGAGCTCGAGGTTCGGCTGGGGAGCGTGGAGATGGCGCTGGCCGACGTGGCTCGACTGCGCAGCGGGCAGATTATCGACTGCGGCAGACCGCTGGGAAGTCCCGTGGAGCTCGTCGTTCGCGGCGCCCCCGTGGGAAGTGGTGAATTGGTGTGCCTGGACGGAAAATTGGGAGTTCGCATCCTGACCATTCAGGGCTATTGATCGCCTGCACCATCGTCCTGGGACGCTCTTTTTTGCCTGAGGTTATCCAGGACTTCCCGCACATCGAGATCGCCGTCGTCGGCTCGTTTTTCGGGGGTGGCGAGCTCGTGGGTTTCGATTTCGCTCTGATCTGGAGTTTCTGCGTCAGAGCGCGACCGGCCGCTGGAGCGGCGGATTTGTCCCAGCTCGGCAGTGGGCGCTTCGGTGCGTTTGTTGGAGCTGCTGGGAATGGGGATGACCCGGCCGCTGGAGGCGGGCTGGCGTGTCCACTGCCCGGAGCGGTCGGCGGAGGTGGTCATCGTGGCCGACGACTCGGCGCTCAATCCGGTGGAGCGATCGATGCGCCGCGAGGGAATATTGGGGCTGGTCGAGCGTCTGTCGAACCTGTTTTCAGGTTGTCCGGGATTGATAGTGCGCTTTTTCTTCTCTTCTTTGAGGGCTTCTACGTCGACCTCGGCGTTGAAGGTCTGACGCAGTTGTTCGGGCTCGATATCGGGGAAGTCCACGTCGTCGATATCTCCGGAGGCCACCAGCTCCGGCAACTCTCGATCGATGCGTTCGCCGCGCAGTTCCTCCGATAGTGGGCCGTCAGCGGTCTGGCTCTCAGATCTTTCGGCCAATTCCTCAATCGCCATCTGACGTCGGGAGATGAAGCCCGGCACGTCAATCTCACCGCTTTCGCGGAGCAGCTCCTCCGGTTCCTCGATATCGTCGAGGAGTTCGCTGACGTCGAAGTCCTCGTCGGGTTCGAGGCGGTTGGTGATCGACGAGTCAAAATCATCGTCCACCAATTCCGCCTCCGAAGAGGGCGGCACCAGGCCGGCCTCGGAGGAGATATCGCCTGGGCTGACGTGGATCGGCGAGGTTAGCTGAGCCGACATACGAGGGTCTTCAGCGACCGTAGCTTCTGCCGATGTCGCCGAATGAGCGCCCAGATCGTCTCCTTCCAATAGGGTCTGCCAATGACCATTGCGGAGCACGGAGAAATGATCGATGCGCATCTTCTGTAATGGCGAGCTGCGTACGCCGATATGGGTCGAGACAGGGGCGTCCAGGGTGGGGGGAAGAGCGAAACTATCGCGCCAGTGCTGGACGTCGTCTGCGTCCACGGCGAGCCAGCGATTGGCGACTCTGGGGCCCGTAAAGAGCAATCGCAAATCGGCGGTCTGGATCGGCCCGTCGAAGAGGACCGCCGAGGCCCGCTCGAAGAGCAGGGCCAATTCCCGGCGATCCCGATCGTGGCGTGGGGGCAAGACATGGAGCAACGACACCTCATCGGGCACCAGCGGCGGCACGGGACCGACGTAGATGACCAGATCTTTTGGCAAAAAGTTGGTCATGCTCAACAAAAGGCTCGAACGGGCCATCTGGGCGGCCCCGAAGACGAGCCCGTTGGCTCCGTCGGGGAGGTGATTGGTGAGCAATTTGAGGGTGTGGCTCGACAAGCCCTGTGGCGAGGCCTCGGGGCGGCGAATGAAGACCACCACTCCCTCGGGGCCGGCGGTCATGGGCCGAACCCACCAGGTGCCGAGGCAGCGGGTGGGGCCCTGGCGATGAATCGCATCGATGAGGTGCCTCGATGCTTTTTGGGGAAGGGTGGCGCTCTGGCGGCGCACGGCGCCGTTTTGCTCCAGGTGCCAGGTGCCGTCGGCGCGCACCAGGGCCAGTCCGGCGTGATCGTCGGCCAGGACCGCCGTCAATGCTTCCATTGGGGCCAGGGCTTCTTCTAGAGCGGTAGTCGAGACGTTGGAATCCATGATCAATCGCCTTTCGGGGCGGAGGGGTGGGGCGGCGTCGGCAAATAACCATCGCCCCCGTCGTCGGGTGGCGTCGAGGGCTGTGTGCCGCCCGGGGCATCAATAGCGGGCTCCAATTTGACGCGCAGGGTCAACCAGGTATCCTCATTGACGTCCAGATCAAAACGTTGAGGGAGATAACCCTGGGCTCGCAGCTCGAGACGACGATAACCGGGAGCGATGGGGACGACCTGCTCGCGCCAGCCCTCGACCACGCCGTGGTATTCGTCGTCGATATAGATCTCGGCCGTCGCCGGGTCGACCTTCAGCTCCAAATAGGACTGCTCCACCGCGTCGTCATCTGGCATTGTCTGAACGCTGTAACAGCCTACGAACACCGTGGCCAGTGCACAAATCGTAACGGCGATCGGAATTAATAAGCGTTCAGTGCAGTGACGGTGAGCTGCGATATTCGCTGCTCTCCCGTTCTCGGGAGCGCGGCCAGCTTGGCCGCAATGCGGACTGGCAGTCCGCGCTCCAATGGGGGACTGAACGCTTTCCGGAATTATTCGATTCAACGCAGGTCCATCTGCTAAGGTGTCTGTCACTGTCGTCTCGAAGTCGGTGGGCCCGTCCTCAAAAGGCCGGCCCCCGGCAAGGGTAGCGAGCTACCGCGAGGGTGCAAGCTCAAAGGACCAATGGGAATTGATGATGCCATTATTGAAAATCAGCAAATTCGCGGGATTGGTGGCGGTCGCTCTATTTTTGGCTGCCTGCTACGGCTGTTTTGATGAAGTGGGGATCGAGCGCGACTTATTCGAAGAGCGCGATATGTATCCCTATGATTTTGACGGCCAACCCGCCATCGACGGGCCGGAGTATCTCCTCTTTGTAGACCTGGCCACAGGCGAATATCAGGAGAAGGTGGCCACCGTCGAAAATATAGGGCGCACCGTTCTATTTATCGATGACTTTCTGGTCGACGGGCCCTTCGATTTAGAGGTTCCATCGTCATTTGACGGGGCCGAGCAACGGCTCAAACCGGGGGAGACCCTCGATCTTCGCGTGGGCTATACGGCCCTCGACGAGGAGCCCCGTCAGGGGATGTTGACCGTGTTGAGCAACGATCCGGAGCAGCCCGAATTTCCGATCGAATTATGGGCCAACGTGGAGGTTCCCTGCATGGAGGTGAGCCCATCGTCGATCCTCAATTTTGGGGAGGTCGAACAGGGGGAGTCGGCGACGCGGCGCATCTATGTGACCAATTGCGCATCCAACGCCGATCTGGTCGCCGAGATCGCCGATTTTTTCGACGACCAGGGCTTTGAGCTTGTCGGCTCAGCGGAAGAGGAATCAGCGCTGGTGATAGCGCCGGGGACGACGAAGACGTTGGCCGTTCAATTCTCACCGCAACAGATTCGCCGCTACGAAGGTGAGATCACCCTGGAAAGCCAGGGCATATTCGGCGAGGAGACCACAGTTTCGTTGCGCGGCGACGGGGTGGCGCCGCCCTGTCCTCAGGCGGTGATAAACGGTTTTTCCGACCAGCAGACGAGCACCGCCAATCCCACGGCAACCCTTCAGGGAATTCCCCTTGAGATCGTTCACTTCAGCGCCGAGGACAGCTTCGCCGCCGACGGCGGGCCCATCGAAGCCTATGAGTGGACCCTGGTGGAGACACCATCGGATACCCTGGTCGAGCTGGGGCTGCCGGCCGACGGGCCGATCAACGAGCTATACCTCGAATTGTCGGGTACCTACGTGGTGGAGCTCCACGTGTGGGACCAGCAGGGGACCCGCTCCTGTGAGCCGGCGCGAATGACCGTAGAGGCCGTCTCCAACGACGCCATTCACCTCCAGTTGGTATGGGATACGCCCACCGATCCGAATCCCTTCAACAACTCCGGGACCGACCTGGATCTGCACTTCTTACATCAAAATGGAAGTTGGAACTCCGCGCCCTGGGATTGCCATTGGCTCAATATGAATCCCGTCTGGGGGGATGCCAATAACGACGATATGAATCCCCGCCTGGACATCGACAAGGTCGACGGGTGGGGGCCGGAGAATATCAATCTGCTGATTCCCGAGGATGGGGTGCGCTATAGCGTGGGGGTCCATTATTTCTCCGACCACGGCTATGGACCCAGCTATGCGACGGTGCGGATCTTCTTGAACGGCGAGCTCGAATTCGAGCTCGCCGACCGCCATATAGAAGACCGTGAGTTCTGGCACGTCGCCGATATCGACTGGCCTTCTCAGGCGATCACCGTGCGGGACCAGATCACCGATGGATTTCCTCCCTGATTAGAGTGCTCTTCGACAGCGACGCGATGATCGTCACGTCACGGTCGTTTTAGTTGGCCTGGCCCAATTGGCGGCGCTGGTCTTCGGCCAGCGCCGCCGCTCTCTGGGCCTGTGCGTCGCCGCCGTGCCTGGTGGCGGCGTCGGCGGTGGCCTGGGCCAGGGTGGTCATATCGTGGTGGGCAAATCCGGTCTCGTCCAGGTTTTTCCGGGCTTCCGCGAGATGTCGATCGACGGATTCCCAATCTCTGCGGTCGGCAGCGCAGGCGGCCAGCCCGGCGAGGGCGATGGCCAGATAGCCTTTGCTGCCCATGGCGCGCAGCGCCTGTTCGACCTGGACGAAATAGGGTTCGGCGCCGGCGAAATTTCCCTCGGCGATCAGGCAGAGGGCGATATTAAATCGGACGGTGCCCAATTTTGTGACGCCCAGGCGGTTGAGGGTTTTTAGGGCCGAGCGATAGTATTCGAGCGCTCTCTCCGTATCTCCTCGGTACCGGAAGACCTCGCCGATGGCGTTTTCGGCCTGAGCCACGCCGTAGTGATTGCCCACCTTTTCGAAGGTCTGGCGGGCGCGCTTCATATAGTCAAGGGCGCGAATATTATCGCCCAGGTAGAGCTGGATATTGCCGAATTGCATCTGCCCGGCGGCCAGGTCGTTGAGCTCGCCGAGCTGCTCACTTTCACGCATATAGAGTTGAGAGACTTTCGTGGCCTCTTCCAGGCGACCGGCGCCGGGCAACAGATCGGCGCGAAGTCCCAGGGCTTTGATTCGCCCGAACTGATGGCCCGCCGCGTCGCTGACCTCGAAGCAGCGCTCGGCGACGCTCAGGCCCTCATTAATATCGCCGTGAGAGCGGGCCAGGATGCCGCGAGCGAAGAGGAATTCCGCCAATGTCGCAGGGGATAGTATCTCCTCGTCGATGCCCTCCAATAATTCTGTGGCTTCAGAGAGCGCGCTCTGTTTGATAAGCGTCCGGGCGCGGCGAATCAGATTGAGGGCCCGTTTGTCTTCGAAGTCTGCCGGCCGGGCCTGCTCCAGAGCCTCGAGGTAGCGATCGTAGAGTTCGTAGGCCCGGTCGAATTCGCTGGCCACCCGGGCTTCGTCGGCGCCTGTGAGCAGCGGCTCCATGGCCTTGTCCCAGCAGCGAGCGCGGGCGTAGTGGCGACCAATCCGAGAGGCGATCCCCGGGGTGCCCGGCGGGTAGAGATTATCCAGAGTCTGGGCGCATTGCTCATGATGGCGCAGCCATCGACTCTTTTCCGCGGCGTGACTCTGAAGGGACTCCCGGATGGCCCCGTGGAGGAAGCTAAAACTCTCGGGTTGGCTCAGGGCCAGGCGGGCCCGACATAATACGGCGACGGCCTTCGGATAAGCGGGCAAACCGGCCGCGGCACAGGCTGGATGCCACTCCCGCAATTCCACCTCGTGGCCCAGGGCGGCGGCTATCTCCAGGGCGGCCCAGACTCGATCCGGGTCGTCCCGGTCCAGTCGTTGCGCGATCTCGTCGATTCTTCCTCTCAGGAGGTGTTCGATATCGTCGGGCAGGGCCGCATCGGCTCCCTCGGGGAGGCGAAATCCCTTAGGTGTGGCCTCCAGAATGCGGCGGTCGACCCAGTCGCCGATGAGTTGAATGGCGAATAGCGGGTTTCCTCGGGTGCGCTGGACGACCTCTTCGACCAGCGCCGAGTCCAGACCGAGGAGGGTGCGCACCAGCCGGCGGTGGTCGGCCTCTCGCAGCGGCGTGATCTCCAATGATTGAGAGGTTGGGGATTTCTCGAGTTGTCGAAGGGCTTGCTGCTCCAGGGGACGGGTGTCCAATTCCTCGTCCCGGACGGTGAGGATGGCCAGAACCGGCGGTGGCGATGGCGCCTCATTGAGCATGAATTGCACAAATCGCAGCGTGTCATAGCCCCATTGGACGTCGTCGAGGAGCAGGACGATCGGTCGGCCATTGGCCAGTCGTGCCAGAAGTCGGGCGACCAGGGCGTAGCGCTCGCGGGGAGAGGAAAAGTGGACCCGTGCTTTTTCGGGATCGTAGTTGGGATCGCAAATGGGGGCGATGAGCTCCGTGAGGGCCATGCAGTCATGGAGATCCTCGGCGGCAAATCCCTGGCCATGGGATAAGATATCGCGAATTCGATCGACGATGGCTTCCCGGGACAGGTTCTGGCAGCGAAGGATGGTGGCCACCAGGCGGGCCAGACCATGGGTGTTGGTTTCGATCGGGCTGTGGCGCACCTGGAAGATCTGGGCGGCGCCCACCTCGAGGCTGCGCTCGGCGAGCCACTCCGCCAGACGGGTCTTGCCCACGCCCATGGTGCCCTGGAGGGCGATGGCCCGCGGTTTTAAGTCGTCGTGGATCTGGCGCAGAGTATGCCAAAGCAGATCCCGCTCTTCCACACGGTCGACCACCGCGATCTGACGCAGGCCGAACAGTCCCAGCCCGACGCCGCGCAGGTGGTCGCTCATTTGATCTCTGGTGATGGAACTCCCCTCCTCCCAGCGCAGGGGCAGGGAGGGAAGTTCAAAGCCATGGTGGCCGCGGCCGCTGCCGAGGAGGGCCCCTGAGAATTCGGGTAACGTGACGGTCTCCGACAAGAGGAGTGTCTCAGCGCCGTCGACGGCGTCAGCTCCCTCCGCGGTGGACTCCCCGACCGGCGGCGCCTCCAGCTCGCTCAGGTCCAGTTCATTTGTCGGCGTCGAGTCGTCATCGATACGGCGAAGGGCAAACGCAGCGTCAGCGGCCAGTTGGAAGCGCTGACGGGGGTGCTTGGCCAACAGCTGTCCCAGCCAGGCGCCGAAGCGCTCCGGCAGGTCTACCTCGGTCTCCAGCGGCGGCAATGGATGCTCCAGATGAGCCTCCAAGATCTCTTCTGTATGGGTCCCCGAATAGGGTGGGCTTCCGCTGGCGAGCCAATAGGCCAGGCAGCCCAATGCGTAGAGATCGGTCCAGGGCCCCTGGTCGCGCCACTGGCCCAGGATCTGCTCGGGGGCCATAAATCGAGGGGTGCCGGAGACGCGCTGCTCGTCGTCTCGTTCGTCGCCGGCGCTGCGGTAGGGATGGGCCAGGCCGAAGTCGGCCAGCTTGAGGGTCGGCCCGTGGGGGCCGGGGACGAGGAGGATATTCTCGGGCTTTAAGTCGCGGTGGATGACGTCTCGGGCGTGGGCGTGGGCCAGGGCGTCGAGGATGCGCAACAAAATGGTGCGGTGCTGGGACCAGCGGCGAAATTGGCCGGCCATATCGCGGAGCGTTCCCATGGCCAATTCCATGACCAGGTAGGGGCTGCCGGCGCGAATCTTTCCCTGGCTGGCCTCTTCGGCTTCTTCGCCGACCTCGCCGCTGTCGAGGACGCGCACGATCGCCGGATGATCGAGGCCGGCCACGGCGCGGACCTCCCGGGCGAAGGCCTCGCGGAACCGGGGCTCCGTAGCCCGGGCCGAGGTCATGACCTTGAGCGCCACGTCGACGCCCTGGTCGATATGGGTGGCCTGCCAGACCTCGCCCATGCCGCCGCGCCCCAATTTTCGCTGTAGCTCGAAGGTGTCGATTCTCATGGCGCGCTGCGGTGGCGGCTGGTGCCGCCGGGATGGAGCGCCTGAACTGCGGCGCGGGGGGACGAATTCATCGTGGTTGATCAGTCTCGAAGTCTTGGTCGTGACAGTCTTATCGAGATCAGTCTACCGCGAAGTTGCGTTTGATGCATCTTCGGCCTACCGAGCAGGGTCGGGCGACCTACCTGGGGTTAAAGACGTAGGATCCCCAGCAGGTCTTGGTGCCGTCTGCCTGGCGAATCGCGCAGGTATGGCCATTGCCGGCATCGAGGCTGTCGAAGGTGACACCCTGGGGGACAGCGCTGCTCTGACCAGAATGATCGTAGCCCCAGCATTGGAGCTGCTGGTCATCGCGGCGGATACCGCAGTGAAAGCCGAAGCCACCGGAGAGGGCGTCGAAGGCCACATCTTGAGGGGCGTCGCTGACCTGACCATAATTATCGCGTCCCCAGCAGTGGACAAGGCCGTCGCTGCTATCGAGGGCGCAGGTATGGTGGTTGCCGGCGGAGATGGCGTCAAAAGAGATCTCGTCAGGAGCTTGGCTGACCTGATTGAATGTGTCGTTGCCCCAGCAGTAGAGGTCGCCGGAAGCACTGTCGAGAGAGCAGCCGTGGCGTTCACCAACAGTGACAGCCGCGAGGGCCGTATTCGCGGGGGCCTGGCTGACCTGATTGAATGTGTCGTTGCCCCAGCAATGAAGGTGGTGGTCATCGCTGTCGATCGCACAGTTGAATTCCAGTCCCACCGCCAGGTGGTCGAAGGCAATAGCCGCTGGTGCGTCGCTGACCTGTCCCTCTTGATCACCACCCCAGCAGTGGAGGTGACCATCGTCGCGGTCAATGCCGCAGACATGATTACCTCCCGCCCCGATAGATTCAAAGGCGGTATCTGAGGGTGAATTGGAGACCTGACCCATGGTGTTTCGAGCCCAGCAGTCGACATAGCCATTATCACTGCGTATGCCGCAGCTAAAGCCGACGCCGGCAGTCAGGGCCTGGTAGAGAGTCAGGGAGGGAGCGCCGCTTTGTTGGGCGGAGCCGTCTGCGCCCCAGCATCGGGGCTGTCCGTCATCGCTGGCGATGGCGCAATGGTAGTGGAGGCCGCTGGCCCAGGCGTCGAAGCTCAGGTCAGTGGGAGCATCGCTGACTTGTCCAGAAGCATCATTGCCCCAACAGTGGATCTGTTCGGTGTCGCTTCGGCGACCGCAACTGCTGGTCTGGTTGGCGGTAATAGCGTCGAAGGGGACCGCCGACGGGGCGTCGCTGCTTTGACCAAAAGAGTCCATCCCCCAGCAGATCAGGTGGTGATTATCGCTTCGGATGGCGCAATTATGGAAGGAGCCGGCGATGATGTCGTCGACGGCGATATTGGTGGGGGTGTCGTCGACCTCGCCATAGTTATCTTGCCCCCAGCACAGGAGATGGCCATCATCACGTTTGATGGCGCAGCCGTGAGTGGCGCCAAGGGAGATGGCGTCAACGGCGATCCCGGAGGGAGCATCGTTGACCTGGGAATGGCTATCGAGTCCCCAACAATGAAGGTGGCCGTTGCTGCTGGCGATTGCACAGGCGGCAATGGAGCTGATATCGATAGCGTCAAAGGCGATCCCCGCCGGGATGTTGCTGATCAGTCCTTGGTCATCGCTGCCCCAGCATAGGGTGTGGCCGTTGTCGCTTCGCAATCCGCAGGTGTTGTCGTAGTCGGCAGCGAGGACGTCGAACACCACGTCCTGGGGCATTGGGCTGGAGATCAGGTTCCGATTAGATCCCCAACAGATAGGGCGATGATCCGTGCTGCGGATGGCGCAGGTATGGGCGCTGCCGGCGGCGATCTCAGTGAGCGGTATAAGGTGGCAGGATTCGGCGTTGGGTCCGGTGCTAAAGGTGCCGTCGGCACAGTCCTGGCAGGTTCGGTCGTCGGTGGAGGTCCCCTGAGCGACTACATATTCATCGTCGCCGCAGATCGTCCAATCCTGACAGGATTCGGCGTTGGTCGTGATGGAGTAGGTCTCGTCGGGACATTCGTCACAGCCGCGGTCATTGGAGGGCGAGGCCGGTTCAGAGATAAATTGACCGGCCAGACAGTCGGTCCACTCCTCGCAGCTCTCGGCGTTGGTGGTATCTGAGAAGGTGCCGCCTTCACAGGTGATGCACTGCCGATCTGTCGTGGCCGACCCGTCGTCGGCCACGGACTGACCGGCGACGCAGTCGGTCCAGGCCACGCATTCACTGGCCGGGTTCTGGTCGTGATCCCAGGTGCCGTCGGTGCAGGGCTCTTCGGGGGCTGTGCCACCTGCGCAATAGGTGCCGACGGCGCAGTCCTCGCAGACTGGCGGTTCAGTATCGGTGCCTGGCGCGGTCTGAACCGTGCCGGCGGCGCACTCATCATAGGGTTGGCACTGACCGGAGTTGACGCTGTCTGAGTAGGTGCCACTGTCGCAGGGCTGGCATTGACGATCGTTGGAGGGGCTGCCGACGGTGGCCACGAATTCGCCGGCCGGGCAATCCGTCCAATCTGCACAGCTCTCGGCGTTGGGGCCCTCGGAGAAGGTGCCCGATGGGCAACCGCTGCAGGTCCGGTCGCTCGTCGAGGTGCCTTCTTCGTCCACATATTGACCGGCCGGGCAGTCTGTCCATCCCGAGCAACTCTCGGCGTTTGGACGAGTGGTGAAGCTGCCGGTCGGGCAAGTCTGGCAGACCCGGTCGCGGGTCACGGTGGCCGTGGTCGACACGTATTGGCCGGGCTCGCAGGTGCTCCATTCAGCGCAACTGTCGGCGTTGGCGGTGTCGGAGTAGGAGCCAATACTGCAGCGCTGGCAGACCCGGTCGGTGGTGGCCGAGCCCTGCTGTTCGATGAATTCGCCGACCAGACACTCGCTCCATGGACTACACTCCGTGGCTGGATCGCTATCGTGATCCCAGGTTCCCTCGCCACATGCTATGGGTTCGGCGTCTCCGCCGGCGCAATAGGTGCCCGCCTCGCAGGGGTCACAATCGGGGCCGGCCGTGCCGGGTTCGCAGAGTTGAATTGGTGAGTCATCCTCTCCGCAGGCCACGGCGCTAACGGCCAACAGGCCCGACAGCGCGAGAAGACAAAGAGCGGAGAATAGTGATCTTGAATCATACATAGACGAAGAGTCCGGCGGCGGGGAGTTGAGTTGGGGCTGTGAGCTGCTACCGACCACTATAATAACGATAAATTCTGTTCAATAGGGGAGGTAGATTCCGTATTCATTTTCTCGGCACAATACGGACGATGGAGAAGATGCTGGGGACGGGAGCGAAATCAATAGGGAAATCGATCCTACACGTTTCGTCGTGCACACTTGTCACGTCTGGCTAACTGTTGGTAACCCTGCGTGTTCGGAAATCACCTTCGACAAAAGGAAGAGCTACATGACGCAAGATCGCAATTTGGTCTGGATCGATCTGGAGATGAGCGGCCTCGACGTGGAGGCCTGTGAGATTCTTGAGATCGCCACGATCGTGACCAACTCGGAGCTGGAAGTCCTGGGCACGGGCCCGGAGATCGTGATTCACCAGCCCGACGAGGTTCTGGATGCCATGGACGAGTGGAATACCAAACACCACGGCGAGTCGGGGCTGACCGAGGCGGTGCGAAAATCGACGGTGAGCCTCGAGGAGGCTGAAAAGCGCACCCTCTCATTTATCAAGACCTATTGTTCCGAGAATTCGGCGCCCTTATGCGGCAATTCGATCTGGCAGGACCGGCGATTTCTGGCCCGTTATATGCCGACCCTCGAGGAATATCTGCATTATCGGATCATCGACGTATCGTCGATCAAAGAGGTGGTGCGACGGTGGTATCCCACCAATGTGCGGCCTCCTCATAAGGGGCAGAGTCATCGGGCCCTGGACGATATCAAGGAGTCCATCGAGGAGCTCAAATTTTATCGGCAGGCCGTCTTCGCGCCGCCAGGGGGAGAGGCCCAATGACGGCGGAGACCAACCAATTCGGCGTGAGCGCCGAGGCGCTGAAGCGCTACGCCGATGCGTTCAATCAGAGCGAGCTGCTCCAATTTTTCGGGATGCGCATCGAATTTCCCGATCTAGACACGGTTTGCGCCGTCGTCGACGAGGCCCACGTGGGGCATATGGGCGGTCTCGGCGAAGAGGTGGCGATCAACGGCGGGGTCCTGGCGGCGATCTATGATCTGGTCATCGGCTGCGCCGGCGCCCTCGTCGATCCCACCACCCGCTCGGCGACGGTCCAATTGTCGATGAATTTCGAGCGCCCCGTCATCGGCCCCTATGTGCGGGCCGAGGCCAAGGTGGATCGGGCCGGCAAATCGCTGGCCTTCGTCTCGGCCAAGATCTACGACGAGAACGACCGGGTCTGCTCTCACGGCCAGGGGGTGGTCAAGCGCAGCGACAAGCCCTGGCGCGGCGACAGCCCCGCTGATTAGGTCCGTGGAGCGCGGGCTTTAGAATACAAAGGCCCATAAAAGGGCGAGGATGATGATCCCAAGTGCCACGCCGGTGATGATCTGGGCGTTGCGGGTGTCCGACTCGGAGAGTTTTTCCTCTTCCGCCGGGCGAAGGGGGCTTCGGAATTCGGTGGTGGCGTCCGGGCCGGGGGGAGGGAGCGATTCCTGGGAGTCCGGTTGTGGATTGGGGGCTGCGCCGGGAGGTTGAGCTGCTGCCGGGCGGAGGGGAGGTGATGGTCGAGAAGGAGCGGCGGGCTGGGCCGGGGCGATCGCCGTGGGCGCTAGATCGTCATCGGCCTGGGGGGCTGGATGGGAGATCTCTGTGGGGGCCGCCTCGAAAGCATCGCTTACCACGGTGGGGCTCAGTGGTGGTGACGACGCCGGCGGGGCGTTCTTTTGTCGCGGGATTGTCTTGGCGGTCTCGAGTTTGAGCGCGTCGTCGGCGGTGCTGATCGACAGCTCCGGCTCGTCCTCTTCGATCCAGCTGGTCTCGTCGACCCATCGCTTGATGAGCCGGCCCATCTCCAGGGCCGACTGAAAGCGCATCTCCGGTTCCTTGGCCAGGGCCTGATGGATGATATGGGCGAATTCGGGGTCTACCGACGAGGGCAGGGGTGGGACTTCGTCTTTTTGATGGGCCACGATCAGGTCGTAGGACGACTCCCCTTCGAAGGGGAGGCTGCCCGTGACGCATTCGTACATCACCACACCCAGGCTATAGAGATCGGCCCTGTGATCGACGTCGGGGTTGATCGCCTGTTCGGGAGCCAGATATTGAGGCGTGCCGTAGATCTGGCCGACCACGCTCAGGAGGGGGTCCGACTTTTTGTCGGCTCGTTTGGCGATGCCGAAGTCCAATATCTTGACCGCTTCTTCCTGAGTCTTGGGGTCTTTGGCGAGGAAGATATTCTCCGGTTTGATGTCGCGGTGGACAAACCCCGATTTGTGGATCTTATGGAGCCCTTTGAGAATCTGCAGGGACAGCTCGGCGACCTCCATTGGTGAGAAGAGCTTGTGGCGGTGGAGCCGGTCGAAGAGTTCCTCGCCATTGAGCAGCTCCATAGCCAGGAAGGCGTGGCCCTGAGGGGACTCTCCAAATTCGTAGACCCTGGCGACGTGGCGAGAGCGAATGGCCTTTGAGATTTTGGCCTCTCGCTTGAAACGCTCGATAATGCGCCAATCATTGGCAAATTCAGCGGTGATGACCTTCAGGGCCACCGGACGGGAGCGACTGCCGTCGGATTTGATGCGCTGGGCGGCGTAGATCTCGCCCATGCCCCCGGCGGCGACAAAGCCCAGGATGTGGTAGGCACCGAAGCGCTTCCCCGGAAGCAGAACGCGGTCGAGGATCTCCTCGTCGCCGATATTTGTCTGCGCGGCGAGATCCTGTACGGAGCTGGCTCGGATGAAGTCCATGCTGTCTTCATCCAGGCCATCCGAGTCAGGAACTGGCTCGACGAGGGTGCTCTTCACGGTGATCTCGTTGGTCAGGGAGTACGGAATCTGTACGCTTCCCGCCTTGAACGCCGATATAGTATACTGGTTTTTACGTGTCGGCCCAAGGGTTGACAAGAATAATGAAGTTCACGCTTGAGTTGGAGCTTTATGGATATCGGGTTCAAGTTGTTGAGTTTAAACTTGAAATCGGAAGTGGTGGTCCTGGTGCTAGTGGTACTCGCCACAGGGATTATGCTGACCGGTTGCGAGGGCTGTCGGTCTGCCCAGGTAGGTCCTCCGGTGGAAGAGGCCTACGAATTTGCCGACGCCATCCCCGCCGATGCACAGGTGGTGGCCTTCGCCGATGAGTTAGGGCCGATGCTGGAGATGTTGGAGTGGGGGCTGGCCGTCTTTCCCGCCGACCTGGAGGGGGCGCAGCAGTTCGAAGCCTGGCATACCATAGGAGCTCGCCAAGAGGGGCCGGCCGCTACCTTCTGGACCGACGATCAATGGGTGGTGATGGTGGACAGGAAATTCCCCGATGCCGACAGTGACCAGGAATTCGACATCAATGATTGGCCCCTGCGTGGGGAGCGACAGATCCTGGAGGAGGTCGACTATCCGGGCTGGATCGATCGCGACGAACAGGGGCAGTGGACTCAATGGATGAGCACCGACGGGCGGCGCCTGGCCCTTGGGGTCTCGCTGGGCGATGGGGCCACAGCACTGGACCAGCGGGTCTGGGCTCTCGAAGAGGGGCAGAGCTGGCAGGTGAGCGCCAATCAGAACGAGGTGCGCTCCCTCGGTGAAGCCCGGGAGCAGGTGGTGGCTTATGGGGCGGTCGACGCCGGTGCCTTCGTCTCGCGATTGGAGGGGGAAGGCCGGGCCGCGCTGCTGCGCGACCAGATGGCCCTTCGCATCGGCACCGTTTATTTCAGCCTCAGCGCCGGCGGCGATGACGAGAGCCTTCAGCTGGAGCTGCTCACCCCGGGCGGTCGCGATGGGACGGGCGCGCTGATCGATCTGGGAGAGGCGGCCCAGGAGTTGCCCGACCTGGGAGGGTTGGCCCGGCCGGGGGTCCCCCTGGTAGCCCGGTTGTCGACGACGCCGGAAAATTTCGTCAACCTCTTTTTGACCACCCTGGGCCCCGAGGATAGAAGCCGCGTCGAAGAGACCCTCGACGAGCTTCGCGACGAGTTGAAGGTCGATCTGCGCCGACAATTTCTGGACAATATTACCGGTCAGGTCGCCCTGGTGGTCTTTAGCCTGGAAGACGAATTTTTCGAGCGAAGCGGCGTCGATCTGGCGGCGTCGATCTTTCGCCTCGACGCCACCCGGGAAGCCCTGGTCTTACCCTTTCGCGATCGGGACGAGATTCAGCTGGCCCTCGATGCGTTTACCCAGTTGAGCCAGGGAGGGCTGCGGCGACAGGCCATGGAGCATACCATCCAATACGCCTGGTTTGACGACGGCGCTCTGGAGTGGGCGTTGATTCTGGGCGACGAGCACCTGGTGCTGGTGGATAGCATCGTCGCCTTTGATCACGTGCGAAGTTGGGAGCGCAGCCCGCGGCCGCTTGAGGGAACCTTCGTGGACCACGGCGTGGATCAGATGCTCTCGGCCCACCGCGGTGTCGGGGTTTATCTGGATCTGGCGACTCTGCGGAGTCTCGCCCGGGAGAGCGGCGCCGAAGGGCTGACGGCCTGGCTGCGTCCAGTCGACGCGGCGCGTATTCAGAGTGATATCGATGGGCGGCGTGAACATTCTCGGCTGGTGATATGGCCCTCGAGTCGGGCCCTCGAGGAGGTTCGGTGAGGGGCGGTGTCGATCATAAGCGTGCGGCTCAATTCGTAGAGGCCCTGCGCAGAGACCAGGAAGGGCTGATCGAGGCCGCAGTGGCCGACGGGTGGCCTCGGGAGATGGCGAAGGCGGGCTTTGAGAATCATTGGCAGACCTGGAACGTGGAAGCATTGGCCGAGTCGGTGCGCCTCGAGTTGGCGCTGGTCGACCAGTCGCCGGGGCTGCACTGGATTCCCCCAAAAAAGGTGCACCATATCTGGCCGGCGCTGCCCGGGGCGGGGCTGACGCCGGTGCTGGTGGGGATGCTCCTCGGTGTGGCCCAGGCGGTTCGGCCTTCACGGCGGGGTCTGGCGGTGGCGCGGCGAATCGCAGAGCACGGACAGTGGGAGTTAATGGAGCCCGACGGGCCCTGGCATGAGGCCGACGTGGTCGTCGTCAGCGGCAGCGACGAGACGCTACGCGAGGTGCACGAGCAGATGGCAGGTCGCGGCCGCGTGGTGGGCTACGGCCATCGCGTCTCCTTCGGCGTGGTCGTCGATGGAGATTCAGTTGACCTCGAAGGGGCAGCCAGGCGATTGGCGGCAGACGTGGTGATGTGGCACCAGCGAGGCTGTTTCTCCGTGCGGGGAGTGCTCTTTTGCGGCGTTCGGGAGCGGCGTCGTCGCTTTTGCGAAGAGTTGGCAGGGGCTATCGCCGAGCGCGAAGAACGATGGAATGCGAAACACCCCGGCGATACCGAACTCGCCGCCCGCGCCCAGGCGCTGGGGCTGGCCCAGATGAAGGGCCCCGTATTTGGCAGCGGAGTGGGTTACGTGACGATGAGCGATGAGCCCTTTCGCGGCAAGCGGGAGGCGATCCATTCGGTGACGGTCCACGTCGTCGATGGGCCGGAAGGGCTGGGAGAGGCCGTCGACTTACCGGTCAGCGCCGTGCAAGGCGTGGCCATGGCCGGTGATTGGCGATCGGCTCGTGATGAGTGGCTCGACGCTCTCGTCCGTCTCGGCGCCACCCGCGTGGCGCCGGCGGGCACCATGCAGGCTCCGCCTGCCGACTGGTGGCACGACGGCCGTCCCAACGCGTTGGGGTGGGGACGGGTCGTGAGGGTTGGTTGAGGGAGCTCAATCTCTGGACCCGGTGTCCCCGTCGACAATCTCCTCGATGGTCAGGCTACATCCGCGCAATTCGGCGTCCGGGGCGCGGCCCAATAATTGGAGGCCGCCGTCGCGGTGGACGATGCCTCGATCGGAGGTCTGGATGGCGCTGACGCTGTCTACGTTTGCCAGGTCGAAGAAGCGGATCAGGCCCACCTGTCCTGGCTCATCGATGGGAACCAACGTGACGGGATCGACGACGTCGATCTTTAGCCAGGGCGGTCCGTAGAATCGGCCCGTCGCCTGGTCGCCTGCCCACAGGCGATCCGTATAGGTCTGGCTCGACAATTCGGTCATGCTGTATTCGCCGACACAATGAGAGGGGGCGACTCCCAGGCGATCGGTGAACGCCTCGTATAATTCGTGGCGAGAAATGGTGCGGGTGCGGCCCTTGAAGCCGCCGGTCTCCATGAGTCGGGAACCGTCGGGCAATGCCCAGGAGCGATCGAGGCGATCGAAGAATTCGGCAAACGCAAAGGCCGTACCAAAGACCATGGTGGCGGTGCCGTCGTCGCAGGCGCTGTCCAGGGCTCTTTCGAATTCAGCGGCGTCGAGGATCCAATCGCCGCCGTCGAGGTCGACGAAAAAGCCGCTCTCTTCGTCGCCCCAGCGCTCGATGAGCTCGCCGAGCATATAGGACAGACTGCTCTCGGACATCTGAGCCGGCGGCGGGGCCAATATCAAGCAGCGCAGAGGGCGTCCCTCGGGGTTGCAGAATCGCTCGAAGGTGGGGTGCAGCGAGGCGGCGTAGACGTCGAGGGTCTTGAAGTGGTGCTGGCCCCGAGCGTCGCCGGTGGTGCCGCTGGTCTTGAAGGTATGGGTCGGTTCTTCGTCGACGAAGAGATGAGCCACCTTGAAGGCGTCGGTGGGCACGGCGGGGATGGCGTCGACCTGCGGGGCCCCTTCGGGCGTCACGCCTCGGTTGTCGCAAAGTGTGCGGTATGCCCGATTATGGGTATACTGGTATTCGAAGAGCTGGCCTGCCAATTTTTGAAAGCGCGCGGCCGGCCAGGTCAGGGAGTCTGAGCCAGGTGTCCAGGAGTGGATGGCCTCGATGATGGTCTGATGAATCATGGGAGTCTGGGTCGGTGTTGGGAAGGCGCAGTTGAGAAGTCGATCGACGTGAGAAGGTAATATGCTGTTGACGGCGCGTAAACTAAGGGTGGTCCTCGGTGGCAATACG
>SLJM01000004.1 GCA_007135085.1 Myxococcales bacterium
CCCTCACAATAGCACTCGATTTCTTGCGTCTCCCCGGCCTCCCCCGTACCATCGAAGGGCCTCGCACCTTCTATGACGGGAGCTTCAATGACCCTCGACCAGGCCATCGACGACTATCTCTTGCACCTAAAAATCGAGCGAAACCTCGCCGAAAATACGGTGACCTCCTACGGCACGGATCTGGCCCAATTTGCCCGCTATTGTGAAGAGCATGAGGGCCCGAAGGCGGTGGAATCCATCGACGACGGCGATATAAGCGCCTTTTTATTATCCCTTTCGAAGAGGGATATTTCGCCACGTACGATCTCCCGAAAATTGTCGACCCTCAAAGGGCTGTTCAAATTTCTTCGCCGTCACCAGGGCTTGCAAAAAGACCCGACGGCCCGCGTCGACGCTCCCCGCTTCGGCACCCGCCTGCCCGTGGTCATCGGCCTCGACGAAGTGGAGGCCCTCATCAGCGCCCCCGACCGCTCCAGCCCAGAGGGGCTTCGCGACCACGCCATGATGGAGGTGATGTACGCCACGGGCCTTCGGGTCTCGGAGCTGGTCACACTTCTGCAGCGCGAGGTCGACCTGGCCGCCGGTTATGTGCGGGTCGTCGGCAAGGGCGACAAGCAGCGCCTGGTTCCACTCGGCGAGGTCGCCGTCGACGCCGTTGAGGAATATGTGGAGCAGGCCCGCGGTGTGTTGCTGGCCAATTGCGGCGGCCCCGGTGCCTCACCGGCCCTCTTCGTCACCCGCCGCGGCGGCGCCATGACCCGCCAGGCCTTCTGGAAAAATATCAAGCGCTACGCCCTGGAGGCGGGCATCGACAAGTCCATAAGCCCCCACAAATTGCGCCACAGCTTCGCCACTCATCTCCTCGAGCGCGGCGCCGACCTGAGAATCGTCCAGGCCCTGCTCGGCCATGCTGATATCAACACCACCCAGATCTATACTCATGTGGCCCGCGAGCGCCCCAAGAAGCTCCATCAGGTCCACCACCCCCGCGCCTGAGAAAATGCTGCCACCATGACCTCTTCGAAGTCCGACAAGGCGGGGAAAAAAGGGCAGGACGAGAAGAAGAACGTCCCCCCCGAATTCCAGCTGGACCTACCCTCTTATAGCGGACCTCTCGATCTGCTCGTCGATCTGATCCGAGAACACGAGATCGACATCTTCGACATCCCCATCGCCCTGATCACCCGGCATTATCTCAACCACGTAGACCAGATGCAGTCGCTGGACCTTCATGTCGGCGGGGAGTGGCTGGAGATGGCGGCCACCCTGGTTCATATCAAATCGAAGATGCTTCTCCCTCCGGAGCCCGACGACGAGGAAGAAGAAGGGCCCGACCCCCGCGAAGAGCTGGTGCGGCGACTCATCGAACACCAGCTCTTTCAATGGGCCGCCGACCAGCTCGACGAGCGGCCCCAACTGGAGCGAGATTTCTTTTTGGCCGCCCCGAAAGCACGGGAGGAACGGGAGCAGGTCGGCCCTCCCAGGCTACAACAGGCCAACCTCTTCGACCTGGTCGACGCCCTCAAGAGAGTCATCGAAGAACAAGATGAAGAGCAGGACTGGGTCTACGAGATCACCCCCGAAAAGCTCACCCTTCGGGGCGTCATCCTCGACATCGCCGCCGAGTTGTCCGCCAGGCCACGCATTGAATTTCCCGATCTCTTTCGCGGCGTCAAATTGGACCGCCACCGGGTGGTCACCACCTTTTTGGCCCTCCTGGAGATGACTCGCCTGAAGATGATTCGCCTCTTCCAACCGCGGCTCAAAGACGAAACCAACGCCCTCATCATCGAGCGGGCCGTCATCGACATCGTCGAGGTCAGCCAGTCGCTGGACTTACCGGACATTGATTCGTGACTGGGTGGTTGGTGGTTGGTGGTTGGTGGTTGGTGGTTGGTGGTTGGTGGTTGGTGGTTGGTGGTTGGTAGTTGGTCTTGCACTCCCACCCCCAAAGATGACAATGATAACGAGCAAGTCGAGCACACCGCAGCGCGCCGTTCATGACCCACGACTCAAGACCCAGTTTTTCCCGCAGCGCGCCGTTCAAGACTCACGACTCAAGACCCAGTTTTTCATGATGAATAAGCAACAAGTCCGAGCCGTCGTGGAAGCTCTGCTTCTGGCGGCGGAAAATCCCGTATCCGAGGGGCGTCTGCAGGCGGTCCTGGGCGAAGAGACGTCGCCGGAGATGATCGGCGACGCCCTGCGGGCTCTGGAGCTCGAATACGCCGGCGAGGCCCGCGGGATTCACCTCGTGCGCATCGCCGGGGGCTATCAACTTCGCACGAACCCCGCCTTCGGGGACCAGATCCGCCACTTCTTCGAATCACAGCCGGTGCGCCTGTCCCGGGCGGCCATGGAGACCCTGGCCATCGTCGCCTATCGCCAGCCCCTGACCCGCGCCGAGATCGAGGACGTGCGCGGCGTCAACTCCTCGGGCGTGCTGAGCACCTTGAGGGACTGCGACCTCGTCGACATCGTGGGCCAGCTCGACGATATCGGAAAGCCCCACCTCTATGGTACGACGCCGCGCTTCCTGGAATTTTTCGGCCTCGACGCCCTTTCCGATCTACCGACCCTGGAAGCATCGGAGCTCGAGGCCCTCATCGAGATGCACAGTGACAGCGAGGTCCCCGAAACGACAGCTCTCACCACAAAGGACGCAGAGCCCACAGAGGTCTAGGATCATATAGAAGCCGTACCTCTGAGCCCTTTGAGCCCTTCGCGGTTTCATTCCCACTCCCAACTTCTCTCAGCCCCAAAGATAGGTTTCTCTCATGTCGGAATTGATGCGCGTTCAAAAATTTCTCTCCCGCGCCGGTATTTGCTCTCGGCGCAAGGCCGAAGAATATATGCAGGAAGGTCGGGTACGGATAAACGGCAAGGTCTGCCGTGAGCTGGGCACCAAGGTCGACCCCGATCGAGATACGGTCGAATTCGACGGCCAATTGGTGACCCGAGACGATAATTTTATCTATATCCTGCTCAATAAGCCCTCTCAGTACATCACCACCCTCGACGATCCCAAGGATCGACCCACGGTGGCCGATCTCCTACCGGCCAAGATGCCTCGCATCTGGCCCGTGGGAAGGCTGGACTGGGATACGGAGGGGCTGCTGATCATGACCAATGACGGCAAATTGACCAACCTGGTCACCCATCCCTCCCACGAACTCTCGAAGACCTACGCCGTCAAGGTTCGGGGCCTGCTGTCCAACGACTCCGGCGATCTCGCAAGGCTTCGCCAGGGTGTTCGGCTCGATGACGGCTACGTCACCAGACCGGCCGAGGCGGTGGTCACCGGCGATAACGGCCGCAATACCTGGCTCGAAGTGGTCATTCGCGAGGGCAAGAACCGCCAGATTCGTCGCATGTTCGAGGCCATCGGCTACCCGGTCATGAAACTTCGCCGCATCGCCATCGGCACGATCCACATCAAGGGATTGTCGTCTGGCGAGTACCGACCGCTCACCCACGACGAGGTGGTCGATCTCTATGGACTTGTCGAAGCGGAGATGCCCGATCGGGCGATCCCCTCGGCAAAGGCCCTGAAACGGGAGCGTCAGGCCATCGATCGAGGGAAACTTCCCGATCACGAGGCCCGAAAAAAGAAGTTTTTCGGAAAGTGATCAACTTTTTTGGGAAACCACCTTGACACCCAACGGCACCTCCCTTAGTTTCGCTCGTCCGTTGAGGGAGAAAACATAGTCCCTCAAGTGTTGCGGGGTGGAGCAGCCAGGTAGCTCGTCGGGCTCATAACCCGAAGGTCGCAGGTTCGAATCCTGCCCCCGCTACTCCCAAAAAAGCCGAAGCGACTCACGTCGCTTCGGCTTTTTTCTTATCCCCGTACCCCACACCTCACTCCCGCAATTTCCTACCGGTCTTCAACAACCACAGCGCCACCCCTCCGAAGAAGAGATTCATCGCCACCAGCAAGATCAGACCGTGGGAGACGGGCACATCCGTAACCCCCACCATGCCGTAGCGAACGCCGTTGACCATATAAAGGATGGGGTTGAATAGAGAGACCGTATCCCAGGGGCCCGGGAGCATCTCGATGGAGTAGAAGACACCCCCCAAAAAGGTCAGGGGCGTGATCAAGAAATTGGGCAATAGATTAATATGGTCGAAATCCTCGCCGATGATGGCGATGACCACCCCGATAAAGCCGAAGGTCATGGCGGTGAGCACCATAAAGGTCAGCGCCAGCGGCACGTTATGCCAGGCCTGGGAGCCCATCATCAGCGCCACCCCCCAGATGATGAGTCCGATGAGCATGGCCCGCGCCACGGCGGCCGCCACATAGGAGAATAAAAATTGGGTATAGCTCAGGGGCGTGACCAGTAGATCGACGATAGTGCCGTGGATCTTGGCGATGAAGAGCGAGAACGCGGAGTTGATATAGGCGTTGCTGATCAGCGCCAGCATCACCAGGCCGGGGACCAGAAAATCCACGTAGACCACGCCCTGAATGGTCTCCAGCCGATCGCCCAGCGAATAGCCGAAGACCAGAAAATAGAGCATGGTCGTCACCACGGGGCTGACGATGGTCTGACCGGCGATGGTGGCGAAGCGAAGGATCTCTTTATAAAACAGCGTCCAGGGACCGGTAATATGGCGCTCTTCAGCGCGGTCTATCAGAGCGGCGATGCGCTCACGCGCAGCTTCCTCGGCCTCCGCAGGTGGTTGTCCCACGGCTCGCGACGAATCTTCAGTGGCGCGGCTCATCGCTCACCTCCGCCGTTTCGCTCCGTATCCTCCTGCAAGACTGTGCGAAAGATCTCCTCCAGGGAGCTGCGCCCCCCTTCGATTTCCTCAATCCCTTCTCCCCCGTCGACGAGGTGCTTCATCAATTGGTCCACCGCCGGTCGGTCCCGACACTCAGCTCCCCCTCCGTAGTGCAGGCGGATCCGGTGGGCGTCGACGGCCTCCAACTCCAGATGACTGAGACGAGCGACCCATTTTTGGGCGTTTCCATCTCTTAACTCCACGTCCAGATGACGGTGTCCCAGGTCATCCATCAAGGTCTCCCGGGCGTCGACCCGCAATAGCCTGCCCTGGTTGATGATCCCCACTCGATCCGCCAATTTTTCAGCCTCCTCCAGATAATGAGTGGTCAAGACGATGGTCGTACCCCGGGCGCGCAGATCTTCGACATAGCTCCAGAGCTCGTCGCGCAGATCGACGTCCACCCCGGCCGTGGGCTCGTCCAGGAACAAAAGGATCGGCTCGTGCATCAACGCCTTACAGATCATGAGCCGCCGCTTCATTCCCCCCGAAAGCCAGCGCGTATTGGCCTCGGCCTTCTCCAACAGGGAGAATTGGTCGAGAAGCTCGTCGACCCGCTCCCTTGTGGGCCGCACCCCGAAATAGCCGGCCTGAAACTCCAACACCTGCCGCACATTGAAAAAAGCATCGTAATTGAGCTCCTGAGGCACGAGCCCCACCAGCCGACGGGTGATCCGATAATCGTCGACCACGTCAAAGCCGGCGACATCGATCTCTCCCTCAAAGCCCGAGATCAACCCCGTAATACACCCGATAAGCGTCGTCTTCCCCGCCCCGTTGGGCCCGAGCAAGGCAAATATCTCGCCGGGCCGAATCTCCAGGTCGATCTGATCGACCGCCTTCAACTCACCGTATCTCTTGGTCACCCCTTCCACACGAACCAGGGCGTCTCCGTCGAATCTCGAACTCATCACACTCCCATCTCACCAAATCCAAACACGCTCCCACGCCCCGCCGACAATGCCAGAGCCCCCCCACTCACTCAACCTCCCCACCCATCACGAAATATCGAAGCCACCCAACCCCATAACCCCTCAATCACCGAGATACCCCGCTCCA
>SLJM01000305.1 GCA_007135085.1 Myxococcales bacterium
ATCGAGGGGCGAGTGGTCAATAACTCCGATCGGGGCACGGCCATCGAGGTCTCCGGCCTCGATCGGGAGGACCTGGTGGCTCTGCAGGCGATCCGCGATGACGCCGAGCAGGAGCGGGCGGCCAAAGAGGGAGCGCGCAGCCAGGCTCAAAGAGAGGTCGCCACCGGTGGCCAGCCCCTGGATGTGGCCACCGGCCCAAGAGTTCAGGATTCGATCATGGAGGCCGGCGCCGTGCCGGCGGTTCAGGAAAATGAAGATCCGCGCCGCTCCTTTGCGCCCCTTGGCTCCCGACGGGGCAAGGGCCGGCGCATGGTGCATACCACTACCCGACGGCGAGTGGATCTTCCCGATCCGGATATGAACGTGGCTCGCTCGTCGACCCGGGCAGGAAAAGACCCGAGTAAGTCGACCCGCGAGTTTTATGGCCCGCCGCCCAGTTGGAAAGAGCCCGTCGGCGATGCAGATCGAATCGAAGAGCTGGCCAATGACCGAATTCTCGACATTCTTCTTCAATTGTCGGAGAGCGGATTTACGGGAGTTTTGGTTCGCGAGGTAGACGGTGAGGATCGCGAACAATTGCTCTTCGACGGGGGATATGTGGTCGAGCGGGCTGCCAAACCGCGGGTGACCGAAGAGGAATTGGGACCGATGTTGCTGGCCGCCGACCGGATCACCCGGCGGCAGTTGGCCATGGCCGCGGCCCACGCCGACGAGCTCGAATTGACGGTGGCCCGCAGCCTGATGGAGTTGGATATCCTCAATCCCGAGGAGCTTCGCAATACCATTGCCGGGCGGCTCAGCTTCTTGCTCCGTGAATTCTGTCTTCATAAAAAGGGAGCGGTGCGCATCTACGAGGCCAGGGCACTGCCCGCAGGCTTTTTGCCTCAGCCCCCGCTGCGGGTTCACGTGGCGGTGGAGCGGGTCATCTACGACCGTCTCTATCGAGGATTATCCCAGAAGTCAGGAGAAGAGCGCGACAAGCGAATGGCCGAGGCCCTCGACAGCTACCCGGAGGTGCTGGAGTTTGAGCGAGATCGCCTGGAGCGAGCGGTGACCCGGGAGGAGCAACGGCGGTTGTTGGAGCGTATCGTCAACGGCCGTCGGCGATTGCGAGAGGTCATGACCGAGAGTGCGCTGTCGTCGTCGGAGACCTTCGCCGTGATCTTTGCCCTGCACCGGATGGGCCTGGTGCGTTTCGACAGGTCGCTCCATGACACGGTGGTCCGAGAGCGGCTGCGGGAGAATGTAACCGTCAAATATCTGAGCGTTCACAAGGCCAGCTATTTCGAAGTCCTCAATGTTCACTGGTCGAGTTATTCGAAGGTCATCAAAGAGGCCTATGAAAATCTGGTGGAGCAATTCGACCCGAAGCGAGTGCCCGAGGAGATGGAGAAAGAGGTCCATCAGCGGGTGGCCGAGATCAACGAGCGGGTCGAGGCGGCCTATGCGGCCCTTGCCAAACGCAAGACGCGACACGCCTATCGCACGCGGATCATGCCCGAATACAAGCTGGAACACGCCATCCCCCTATTTTTGAAGCAATGCGAATTGGCCGAGCGCCGCCAGCATTGGAGCGACGCCCGAGACGCCATCTTGCGGGTTCTCGAGATCGACCCCGAGCATCGAGCAGCGGGTCGAAAATTGGAGCGCCTCGAACAGATCTTGGCGGGAAGTCTGTCGCCTGATCCGTCGCAGACCAACCAATAATCGATCGCAGACCAACGAATTAGCGAATAGAGAGTAGAATTTAGGTCGGATGTGGTTCGTTTTCCTCATGGACAGGGAGGCGCACCGGAGATTTTCGCCGATTGATCCCCATCAATTTTCGCAGCGAACGTGAGGAGACAAGCATGGAACGACTCAAGAGGTTGCAGGAGCTCGTATTTAAAAACGACTCGAAGATCTTGTTCTGGGTCTTCGACGGGATCGGCGGCCTTCCCCATGGAGAGACGGGTAAGACCGAGCTGGAGACGGCCCATATCCCGGCGATCGATGCCTTTGCGCGAAGTGCCAGCTGCGGCGGATTGGTGCCCCACGGCCAGGGGATCACTCCCGGCAGTGGGCCCGGACACCTGAGCTTATTCGGCTACCCCCTGGATGCTTTCGACCTGCCTCGAGGGGTGCTGGAGGTGCTGGGCGCCGAAGGGGCTTTTCGCCGTGGCGAGTGGGTCGGTGAGGTCGAGCCCCGAGCAGGCGATCTGACCATGCGCGGTAACTTCGCCTCCCTTGAAGAGCGAGATGGGCAACTGGTCGTAGCAGACCGAAGGGCCAATCGAATCGCCACCGAGGAGAGCAGGCGGGTCTGCGAGTTGCTGAGCCGACGGTTGACGTTGGAGGGCTACGAGATCTTCGTATTTCCCGGCAAGGAGCATCGCTTCGCGCTGCTCATTCGCGGCGATGGTCTGGTGGGAGGGGTCAGCGAGTCCGATCCCCAGAAGTCGGGCCTTCCACCGCAAAAGGTAGAAGCACTGGTACCACAAGCAGAAGAGTCGGCGAGGGTCATCAACGCCGTCAGTGCCCAGGCCATGGAACTTCTGTCAGACGAAAAAGAGGCAAACGGTGTGCTCTTGCGCGGCATCGGATGTCCGCCGGCGATTCCCACCCTGGAGGAGCTCTACGGCATCAAGGCCGCAGCCATTGCCACCTATCCCATGTATCGCGGAATCGCCCGGCTGTTGGGGATGGATGTCCTCGAAGTGGGGAGCATGAAACATGAAGACCAGGTGCGAACCCTGGAAGAGCATTTCGACAGCTACGATTTCTTCTATCTCCATATCAAAGAGACCGACAGTGTGGCCCATAAGGGGGATTTCGACGCCAAGGTCAAGATCTTCGAGGCCTGTGACTCCCTCTTCGAGCGAGCATTGGAGCTTGATTTCGACGTAGTGGCCCTGAGCGGAGACCACTGCACGCCCTGTGTGCTCGGAGACCATTCATGGCATCCGATACCCACGGCCCTGTGGTCGCGCACGGTCCTAAATGGGGGCGTGGAATCCTTCGACGAGCGCCAGGTCAGAAAGGGCACGATGGGGATGGTGGCCTCCCGGGATCTGATGCCTTTGGCCCTGGCCGAAGCAGGTCGGTTCAATAAATACGGGGCGTGAACGGGTAGGGTCAGCGGTCGACCGGGACGTGGCGGTCGAGAAATTCGTAGGTGTCGGCCCAGCATTGGCGGGCGTTTCGGCGCCACAAAAAGGCGTGGAATGCGTGGGCTTCGCCGGGGTAATAACGGGCCTCGACGGGGACATCGAGGGCCGAGAGGGCCTGCTCGAGGCGACGGGTGTCGTCGAGCAGGGGGTCGCCGGTGCCCACGGGAGCGAAGGTCGGGGGCAGGGGCCGGTGGGGCCTGTCGAGATTTTCCAAGATCACCACCGGGTCGGCCAGCTGTGAGGAGCGGCGGTGGCGAAAAGAGGAGGGCTCCAAATAAGCCCGGTTGACCTCGGAGATGCGATGGTACAACCAGTCGGGGAGACGCTGTTTTCGTCGATATCGCTGAGGATCGGAGACCTGGAAGATCCCGCAGGCGGCGAGCATCGCCTTCGGTACCTGTTGGCACTCCCAGACCCGTTTCATCCAGGATTCACGAAATTCGATGCACGTGCCCAGGGTCAAGCCCGTGGCCAGATTGGCGCCCGCCGATTCGCCGGCGACCACGATTTGCTGGGGGTCGCCGCCGTAATCGCCGATATGCTCGAGCACCCAGGAATAGGCGTGGCACGTATCGACCAGGGCTGCCGGGAAGGGATGGCGCGGGGCGAGCCGATAGTTGATGCTGACCACGATATAGCCCCGGCGGGCAAAGCCCAGCCCCATGATCCAGTGGGTGTCCTTGGACATGAAGCGAAAGCCGCCGCCATGGATATAAAAGACGACGGGCGCCTTTTCTGCACCGTAGGGGCGATAGATGTCGAGATGGTGGGCGCGGTGGCCGGAGCGCCGATAGGGGATGTCGGCGATGCGCTCGATGCCGTGGCGTTCAGGCGTGGTCAGCGGTGAGAGCCCTCCGAGAGTGGCGGAGCCAAAGAAAAAGGCCTCGATGGCGCGGCCGGCGATCCGGGAATGGAGGGGCTCTCGTTCAGTCATCAGGTGGCGCTCTTCTCACGGGCGGTACGAATTCCGAGGACGCGGTAGACCACGCGCTCCATGGTCTCAAAAAACTGGATGCGATGCAGCAAGGGATTGAGCCAGCCACAGGTGATGCAATAATAGGCATCATAGGGCGCCGTATGGTGTACGTCGTGGTGCTCGCGGCCCAAAATTAAACCCCAGTCCTGCAGCTTGGCTATATAGGCCGGAGGATCGTCCATATGGGACCATTTGTGGAATTGATTGGTCATGAATACGCCCATGGTGAAGAAGACGGAGGTCATGAGCACGAAGAACTGTATCGGCGCCGTGGGGTCCGTAAAGAGGATGGCGATGGGGATCATATACATGGCCAATACGATGCTATTATTGCCGTTTACCTCGACATAATCGTGGGCCACGATGCCCTTGGGCGTGACGTGGTGATCGCGAAAGGGCTTGATAAAGGCCTGTCCCAAAATGGGCATATCTTCATCGCCGTAGGTGTCGCCCATCCAGTGGACGAAACCGGAGGCGAAGTCGGCGCCCACATAACCGATGAGGGCCGTCAAGGGAACGAGCCAGACCGCCACATTCCAGCCAAGGCCTGCAAGTCCGGTATAGGCACGCCAGGTGATGACCACGACGAGCGCAAAAAACGACAGAATCGCCGCAATTTCGAAGAATCGATGAATGGGAGAATACCCGAAGTCGCGGCGAATGAAGGAGCGAAACATAGGCGTCATGAACAAATCCTACTCAAGAAATTCAGCGCCGGGGGCCCTGGATAGATGGGCAGAGGGCGAGGTCAATTCCCCGGGGGGGCAAGCAAATATTGTGCACCTAAGTACTCTGCGGTGCATCTAAATACTATGCAGTCATTGACGATCATCAAAGTGGTGGACACATTGCCAACACCGGTTCATCAGAAGTATCGGGGAAGGTAGGAAATAGGTCTATGAAAATCAAGCAACGACTCGTGTCAGTGGGTAAACCGGCCCGGAAAATAGGGGGCTTCCTGGTGGCCTCTGTGCGGGAGTGGAGTGAGGATCGAGCGCTGCGCCACGCGGCGGCGCTGGCCTATTATTCGATCTTTGCCCTGGCTCCTCTGCTGGTCATCGCCATCGCTCTGGCGGGGTTCTTCTTCGGAGAGCAGGCCGTTGAAGGCGAAATCGTCACTCAGTTGCAGGATTATGTGGGCACAGAAGTGGCGGTGTTCATCGAGAATATGCTTCGCGAAGTGCGGCAGACCGGCACGGGCTTGTGGCCCACCATCATAAGTATAGGGACCACTTTATTTGGGGCGCTGGTCATCTTCTCGGCGCTGCAGGACGTGCTCAATATGATCTGGGGGGTCCAGCCCGATCCGGACACGGGAATCTGGTATACCATTCGGCGCCGGGCATTGGCGTTTGCGATGATCCTTCTCTTTGGGGCCCTGGTGATGGCGGCGTTTCTATTTAGCACCGCCTTCTCAGTGGCCGAGACCTATTGGGAGCAGTGGTTTGGAGTGGAGCTGGACGTCTGGGGGTTGAGCGACCAGGTGGTGTGGCTGGTCTTTTTTACGGCCGCTTTCAGCCTGATCTACAAATTCTTGCCCGACGTTAAGATGGCCTGGCGCGATCTGTGGGCCGGGGCGTTTATGACCTCTCTGCTGTTTACGGTGGGGATTTATGCCATCAGCACCTATCTGGCCTATTCCGGAGTGGCCAATGTATTCGGGGCGGCCGGGACGTTGGTGGTCCTGCTGGTGTGGATTTATTATTCCTGGATCATCGTCCTCATGGGGGCCGAGATGACCCAGGTGTGGGCGCGCCGGTTCGGCCATGGCATCAAGCCCGGCAAAAATGCTCAGCTCCGGGTGCAGGCGACGAGGACGGTCAAGGGCAAGGTCACCAAGTCGGGGGTTGAGGAGGACGAAGAGGAGGATAAAGAGGAAGTGGAGCAGGCGCTGAGGGAGGACGGGGAGGATGACGAGGAACGACGGGATGAAGGGGTAGACGAATAATCTCGGTGATACTATTGTTGTCGATCTGAGTTTGGAAGAACTCTCGTAAGAAAGAGCCAGATATTCATGATTGGTGGCACTCTAAAATCTGTGTTGGCGACGATGACGGCCCTGGGCTTCGTCTCCTTTTTGCTGATCCCCTGCCTGTGCAGTACGGCAGCGGCAGGGGAGATAGAGGACGAGGCCACAGGATGTTGCCCATTCAGTCAGGACTCGGAGCCCGAAGAAGAGGGGCCCGAAGATCGAGAGTCCAATAATGACTGCTGCAGCGATTGTGCCTCGACCTGCACGAAGGGAGCGGGCAACGGCGACTTCGCCAACAGTGAGGCCGTGCTCCAGATGGAGCGCGAACTTCTCGGCGAGCTCACACCTCAGACCTGGTGGACCCCTCAGATTCTGGCCACCCTGTGGCTCGTCGACAGACTTGCTGAGGCCGACTTTTCCCCAGAACCGATCGCCTGGCAAATACGGCAGGCCCACCCCGATCGGTCCGATACCTACCTACAATTAGAGACTCTGCTGATTTGATCTGACCCGGTCCGTCTGCGTGGACGGATTCTTGACCGGATTAGAGAAATTCAAATCACCGGGCGGCGTTGTGCCGTCCAGATTGTGGAGTGTCGCCATGCACCCTCGCCAGCTCGCTGGCCGTGGTGTCCGGAATACCTTTGCGATTGCCCTGGGCGTGGGGATTTCCCTCACATCAGCCAATGCAGTCGCCTCCGACGGAGTGTCGGAGATAGAGGTTCTGGATACCCTGGCGCTAGAGGAAAACCAGTCGTTGGCCGCCTTTGACGTTCGCGTCGAGGAAGCGCGCCTTCAGGCTAGCTTTGAAGAAAACCGACTGCCCGAGCCGGTCTTCGAGTATATGCTCGACCTGTCGGTGCCCGGCACCGGCCATTTTACGACGGGCCATATGGTGCGGATCATGCAGATGCTCCCGCGCCCCGGGGCGCGGGAGCGCCGCGCCGGGCCGGCCAGGGCATCGCAGGAGGTGGCGAGAGCTCAAAAGCGGGCGGTGTCGGCAGACTTATTGCGGGACATAAGGCTCGACGTGGTGGAATTGGCCCGGATCGAGGCCCGGCTGGAGCTCATCGAAGACGAAGTGGGGTTGATCGACGACGCCATTGGCCTGGTCGAGGAGTTGGCCGGCCTGGGGCGCGCCGAGCACGGTGAACTATTGCAGCTCGAATTGGCTCGGGAGGCCGCTTTAGATCGACGATCGGAGCTGCGATCGAGCCGTCGGGAGCGAAGAGCGGCGCTGGCTGGACGGCTGGGGGTGGATACGGCGGTGATCGACGAGGTCGATATCGGCCCGCAAATCCTCGAGGATTGGCTCATCGATCTGCCGTCGCGCGACGAACTATTGGCGATGGCACAGGAGAATGAGCCCCGGTTGTCGACCTATGACGCCGAGATGGCCGTGGCCGCAGCGCAGGTCGAGCTGGTGGAAGAGCAGAATCGACCCTGGCCGAGCATTATGGTGGGCTATTCCAATATGCCGCCGATGTGGGAGATGGGAGGGCCGAGAGACCAGATGATTCAGGTTGGGTTTTCAATTCCCCTGCCCATCTTCGGTTCTCAATACGATGACCAGGCCTCGCAGTGGCAGGCATCTCAACAGGCCCTCGAGCAGGATCGTAGCCACCAGGAACAATCGTTGGCTGGAGAGATAGACGCCCTCCTGGCCGGCTGGAATGCCGATTATGAGCGGCTGAACCGCCATGAGCGCGAGTTGTTGCCCCTGGCCGGAGACCTGGCCCGGCAGGTGCTCATCGGCGTGGAGCTTGGACAACGATCGGCGGCTGAGTTTATACTCGCCGTTCAACAAGAAATTGAGGTGGAAGGGCGGATCATCGAATTGCGAGCTGGTCTTCTCGAGCAACTCGTCGAATTGCAACGGTTCACCGGGGGAGCGATCGGCGCCGATCAGGACTGGGCTTATCCGCAGCAAGTAGGGGTCAGACAATGAATAGGCAGGCCAAGAAGATAGTGCTCGCAATAATACTCGCCATAGTGGTGGCGTTTGTCGCCTTTGGTGTCGGTCGATGGACCGCCGGTGGCGATGACGGTGACGACGATCCCGGGGCCCACGAACATGATGGCGAAGGTGAGGAGGAGACGACCTGGACCTGTCCGATGCACCCACAGATCCAGCAGGACTCATTTGGCACCTGTCCGATATGCCATATGGATCTGGTGCCCATGGGCGAAGCCGGCGGCGATGATGAAGTCCCGGTGGTGAGGCTGTCCGAAGGGGCGCGGGCGATGGCCCGCGTCCAGCACAGCACTGTCGAGGCGGGCACGGTGGCCGGCGAGTTAGACGTCTTCGGCACGGTCGCCGTCGATGAGCAGGCCGAGGTCGACCTGTCGGCCTGGGTGGGGGGGCGAATCGAGCGATTATTGGTCAGCGCTCGGGGCGAAGAGGTTAGCCGTGGCCAGTTGTTGGCCCGGGTATATAGTCCGGAGCTTCTCTCGGCTCAGCGCACCTTGTTGCGAGCAATCGAGATGCTCGAGGAGGCTCGGCAGGCCGACAGCGAACGCCGCCTTCGAGCCGCTCAGTCGTCGGTGGACGCAGCGCGAATGGAGCTGCGATTGCTGGGAATGGACTCCCGGCAGGTGGCCCAGATCGAGGAGAGCGGACAGGCCCGCGAGACCGTCGATATCTACGCCACGGCCAGCGGTACCGTGCAGGCAAGGAATGTGGCCGAGGGCGATTATGTGTCCACAGGAGACACCATCTTGTCTCTGGCAGCGCTGGATACGGTGTGGGGACAGCTCGAAATCTACGAGCGCGATCTGAGGCGAGTCGAAGTGGGAGCGCCGGTGAGCATCGTCGTTCCCGCCCTCGATGGCGAGGAGTTGGAGGGGCGCATCACCTTTATCTCGCCGGAGGTCGACAGGCGTCGACGAGTGGCGCTTGCCCGGGTGGTGCTCTCCAATGAGGAGGGACATCTGCGGCCAGGTATGTATCTGCGCGCAAAGATCGAAACCGTCGTCGATGACGAGGAGGCGCTGTCAGTGCCGAAGTCGGCGGTGTTGTGGACCGGTCAGCGATCGCTGGTCTATCGCTACGATACGTCGCTGGAGCCGCCGGGATATGTGCCCCAGCCGGTGGAGTTGGGACCGGTTATCGGTGATCGCTATATCATACGAGAAGGCCTGTCGGAGGGCGATGAGGTGGCAAGTCGGGGGGCCTTCAGGATCGACTCGGAGCTTCAAATTACGGGTGGTCCCTCGATGATGAGCACCATCCACGACCAGGGGGCAATGCCCCTTAGCAGCGATGAAATCGTCGAGGTCCCAGAGGAGGGCGTGGAGTTCGATCCGCCCATCGATCCGGAGCAACTCCCCGAGGGGGTGTGGTATTGCGATATGGGCACGACCCACTGGGCCCAGCCGGAAAAAGGCGACGACCAGTGCCCAATATGCAATATGAGGCTCACCGAAAAAGAAGGGGGCGGACAGGCCGACCACGACCACGATCATGACCATGCTCACGAGCACGGAGGGCATCATGACCATTGATGGAAGCTCCGAAGCTAATGAGCAGAGCTGGCTGGCGCGGCTTATCGAGGCGGCCCTGCGACAGCGTTTTATCGTGGTCGTCGCCGTTTTGTTGGCCATCGTGGCCGGTTTGTTCGTAGCTCCCTTTGCCTGGAACGAGTGGGTCGATGAAGAGGGGGGAATGGGGTGGCTGGCCGACGTGGAGCGCGACCAGGTGCCCGTCGACGCCATCCCCGATCTGGGTGAAAACCAGCAGGTAGTCTTTACGGCCTGGCCCGGTCGCTCGCCACAGGATGTGGAGGACCAGATCACCTATCCCCTGGCCACCGAGCTGCTGGGGATTCCAAAGGTCAAGACCATCCGCAGCTCGAGCATGGACGGGTTTTCGTCGATCTACGTCATCTTCGACGAAGACGCCGAATATTATTGGACCCGGGCCAGGCTAAACGAAAAGTTGGCCAGCCTCGGCGGGGACGTGCTGCCCGACGGTGTTCAGCCTCAGATGGGGCCGGACGCCACGGCACTGGGCCAGATCTACTGGTATACCCTGGAGGGCCGCGACGAAGAGGGTAACCCCGCCGGCGGCTGGGACGCCGACGAGCTTCGTGCCCTCCAGGATTTTGTGGTCAAGCCCGCTCTCAACAGCGCTGAAGGGGTCTCAGAGGTGGGCTCTATCGGCGGAATGGTACGGGAGTATCAGGTGGAGTTGGACCGCGACGCCATGCGCGCCTTCGAGGTGAGCCTGGAAGATGTGGTGGGTGCGGTGCGCGATTCAAACCACGAGGTCGGGGCGCGGACCACCGAGATAAATGGCGCTGAATATATGATCCGCGGCCTGGGGTTTGTGGAGTCCATCGAGGATATCGAGGAGGCCGTCATTCGCAGCGTCGACGGTGCGCCTGTGGTGGTCTCCGACGTGGCCCGAGTTCAACTGGGGCCCGACTTGCGCCGTGGGGCTTTGACCCGAAGCGGCGTCGATTCGGTGGGCGGCGTGGTGACCATGCGCTACGGCGCCAACCCGCGAGAGGTCATCGACAATACGAAAGCGGCCATCGACGAGGTGCAGCTCAGCTTGCCGAGCCGCGAGCTGGAGGACGGGAGGGTCTCGCAGGTGACGATCGTGCCGTTTTACGATCGCACAGAGCTCATCGAGCGCACCATCGGCACACTGAATACGGCGCTGGCCCAGCAGATCATGATCACTATTCTGGTCGTGCTATTGCTCATGCTGCATGTGCGTACCTCGATTATCGTCTCCGGCTTGTTGCCCCTGGCAGTATTGATGACCTTTGTGGCCATGAAGTTTACGGGCGTCGACGCCAACGTGGTCGCCCTGGCCGGTATCGCGATTGCCATCGGCACTATGGTCGATATGGGCATCGTCATGACCGAGAATATCGCCCAGCACCTGGACGATGATTTCGATGGAAGCGGAGAGGGACAAAGAGGGGGCGATCGAATCGCTCGAGTGGCCCGGGGAGCCGCCGAGGTGGCTCCGGCGGTGGTCACGGCCATTGCCACGACGGTCATAAGTTTTTTGCCTGTCTTCATGCTCACCGGTCAGGAGGGGCGGCTCTTTACGCCCCTGGCGTTTACGAAGACCTATGCCCTCATCGCCAGTCTGTTTATCGCTATTTTGGTCATCCCCGTGGTGGCCTCGGCGCTGATGGGTAAATTCGTCTCGTCTACCCGACTCAAACAGGTCCTGGCGGCGGTGATCGCCGTGGGCGGGGTGCAGGTAGGGGCGGTCTGGGAGTTCGGGTTGGGGCTTGCCATCGTCATCGCCGCGCTGGCCTGGCTGGTCGGGGAGTTGATGAGTGAAGGGCGGTGGCTGGAAGGAAAGAGCGAGACATTCGCCTCCTGGGGCCTGAAGGTCCTGGGGCTCGGAGGGCTAATCTTATCGATGGCCTGGCTGCTGACCCAATCCTGGATGCCACTTGGGGCCACCATAAGCCGGGGGCGAAATCTATTCTTCGTCATCGTTCTTATTGGCGGATTGCTCGGTCTATTCTGGCTCTTTAGACTGGCCTATCCCCATATTCTGCGTTGGTTTCTGGACAATAAGGCCATCTTCTTGCCCGTGCCGGTGGTCCTGGTCGTGGTAGGGACGACGATCTGGCTTGGCTTCGGCACCGTCTTTTCATGGCTGCCCGACCGGGTGCATCAGAGTGAGGTGGGGCAATGGCTGCATCACGAGGTGGACGGCATGGACCGAGAGTTTATGCCCCATCTCGACGAGGGGGCGTTTTTATATATGCCCACCGCCATGCCCCACGCCTCTTTCGGGGAAGTGTTGGAGATGATGCAGACCGCCGACTTGCTCATCGAGTCCATTCCGGAGGTGGAATATTCGGTGGGAAAGATGGGGCGTGCCGAGACGCCGCTGGATCCGGCGCCGATCGGCATGTTGGAGACGGTGATTCAATATAAGCCCGAGTATCGGCTCGATGACCAGGGACGGCGGATGCGTTTTGCCGTCGACGAAGAGGGTGAATTTTTGCGCGATGACGATGGAGAGCTCATCGAGGATTCGGCGGGCATGCCCTATCGGCAGTGGCGCGACGAGATTGAGCGTCCCCGCGATATATGGGACGAGATCATCGACGTGACCAATGTGATCCCCGGTCTTCCCTCGACGTCGATGCTCCAGCCCATCAGCACGCGAATCGTCATGCTTCAAAGTGGTATTCGCGCTCCCATGGCGGTGCGACTTCAGGGCCATGACTTAGACGATCTTGCTGAAGCGGCGCTGCAGGTCGAGGAGTTCGTCAAAGAACATCCTCTGGTCCACGGCCCGGCGGTCAACGCCGACCGGCCGGTGGGTAAACCCTATCTCGAGATCGAGCCCGATCGCAGCCAACTCGCCCGCTACGGAATCACCATGCGGGGCTTTCAGAATACGGTGGACGCTGCCATCGGCGGGATGACGGTTACGGAAACCGTGGAGGGAAGAGAGCGCTTTGGCGTCAAAGTGCGATACCCCCGGGAGCTTCGAGATAGTCCGGAGGCCATCGAGGAGATCCTGGTCACCGGCGCCGAGGGCATCCAGATTCCACTGGGAGAGGTGGCGACGATCAATTATGTGCGCGGCCCGGAGATGATCCGCAGCGAAAACTCGGCGCTTATCACCTATGTCATGTTCGACGGCGTCGATGGGGCGGGGCCCATCGACGTCGTGGAGGCCGTCGACGAGGCCATGGCGCAGGCCCTGGCCCGAGGCGATCTGGAGTTCGCCGATGGCGTGCGCTACGGATTTGCCGGCGAATATGAGCAGAATCTTCGCGCCGAGCAGCGGCTGCGGCTGCTCATACCCCTGATGCTGCTCATTATCTTTAGCCTGATCTACCTGCAATTTCGCTCGGTCTGGACGTCGTTGGCGATCTTCAGCGCCATCGCCGTGGCCTTTAGCGGCGGCTTCATCATGTTGTGGCTCTACGGCCAGCCCTGGTTTATGGACTTCTCCCTATTCGGGGCGTCCATGCGCGACGTCTTCCAGATAGGACCGGTGAATCTGAGCATCGCCGTCTGGGTGGGGTTTATCGCCCTATTCGGGATCGCCGCCGATGACGGGATCGTCATGTCTACCTACCTCAAACAGCGATTTGAGGCGGCGCCGCCGGAGACCATCGACCAGGCCCGTGAGCGCGTCGTCGAAGCCGGTCTGCGCCGGATTCGGCCATGTTTGATGACCACAGCGACCACGATCCTCGCTCTGTTGCCGATCCTGACCAGCTACGGCACCGGCGCCGACGTGATGATCCCCATGGCGATCCCCATCATCGGTGGTATGGCGCTGGCTTTGTTGACTCTCTTCGTGGTGCCCGTACTCTACGGGTTGATCGAGGAGGTGCGGTTTAGGGCAGGAGCTAATTGAGAAGGAAATCCTTCTCTGCTAGCTTGCGTCAAGTATCGGAAGAAATAGAGCGGGAGTACTACGCCGTGATAATTAGATGTGTGAAGTTTGAGTCACAGATCTTTTGAATTATCTGAGCGAATTGTTTGGGTTTTGTCAGGAGCTAGATATGCAAAAGTTTAGGTTATGCGGCGTCGTAGTCCTCACCCTTTTTATTGCCTCCATGGCCATGGCAGCCACGGGATGTAGTGACGACGACCGGCGTCTTGCCGAAGAAAATCAGGCCGAGAACCAGAATCAGGGCGAGAACCAGAATCAGGGCCAGAAGGAGAATCAAGACGAGCCCGAGTCGTTGGCCGAGGCCCACCAATTATGTGCCGCCGCCGGCACAACCTCAGACGGTGTTTTATCAGCGATCCATTGCTTCGCGCCTCATGACGTCTCTGGTTTCGAGGCCAGCGATGGAGATTTGACCTGGCAGCCGGGTGCCTTTCATATCGTGGCGGAGTAAAAAGTTCGCGCACCGCCCAATCGGTCAATATGTGACGCAGGATTATCAAATTAAGGAGCTATTTTGATGAATAGAAAATTGAGAATATTTTGGAAGTCTTCGAGTTTTTCCGCTGCTGTGCTGGCAGCCTTGATGCTTTTGGCGGGCACGGCCTTTGCCAGCGTTCCAGTAAGCATTACCCAGCAAGGACGTATCCTCGACAGTGACGGTGAACCGGTCACGGGCAATCAGAACCTCGAATTTGCGCTCTATGATTCACCCACGGGTGGGACGATATTGTGGAGTGATTCCGTCACCACCACGCTGACCGAACACGGTGTGTATTCGGTGACCCTTGGCGATAGCAACCAGCCCATCGATGCCGAATTATTGCGGGACGGCCGGGTGTATCTGGGGATGACCGCCGGCGCCTCGGAGATGAGCCCCCGGTTGGAGCTGACCTCCGTGCCATTTGCGGCGATGTCCGAAGTGGCCCTCAACGTGGCCGACGGAGCGATCACCTCCGGCGCCTTTGCCCCCGGCGCGGTCACGAGTGATGCGATTGACTCCGTCTCCTGGAGCCAGATCACGGACGTCCCCTCCGCAGTTGAGGAGCCCTCCGACACCCTCGCCGAGCTTAGCTGCGGTGGAAGTCAGGTGGCCATCTATGACGGGTCGTCCTGGAATTGCGGTGATTTGCCCACGCCCAATACCTACGATGGATCCGATTTTGCCGAGTCGGGCCAGTCCTGTAGCGGGAGCCAGATAGCGGTGGGGATCTCTACTTCGGGAGAGCTCTTATGCGACGACCCTCCCAGCTATGGCGCCGGTGAAGGGTTGAGCCTCGACGAGAGCATCTTTTCCATTGATCCCACCTATTTCGACGATTATCTGCGGTGCTCGGGAACGAATTGCCCCGTGATGGAGCCCAATAACATCTACCTCAACGGCGATGAGGACGGAACGGGCTATATTTCCCGGAAGGTCTCGGGGATCTGCATCGTAGGGCAGGAGTGCAATTACATGATAGAACTCGGGGAGGAACTGCGAGTACTGGGAAGAATCATCGTTCGTGATGGAAATAATATTTTCGTAGAGGGCGGCGATATCTACACCTACGAAGGGGGCAGAATCTTTACTGATAATGGCAATATCTTCACCAGAAATGATGGACGTATCGGTGTGGGTCTGTCTAATTGGGAAATCCAGCGAGCCCTTCATATTAAGAGTGAGCATCAATCCGAGGCGCTGCGGATGACCGCCTCTAATAGCCATAAAAGCTGGAACCTCGGCATCTCGGCTATCACCGATAACCTGCACTTTCGGTATATGGAGGACGGCAACACCGATTCTTCTGCAACGCTTCGGGCCTGGATTTCCCCTGAAGATGGTGCCTATACCACGAGCTCTGATCACTCCATCAAAGACGACGTGGCATACCTTGACGGGATTCTCGAGCGATTCTTGAATCTTCAGCCGGCGAGCTACCGATATAATAATGGGCCGGCCTCGGAGCATCGATCGATCGGGTTTGTTGCCCAGGAAGTGCAGGAAATTTTCCCGGAGCTGATCCGCGAGGAAGAGGAGATCATCGGCCTCGCCTATAGCGACTTTGCAATCTTGTCGGTGCAGGCCATTCGCGAGCAGCAGGAGATCATCGACGAACAACAGGCGCTCATCGAAGCCCAGTCTCAAGAGTTAGAGCAGCTTCGCAGCCAACAAAAGTCCATCGAGGAGCGGTTGAGCCAGTTAGAAAATCGCTGATCGAGGTCAGGTCCAAGAAGCAAGACGGGCAGCTCCCTGATGGGGCTGCCCGTTTTATTTCGTGGTGCCCGTTCGCTGCGCATTGATCTAGGAGGTGCGGTCGCGGGTGAGGGGATGAAGGGCTGCCTGCACTTGTCAGAACACGATGTAGATCGGATGATGGGCAAGAGAAATTACCAATGCCGTATATTTGTGTGCTGGAGAAATATTACTCCTGAATGAGTGCATCTATGGACCCTTCCGACCTGGTTGGCGAGCGGCTCTTTGGCGAATATACGATCGTAAAGCCCCTTGGGGAGGGCACGATCGGGTCTGTCTACCTGGCCCGGCATGACTCGATCGGCAAGGAAATCGCCGTCAAGGTTTTGCATAAGAAGTCGGCCCAGGATGACGAGACGGTGCAGCGATTCGAGCGAGAGGCGCTGGCCATTTCGCTGTTGAGCCACCCCAATCTTATCCGGGTCCTCATCTTCGGGCGGACCGATAAGGGGTTGTTATATCTGGCCATGGAGTATGTGGAAGGCCTGCCGCTGAATCAGGTCATCAAAGACCAGGAGCTGGAAGAGAGGAGGGTGGTCAAGATCTTCAAGCAGCTCTGCGACGCCCTCGGAGAGGCTCACGAGATGGGGATCATCCATCGCGATCTCAAACCGGCCAATATTCTGCTGACCGAAAAGAGGGGGGAAGCCGATTTTGTGAAAGTGCTGGACTTCGGGATGGCCAAATTCATCGATAATGGCGGGCATTTCTCTCAGGAGAAGTTATCGAAGTCGGGCATCGTCTACGGCACTCCCGCCTACGTATCGCCCGAGCAGGCTCAGGCCCTGGAGCTCGACCATCGCACCGATATCTACAGCCTGGGGTGCATCTTATATGAGGCGGTGACCGGCCAGCGGCCGTTTCCGGCCAAGACGGCGGTCAAGATGCTGTCGGCCCACGTCTATGAAGAGCCCGCGCCGCCCTCAGAGGTCGCGCCCGGTCAGGTCAGCCCGTCCCTGGAGCGGGTCATATATAAGGCGATGGCGAAGGAGCCCGAAGCAAGGTTTCAAGACGCCCACCAGATGTACGCCGCGTTGGAGGCGGTGCAGCGAGAATTAGAGGAGAAGCGAGGCCTGGCGTCGACGGGGGAAGTGGCGCTCAGTACAAGCGGTCATCGCCGGCAGGGCGGGGGAGACGCGCAGGCCGCCGCCCTGTCAGTGGGGCGCCAAAAGAGTTCCCAGACAAATCAATCGAAGGAATTGGTCCGGGCCCTCATCTGGGCGATTGTGGGCGCCGTGGTCATGCTGATCTGCGTGCTCGTCGTCGTGGTGGGAGTGGTGGTGCTGGGGTGAAGAGAGATGCCGGCCCTGAGTCAGGGCTCGCTCTTTAGTTCGACAAATCTGGCGACCATGGTGTGCAGCTTGTGGGGAGCGATTGGCTTCTCGAGAAAAGGATTGGTGCTCTGATCGAGGAATTTCTGAGCTCTCGGTGTAAAGGCCCCGCCGGACATAAAGACGACTCGATCCGTGTAGTCAGGGAATTTCTCCTGCAAAATCTGGTGGAAATCCATCCCTGTCATCTGAGGCATCATCAGATCGCAGAGGATCATATCGAAGCGCTCACCGCCGTCGAGAAGTTCCAGGGCCTGATGACCACTTTCGGCCAGTATAACATCCTGTGTCTGATGGAGAAGGCGAAGGAGCACCTCTCGTCCCATAGGTTCGTCGTCGATGATGAGAATTCGCCCCCGGACAATGGCGTCGGGATCTGAATCCACCTCGGGCGGGCAATTGGGTTTGGTGAGGTCGCATAAGGGGATGATGACCCGAAAGAGGCTTCCCTTTCCCGGTTGGCTCTCCACTTCGATACGGCCCCCGTAGGCATTGACGATATGTTGGCTGATATGAAGGCCCAATCCCGTACCTTGACCGACCTCTTTGGTAGTAAAGAAGGGATCGAAGAGGCGATCCATATGTTCCGGACTAATTCCTGCCCCCGTATCCTCGACCTCGATGGATGCAGTTGTTGGATTGAGCAATCGGGTGCGAACGCAAATCTCGTTGTCATCGACGGCCCCCTCGTCGATGGCCTGGGCGGCGTTGATAATGAGGTTTAAAAAGACCTGGCTCAGCTTGCTCTCTTTTCCTCTTAGCGCCGGCAAAGTGTTGAAGTCAGTGGACAGGCGCGCCCGGTGGCGAATCTCGTTGGAGGCCATCTCGATCGTCGCCTGGAGCATCTTGGTGGCGTCGATGGTGCAGCCCTCGTTATCGTGGTCGTTGGTCAGGCTTCGGAGCTGGGCGACGATACGGCGGATCCGATCGCTGCCCTGACGGGCATCTTCGAGGGCTTCGCAAATGGCAGATATCTGTGATGCCAGTCCTCGTGGAGGTTGAGCTTCCGGGGGCATTTCTACCGGCTTGTGTGTCACCGACTTCTCCAGGCGGTCGACGGACTCTCGGAGACGATGGAGTTGGTCGATGGCGTAGTCCAGATTGCCCTTTACATAGGTCAAGGGGTTGTTGATCTCGTGGCCTACTCCGGCGGCGAGCGTGCCGGCGGCGATCATACGATCCATCTGCATGATACGGGCATTGAGCTCTTTGCGCTCCGTGATATCCCGCACCATGGTGACGATTGCCGGGCCGCCGTCGAACTCAATGGCCACACCTGCCGTTTCCGCCTGGAGCGGCGTCCCATCGGCACGGAGCAACAGGGTCTCCCGCGGTGCGCTGGCTCGTCCACTATTTCGCAGATATTCGATTCGCTGTTGGATTGCCGGTAATTCGTCAGGAGCGATGAACTCCACCACGGACCGTCCGAGCACCTCTTTGGGGCTGCGCAACCCCATGGTCCTCAATAATGAGGGATTGATATAGATAATATTGCCCTGACGATGAATGACGATCCCATCCGGGGAGTGCTCGAAGACGTCGTGAAACCCCTGTTCATAGGACAGCGCCTTGCGGCGATCAGCGTCGATATAGGTATCGATAGCCAGGCTAATATCGAAAAATGCAATCTTCAATACGGCGGCAAAGACAGCTTGTGCCTTGCTGCGATCATGACCATAGACTCTGTGGATGACCGAAAAGAGCTGGTCTAGATAATCGCGATATCCGCCGAGATACCAATCCGGCTCCAGGCCGATACGTTGATGGGTGATACCGACGCGCAGCCTCTCCTGTGCGTAGTCCTCCCCGTATTGGCCGCCGAGCAACTCGTTGAAATACCTGGTCTGGGCAGCTTTGAGGCGAGCGATATCTTCTTCTTCGCCCAGCAATTCTCGAAGCTCAGAAAATTCGGCGAGTTTTTCGTAGAACCGATCTAGAAATGTCAGATGCTCATCGTCGACTCTCTCACCGAGTTCGCGCAGCAACTGGGCGTCACGTTCATCGAAGTCGAGAAAGTCTTTTCGTTTCGCGAGGTCATCGAGGTTGATTTTTGTCACTTAATTATTGCCTGCTGCAAAGACTGGAAGACTGGGATAGGGGGGGATCAAGTGGTGAGAGGACGAAGTGGGACGATAATTAGTATCCCATTACGCAAACCACCGAACCGGAACCGAATGGTCCGGTATTTCATCAAAGACTACAGCAACTGGTTACTCTGAATCCACCGCGATATGAGTCGCCAAGGTACCAATATATTCTCCGAGACCTTCCAGGGGTGGTTGACGGCTTTTTTCTCACGGGACAGGATGTGGGCAACCAGTCCTTTAGCTTAGATGGCAGTTGAGAATAGGTGCGTTTTTTTGTCGATGGGCACTGATAGAGGAAGCCTCCATGAGTTGGTTAAAGCCCCCATATTTTGCTGATCGATCCTCCCTCTTTGAGGCATTTTCCCGTCATATCAACGCCGGCAAGATCGCCACCTTCGAGCGCTATCAATTCGACTCCGTGATGGGAGAGCGCCAGGGGGCGAGCTTCGGTGACGCCTACTCCGACAGGGAGTGGTACAATTGCCATTGCAACGGGGGCGTCTTCAATCTGGGGCATCGCAACGCCGAGGTGATCGAAGCCGTGAGAGGGGCGCTGGAGACGGTGGATATAGGCAATCATCACTTGCCGTCACCCTATCGGGCTGAACTGGGTCGGAGGCTTTCGGCGACGACCGACGATCGTCTATCAGGGGTGGTCTTCGGGGTCAGCGGCGGGGAGGCGATCGATCTGGCGCTCAAGGTGGCCCGAGGGATCACCAAACGCCAGGGGGTGGTCTCTGCCAGCGGCGGATACCACGGCCACACAGGGCTGGCCATGGCCGCCGGAGATCGGCAGTACCGTGAGCCCTTCGGTCCGAACCTGCCGGGGTTTACTCAGGTTCCCTTCGGCGACGTGGCGGCCATGGAGGAGGCTGTGGGAGATGAGACGGCGGCGGTGATCTTGGAGCCCATTCCGGCCACGCTGGGCATGCCCCTGCCTCCCGAGGGATATCTGGAAGCAGTGGAAGCGATTTGTCGCCGTCAGGGGGCGAAATTTATCGTCGACGAGGTGCAGACCGGGCTGGGGCGAACAGGTCGTATCTGGTGTCATGAGCACCATGGTATAGAGCCGGATATGCTGGTCACCGGCAAAGGGCTCTCAGGCGGGATCTACCCGATTACGGCCACCCTCATGACAGCCGAGTTGCACGCGTTTTTCGACGACCATCCCTTTATTCATATCTCGACCTTTGGGGGCTCCGAGGTGGGATGTGTAGCGGCGCTGACCGTGCTCGATATCATCGAATCCGAGCCCTTTTTGGAGCGGGTCGAAGAGGCGGCCGCCCGTTTTCGAAGTGCCTTTTCGCAGGCTCCATTCGAACTTCGACAGCGGGGCTTGATGATGGGTCTGAACTTCGGCAAGGCCGACGCCGGTTTGATGGCCGCCAAACTTCTCTTCGACGCCGGTGTCTTTGCGGTCTATGCCAATAACGATACGTCGGTGCTTCAATTTTTGCCGCCTCTGACGATCGAGGACGACGAGATTGACGCCATCGTCGAGATCGTCGGGGAGACGCTGGGGTGAGGGAGTCCACCGATATGTGCCTGCCAGCAGAGGTGCTGGTGGAGCTGGAGCGAGGGGTTCAAAAGGCGCTTCGCAGCGGCGACGATGAACACCTCCACATTCTTGGCTACGGGGAGATCTCCTGTGTCCTCTCCGTCACCTCGAGGGGGAGAGCCTATGCGGTCAAACGGCTTCCTCCCTTCGAAAGTGAAGAGGCCTACCAGGCCTATGGCAGAGTGTTTTACGAATATCTCGATGCCCTCTCGCGAGCGGGAGTAGAACCGGTCCGCAGCCATCTTCAGGTCGTCACCGGAGAAGGGCGGCGAGTGCAGGCCTATTGCATTCAACCCCGTCATGAGGCCGAAAGTCTGGGGCCCAATTTTCTGGCCGCCTGCGGCCTCGAAGAGGGGCGGCGCTTTATCTCCGAGGTGGTGGCGGCGACGGCTGGCTGCGTCGACAAAAGGCTGGGGCTGGACGCCCAGCTGTCAAATTGGGTGGCCACCGACCAGGGAGTGCGTTATCTCGACGTGACGACTCCCATGTTGCGCGACGAATCAGGGGCCCCGCTTCTGGACACGAAGCTCTTCTTATTAGCGCTGCCCTGGGCGCTGCGAGGGCTGACCGATATATTTCTGGTCGATGAGATTATGAAGCAATATCACGATCGGCGACGTGCTCTCCTGGACATGGCGGCCAACCTTCATAAGGAGCGCCTCCAGCAATGGATTCCGGAGGTGATCAGCGTGGCCAACGGCCATGTGGAGCCGCCGATGACCGTGGAGGAGACGAGAGACTATTATCGGCGCGACGCCCGAATGTGGGCCATATTGCTGTGGCTTCGCCGCATGGACCGCGCCTGGCAGCTCCATGTGCGCCGTCGGCCCTATCCCTTTTTGCTGCCCGGTGAAATTGAACGTTGATATTCGAGAATATCCGGGAGAACTCCGTGGGCCCGTACAATTTGATTTCAACTTCCGTCGGTTTCGATCCACCGCTTTAGGCGGGGGCCGAGCAGTCGGTCCGTGTTGCGAAGGGCCTCCAGATTCTGGGAGCCCGTCAGGGCCATGGCGGTGCGCAAGGCGGTGGTGCAGCGGGTGGCGAATTGGCGGGCACCGTCGACGCCATCGTCGTGGGCTGCGCGAAGCCAGGGAAGGGCCATGCCCGCCATGTCAGCGCCCAGGGCGAGAGCCCGGGCGGCGTCGAGGCCGGTGCGCAGACCGCCGGAGCCGATCGTCGAAAATCCCCGGCGTTTGGCGAAGACGATGGACGCTGCCGTGGGAATGCCCCAATCCCAGAATAATTCACCCAGGTCGGCACGCGGGCCCGGGGCGCGTCGGGCTTCGACGCCGATCCAGGTGGTGCCGCCGGCGCCGGCGGTGTCGACCCACTCCACGCCGACAGTGGCGAGTCGGCTGAGAACCGACGGGGAGAGGCCGCAGCCCGTCTCTTTGACGATCACCGGTATGGGCAGTTCGTCGACGAGGCGAGCGATGCCGTCGAGGCAGCCGCGAAAGTCGCGATCCCCCTCGGGTTGGATGAGCTCCTGGCCGGGGTTTAGGTGCACGCACATCCCATCGGCACCGATCGCCTCGGCCAGCTCTCCTACTTCGTCGGTGGACATCTGGGCGGCCTGAACGGCGCCGATATTTCCCAACAGGGCGATATCGGGAGCGACCTGACGGACCCGGTAGGTGTCGGTCAGGTCGTCGTCATCGGCCATGGCCCGCTGGCTTCCGATGCCCATGGCCAGGCCGAACTCCTGGGCCACGATGGCCAATTCTTCGTTGATGCGAGCCGCCTGATCGGCGCCGCCAGTCATTCCCGTAATCAGCAGGGGGGCGCCAAGTCGCCGACCCAAAAACTCTGTGGACAGGTCGATCTCATCGACGTGGAGTTCGGGCAGGGAGTCGTGGAATAGCTCCACAGCGTCCAAGAGGTTGGTCTTTACTCTCGCTTCGACTTCCTCCTCGGCACATAGGCGGAGGTGATCGCGCTTGCGGTCGGAGATATCTGGGGAGGTCATCTGCTCGTTCCTGACGGTGGGATTCTAAAATTCGCTTATCTGATCGACGAAATCGGGGCGATCGATAAAGGGATTTCTGTTGTTCTGGAAGACGTTGAGCGCGTCGTTACGGGCGCGCTCGAAATCATCGGGAGGATCTTCGCAATTCCACTGGCGCAACACCGCTTCTTCTTCGGCGGAGACATTCTGTCCGTAGCGCAACGAAAAATAGAGGATGGCTCGGGCCATATCGCCGCGACGATCGGGGCGGACCTGGAAGACTAATTCTCGATCGTCGTCGGCGCTGGGACCCAAAAATGAGCCTCCTTCATGCCAGGGGCAGGTGTTTTCGTCGCAATCGACGTTGCCGAATTCATAGGCAGCGCGGGCATTATTGGCGTCGGCGTCAATAGGAGTCAGATGGTGAAGGTCGGATCTCATCGGTTCTTCACCGGCGCCACGACTCTGGGGCCAGATATGCTCAGTGTTGAATCCGTCGGGGGTGCGGCTGCCGTCCGGTTCGACTCGTCGTGCGGTGTACACGCATTCAAGCATCCCGTCGTCGCGAACGTCGAGGTGATTGAACATATAGTCTCGGGCGTTGTTATAGCCACGGTTGGTGTGGCCGCCGACCTGGTTATACAGGGCGATGAACAGGTCGACGTCGCTGAGATCCTCGATGTCGCGGTATCTAACGGTGCCCACGGGAAAGTGGGGATCACAATCCCACTGGGGTAATGGCTCGCCGGTGTCATCGCCCACATCGGGGGCGTCGGACATGCCGGCATCGTTGTGATAGGCGTCGCGGTCGGCATCGTAATCAGCGTCGAACCCGCCGGCGTCGGGTTGTGTGAGTTGATTTGATGGATCGGGCTCGACGCCGCATGCTGCGATAAAGAAACAGGTCAACAAAAGGACTAGACTTCGAGAAATTGTCATCAGCAGTCCAAAGAGAGGAGATCAGCCGGGCGCCGAGAATAGGCATAAGCACTTCAGAACTCAATGACTACGGCTAATCTCCGCCTGATTTATAGTCGTTGAGATCATTCCAGTCCTCGCCATCATCGTCGCCATTGTCATCGCCATGGTCATCTCCTTTGTCATCGCGCCCACAGCCAGTGGGGAAGGGCTGTCCGTTGGCGCATTTTCCGGGGCTGAAGATGGCTTCTCCATCTGTGAGTGAGCCATGGGGCATATATTCGTCGCCATCTAGATCGACGGCCAGGTTGAGCGATTCGGCGGGATGGGAGCCGTAGGTGAAGTCGGCGATAGTGGCGCCGTGGGCGGCGCGTACCACGGCCCGGCCGCCGCCGTCGGCATAGGCGAATCGACTGTCGGCGGTAAAGGCCTCGAATCCCTCGCCGGTGGGCAGATCGGCGCCCGGTTCGATGCCGCCGAAGACCACGGCGGCGTGGAGGGGCAGAAGACAAAACTCGGGGAAGGTAAAGCGCAGGGTCTCATCGTTGAAGATCTGCACCCCCGTCATGTCGATGGTCTCCTCTGAGATATTGACGAGTTCAACGAATTCGTCGTCATGGAAGTGGCGCACACCGTCGCCGTTGGCATCTCCTGCCGGGCCTTGAGGGACGGTGGCCAGCAGCTCGTTGAGCACCAGCGTGGAAGCATCGGCGCCCGGGGCGTCGGGGCAGGGATGAGGTTGGCCCTCTTTATCATCGGCGTCGGCCAGCCCTCCGGCGTCGTCGACCCACGGCTGTGAGCCCCCGAGAGGGGCTGGGGCGTTGAGGTCGGTGCACACTCCCATCCTGCAAAATAGGGTGCCGTCGCAATCCTGGGAGGTGCGGCATTCGGCCTCCTCGGCGGGGGCGCAGCCCGCCAAGATGAGCAGAGTGGCGGCGACGAAGCAGAGGGGCCAGGAGCGATGGCGAGATATCATGGCGACTCCTCCTCCAGTCGTTGGCGAAACCAACCTCCCGTCAGGCCGTCGATGCGGGCCGTGAGAGCTTCGATCTGGATCCGTCGCTCCAGCGCTGCTTCCAGATCGTCGTCACCGAAGAGATGAAGTTCGAGTTGGTGGCGCCGCCGGGCGAAGTAGAGATTCGTCACCTCTTCGACCAGGGCGTCGGCCGTGCTCCAGCGGTTTCGCACCTCTCGCTGGATGGCCATTTCACTGGAGCTAAAGAGAAGCTCCGAGGGGTCGAAGTTGAGCCTCAATGAGTAGATAGCGCGAAGACGCAGGTCGTCGTAGAGGTAGTGCTGGGCGTTATTCGGTTCGTATTGGCCGGTCTCGTCGGCGGAGATATTCTCGCGATAGCGGTTGCGAGTATCCCGCTGGTCGAGCCAGCTCACCTGTCCCTGGATGCGGGGGATGGCGCCGGCCCAGCGGGCGCGACGGGTCCAGCGATCGACATTATCGTCGTCGATATCGCGCCGCTGGAGGACCTGTCGCTGGACATCGGCGATATCCGGTTCGTGGGCGAATGCCTGGATGGCCGCCTCGAGCCGCTTTGAATCGGCATTGCTCAGGGCCTGGGCCATCGTCGGACTCATGGCGAGGCATAATGAGACAGAGAATATCAGGGTAGAAATGACAGCCTTCATCGTCGGACCTCCTCGGCGTGAGTAATTCCCAGAAGGGAGTGCAGGCGTCGGGTCTCGGTCCAATGCTCGACGGCACCTTCCAGGTCGACCGGTTCTCTGGTGTCCAGGGCAGACAGTTCGCCGCAATAGGGAGGCAGGTCGTGGCTGGCGGCAGACGCCGGCATTGGCGAGGGGGACGGGCCGGTCTGCCAGCGAAGAGCGAGAGTCCACCTCGTCATGGCACGGATGTTGTGGCGAGCGTCGGCGCCGTCAGGCTCGGTTGTCCAGGAGAGCTCGGCGAGGTCGGGAAGATGTTGTCGGTCGACCTGAAATTGTTGCTGCTGGTCCGGGCTATAATCGACGCCGAATACGACGGTCGGGATCAGGGGACGCCATTTCGGAGGGGGGTGAAGCTGTGCGGGGCCCATTTGGGCGATGCAGACCGCCGGAAGGATTGAATGAGAGGGCCCGGCGTCGAGGGCCGTCGTCGTGGCGAGCAGCGTCGAAAGAGTGATCAGGGCAGTGGTGGACATGACGAACCTCGCGGTCGAAGGATCTTGTGGACCTTGCGAGGTTATTGTCGACGATTTGCCCCCTGGTTTTGCGTAATCGACGGGAAAAAAGCTGCAGCGATCATGATGATCGCCGCAGATTTATTCGCTGAAACGAGCTTTTAGGGCGGTCAGTAATTTTTGGTGAATTCCGCCGAAAGAAGCGCCGGACAAGCCGACGATGAGGTCGCCGGGTTCGGCTTCGGCGGCCACGGTGGTCACGATATCGTCCACGTCGGGGATCAGTCGGGTCCTGGGGCCCATGGATTCGATGGTCTTTGCCATCTCGGCTACGTCGACCCGCTCCTCGGCGCTGAGGTTATCCTTCTTCTTGCGCGGGCTCGACAAGATGACCTGATCGGCCACGGAGAAGGCCGGCGGGTAGAGGTCCTGGAAGACCTTTCGCCGCGACGTATTGCTCGTGGCCTCGAAGAGTGCCCACAGAGTGCGGTCGGGAAATTGGTCGCGTAGGGCTCGCAAGGTGGCGGCCACCGCCGTGGGGTGGTGGGCGAAGTCGTCGTAGACATCGATGCCGCCTGCGCCGCCGATATATTCCTGGCGTTTTTTGACGGACTTAAAGCGTGATAGGGCCTCTTTTATGGCGTCGAAAGACAGCCCTTCGTCCATGGCCAGGGCGGTGGCGCCCAGGGCATTTCTCACGTTGAACTCACCCATGGTGGGGAGGTCGACGGTCCCCAACTTCTCGCCGAGATAGTGAATCTCAAAGCGGGTGCCTCGGCCGGCGCGCTCAATATTGAGGGCGCGCAGGTCGTTGCCGTCGCCGAGACCAAAGGTCTTTCGTGTGGCCTCCGTATCTTCAGAGACCGCCATGGCCCGCGGGGAGTCGCCGTTGACCCACAGCGAGCCCTCTTCGGGGAGCATCTTCGACAGCCGCCTGAACACATGCTCCACATCGGCGATATCGTCGTAGATATCGGCGTGGTCGAATTCGATATTGTTGATCGTGGCCCGGAAGGGGGCGTAATGCCAGAATTTGGGCACTTTATCGAAATAGGCCGTGTCGTATTCGTCGCCTTCGATGACGAAGGTCTCGCCGTCGCCGAGGCGGTAATTGGAATCAAAATTGCCGGCGATACCGCCGAGCATAAATCCCGGATCGCGGCCGGCGTCGGTCATGATCCAGGCCAGCATCGAGGTGGTGGTCGTCTTTCCGTGAGTGCCGGTGATGACCAGGGGGCGACGATCTTCGAAGAAGAAAAAGCGAAGGGCTTCGGGGAGGCTCAGATAGGGAAAGCCCCGCTCTCTGGTGGCCACGGCGTCGGCGTAGGTGGCGCGACAGACATTTCCGACGATGACCAGATCTGGATCCCAGTCCAGGTTGGCCTCGTCGTAGCCGATCATGATCTCGATGCCCCGATCGGCGAGCCAGGTGCTCATCGGCGGATAGGCGTTGGCGTCGGAACCGCGCACCGTATAGCCCCGTTCGGTGAGCATCGCTGCCAGACTACCCATGGCAGTGCCGCAGATGCCGATAATATGAATGGTCTCAATTTTTTTTGGAAGATCTGGAAAGGGCCGCTTGTCGGGGGCGGTCATTCGCTCTCCTTGGTTGCATTCTCGTCGTCGTCGAGAACTTCTTCCTCCTCGGCGTCTTCTTCGGCCTCCGAGGCTTCTTCGGCGAGGACTTCGGCCTCACTCTCCTCGATGGGAGTACTTTCGAATTCCAGGTCATCTTCGTCGAGGGAGATGCCCGATTCTTCCTGGAGGTCCATCGCCGGGGTCTCAGCCCCGGGGGTGGGTAAATCCGGAGGCGGAGGCGACCCATCCTGCGCGGGAAGGGGCTGGCTGGGGGGGCGGGGCGCATCGGGGATTGGACCGCCCAGAAATTCCTCTAATTCGCTGGTGTCATCGGGCAGGATCAGCCGAACCTGCAGGCCTCGCTCTTTGATCGTGCCTTCCACTGCTTTTTTGACGACCGCCGTGAGGGTAAAATCCTCTTCCTGTACTGGATGAGAGATGATGCAGTCGACCTCGCTGCCCTCGGGGGCCAGCTCCGGGGTGCGCACGAAGAGCACGCCCCGGGGAAGGTCGACGGTGCGAAATCGCTCCAGGACTTCCCGGGAGGGGATGCGAATGCGAATGTCGGGGCGCAGCGACTCCTCAATGGCCTTTAGAGCGTCCGGATCTTTTTCGTAGAGAGCGTCGACGAAATCGCGCCAGCGCTTGCGGGTTTGCTTGCCCAGCGAAAAGAGCTGGATGCCCATGCCCGGTTGACCTCCCCGCTCGGCGGCGTCGGTAGCGTTGACCGTATGGGCCACCAGGCCGAGCATCTGGAGTTCGTCGTCCGTGCCGGGCAGGCGGGCTCGAAATCGGATCAATTTGCGCAGGGGCAAGGGGTCGCGGCGAACGATGAAGACTCCCTCGTAGGAGGCATCGCGAGTCTTGCAGGGGACGTCACCGTCGACAGTCTGTAAAAAGACCCGGAGAGTGACGTCGACGCGGGGGGCTAAGCGGTCGCTGGCTGAGGGCATGGCGTGAACCTCGGGGGGCAATAATTACCAGGAGGAGTCATCGTCGGCTTCATCGCCGGCTCGGTCGGGCGGCCGGGGTGTATCGTTGCTGTCTCGGTCGGATTCTGAACTCACCTCTTCGTCTGCGCCGTCGGCGCCGTCGTCGTCGGTGCTGCCGCGAGTCCCCGGACGGGTGGGGGCGGGAGGGGTATAAAATTGGGGCCGGTGCTCGATGGTGTCCGGCTCGTCTTCCAGGGTGGGCGTGCCGTCGTATCGGCCGATGGCCCGGGTGGAGGCCTCGATCATATCGGCGATGACCCCGGAGAAGTCTTTATTGAGCTCCGTCGTCGGCGTCGGTTCGTACTCGATGCCCGGGGTGGGCTCGAACATCCAATTGGGGTCACCTCGTAGATAGGAGGTGATCTGTCCCGGCAGGGCAAAGGCCATGACCACCGTGATGGCCGCCGAGATAATGGCCGTGCCGATGAAGACACGGGCCACTCGGTCCCCCGTTTTTTCGACGACCTCGAAGCGCTCCTTCTGGCTGTTTTCGCCGAGGGCGGTGAACAGAGGCACGGCGATGGCCACGGCGGCGGCGATGGCGATGCGGATCTTGCCCTCCACGAATTCGCCGACCATGGCGCCGAGGACGATAAAGGCGGTGTACAGAAAAAAGGCTGCAAGAAGGCCGAGAAAACACAGCTTTGCCGTCCCCAGGGCGATCATGAGCGCCGATTCCTCTTCCTCGACAGGGACCCCCGCCGGGGTTGGTGCTTCATCTTTTTCTTCCGGCTCTGGCTCGACGGCGAATGGCGAGGCTTTGGCGTCTGGTGCCGGCGGCAGATCCGTCGACGGAATGCCGTAGAGGTTGCTCTCGCTTCGATAGTCGAGCTGATTTCCCACGACGGCAAAGTCGTCGCCCTTGGCCGGATCGGGGAAGACCTCGACGCCGGTCTCGCTTCGCTCGGCCAGATCCTGGGGGTCGAATTGATTTTCAAACCAGGCGGCGTCATCGGGGGTCGACGGTCCGGCGCGCTCGTGCTCGCGCACTGACAATCCGGCGGCGACCTGAGCTCCCGGGGTCTGGCGGTGGGAGGTCTGGTGGGGGGTGTGGGATTGTCCGGGATGAGAATCGCTGGAGAGTCCGGCCGGCACCGCCGATCGCGAGACCGCCGAGAAACGACCGCTGGTGGCCAGGAATTCGCGGGCCGGCGCGCCTGTGTTTTGGCTCAGCTTCTGGGCCGTATCGTCGATGGCCTCGGCAAATTCACGACCCGAGCTAAACCGCCGGGCCAGAGATTTGTCGGTGGCCCGGCGGATGAGCTGCTGGACGACCGGGTGCAGGGCGTGGAGGCTGGGAAGTCGGAGGGGCTCGGGGCTTATCTGTTGGCTGATGAGGGCCATCGTCGTGTCGCCCTGAACGGCGGGCTCACCGACGAGCATCTCGTAGAGCATCAACCCCAACCCGTAGAGATCGCTTGCCGGGGTGAGGTTTTCGCCGCGGACCTGCTCGGGGCTCATATAGCGGGGGGTGCCGATGAGGGCCCGCTGGCCCTCGGGGACGCTCGAGCGGGTCAGATCGACGTCTTCCTTGCTGTTGAGCAAGTGGGCCACTCCGAAGTCGAGGACCTTGACGTAGTCGTCGTCAGCCTCCAGATCGGTGAGCATGATATTGGCGGGCTTTAAGTCACGGTGAATGATCCCGTGCTTGTGGGCCTCGGCCAGAGAGCCGGCGATCTGACGGCATAGACCCAGGGATCGAAGGGGCTCCTGGGCTCCTTGTCGCTGCAGTAGTGCCTTGAGGGTCTTGCCCTCCACGAACTCCAGGACCATATAGACCATGCCCTGCATGGTCTCACCATAATCGTGGATGGTCACCGTATTGGGGTGGCGCAGCTTGGAGATGATCCTGACTTCCCGTAAAAAGCGCTGTCTGGCGCTGGGGTCGTGTTCGCCCACCCCCGGTTTTAGGACCTTGAGGGCCACCGGGCGGTCCATGGAGAGCTGGTGGGCCAGATAGACCACACCGAAGCCGCCACGGCCGAGTTCTCGGACGATGCGGTATTTGCCCTCAAAGACATGACCTTCATCGAGGTCTTGATTGGCGTCCGGTGCAGGCACTCGGCTAGACTCGCTGTGGCGGTCGCATTAAGGTCGACTCCCGGCGGCGGGGTGGCTTGATTTTCCGTCCTCAGAGGTCGCCGCTGGGAGGCTCGATAGTCGCTGTCGCTCAGGCTATCAACGGTGGTGGTCGAGGTCAATCGCGACGGACCCCTCAACTGGAAGGTCATGGACGATTCAACAGCGCTCTTTTTGGGGGACCGATTCGATGCGCCACGAGGGCGGGTCATTCTTCGCTTTGAGGAGGGGACTCTGCTGGCCGACGGGCTCGACAAAGAGGGGGCGGCCGGCACGGTATGGATATTTGACGAGCGGGTCGACGCCTGGCGTTGCCCGGCCTATCGATATCGGCGGGCCCTCGGCGAATTATTGAAGGCAGGCTGGGAGGTCGAGGATCGGGCGCGGGCTTACGGGGCGTTGGAGGGTGAGCTTCGACGACCTTTTCGCCCCTTTGAGCATCAAAGCCAGGGGCTCGAGGCCTGGAAGAAGGCCGAACGACGGGGGGTGGTGGTGTTGCCCACCGGTTCGGGCAAGAGCTATCTGGCGGCTTTGGCTATCGACGAGGCCCGGCGATCGACGCTGGTGATCGTGCCCACCATCGATCTGATGACCCAGTGGGTGGGTAATCTCGAAGAGGCCTTCGGCGGCCCCATCGGAATGCTCGGCGGGGGCTACCACGAGGTGGAGCCGATCACGGTGTCCACCTACGATTCGGCGGCGATCCATATGGGGCGTCTCGGCGATCGGTTCGGGTTGCTCGTCTTCGACGAGGTTCATCATCTGCCTGGCGAGGTCTATCGACAGGGGGCCAGGCATAGTATTGCCCCGTTTCGGCTGGGGTTGACGGCCACACCGGAGCGGGCCGACGGCAGTCACCGCGACTTCGACGACCTCGTAGGCCCCATCGTCTATCGAAAATCGATTAAAGAGCTCAGCGGTCATATCCTGGCGGATTACGAGGTGCGCACCATGGAGGTGGCCATGAACGACGCCGATCGGCAGATCTACGACGACGCCCGCGCCGTCTACCGAGGATTTGTCGAGGGCAACGGGATTCGTCTGGGCGGCCTGCACGGATGGCGGCGATTCCTGGCGGCGACCAGCAGGTCAGATGAGGGACGGCGGGCCCTAAAGGCATATCATTTGCAGAAGCGAATGGCCCTGGTTCACGACGAAAAATTATCGTTGATGTACGAAATCTTGAGCCGCCACCGCGATGAGCAAACCTTGATCTTTACCAACGAAAATGCCTCGGTCTACGAGATCAGCGAGGCACTTTTATGCCCGGCGATCACCCACGAGACGCGTGTGAAAGAGCGGCGTGAAATCCTGCAAAAATTTCGACAGGGGCAGTATCGGCTGCTGGTGACCAGCAAGGTTCTAAACGAAGGCGTCGATATCCCTGAAGCCTCAGTGGCGGTTATCCTCGCCGGTTCGGGCAGCGTTCGCGAGCACGTCCAGCGCCTGGGTCGGATCTTGAGGCGCGCCGAGAATAAGAAGGCCATTTTATACGAGCTGGTCACCGTCGATTCCGTGGAGTCTCATGTGAGCCGAAGGCGACGGGAGCACGATGCTTACCAGTGATCTCTTGAGGGTGATAAAACGAAAGGGGAAGATCCGACCGCGCTATCTGGACGTGGACGACGCCAAAGCGCGCGAGCGGGCTACCATGCTGGTCGATATCTTCGAGAGCCACCGGGGAAAGCCGCAGGGGATTATTGGCGAGAAGGTCGAGCGCGCCATCGGCCACGGGACCGATTTTCTGATCTGGCGAGGGCTGGCGAAACTCCTATACGACCGAAGCGAATTCGACGTGGATTCCCCTCATAAACCGGAAGAGGTGCGTCAGGCGGTCTTCGATATGGCATTTGAGGCCGGCAATCCGAGCGACGAGGCGGGGAGGGCGGCTATTCTCGATGCAGCGGGGCAGCGTCTCGAGATGAGCGCCGACGAATGCGAAAAAGCGCTCTACGCCGACCTGGAAGAGCGACAAGTGTTGAGCGAATTCAAATCCATCGAGCCCCAGGCGCTGCTCCACCGCTATAATCTGGCGCTGGCCCAGGCCGTCTTATATCGGGCGAAGTCGATGCTGATCCGCCTGGACGCTCCCGACTCCAATCAGCTTCGTCTTTTATTTCAGATGCTCAAATTCCACCGGCTCATGCACCGAACTCGGCGCGACGGCGAGGGTTTTATCATCGAGGTCGACGGGCCGGGAAGTCTGTTCAAGAGGGGGCGCAAATACGGCCTGGAGATGGCGAAGTTTTTGCCGGCTCTGCTGCACCTTTCGAAGTGGTCGATGGCAGCCCAGATCGAGTGGGATGACCGGGAGTTTCTCTTCGAGTTGGACCAGGATTCGGGGCTGGTTCCCCACACCCGGGCCCGAGGCCAATGGGTGGCCGAGGAGGAGCGGTGGTTCGAGGAGCGATTTCCCCAAAAAGCCCCCGACGGTTGGAGCCTGGAGCGCCGCGGTCAGGTCGTCGATCTGGGCGATAACCAGGTGCTGGTCACCGATTATGTGATCACCACCGACGACGACCGCGAAGTCTGGGTCGAAATCGTCGGCTTCTGGCGCCTGGGCTACCTTCGCCGCAGGCTCGATATGCTGGCAGAATTGGAGCTCGAAACCCCGGTGGTGCTCGTGGTCAGCGAGCGCTTGAAGACGGACCGACAGAAGCTCGAGGATTCTCCGGCGGGGCTGGTCTTCTTCAAGGGGGTGATCCTCGTCGACAAGGTCGTCGAGGCAGCGCGTGGGGTGTTGGGGTGAGGAGAGCCAGCGTCCGGTATTGGGCGTGAGGTGGTGAGAATTCTTGGAGTATCGGGGAGAGCGCATAAGTTTGGCGTGCAAGCAGACGTAATCGGGAGTCGTAGAGCCCGGGAGTAGGCATGGATTACGAGCACGCACGGCAGCGGATGGTTCGCTATCAGGTCAAGGGTCGGGGCATCCGCGATTTGTCCCTTCTGGCGGCGATGGGGGATGTGCCGCGAGAGGAGTTCGTGGCCGAGCAATTTCGGCCCGCTGCCTATCGGGACGGGCCGATTCCCATCGGCTATGGTCAGACCATCTCGCAGCCCTATGTGGTGGCCTTGATGACCAATGCCCTTCGCGTCAGATCGGGGGATAAGATCCTGGAGGTCGGTACGGGATCGGGTTATCAGGCGGCAGTGCTGGCCTCGATGGGGGCCACGGTCTTTACCATTGAGCGGCAGGTGCCGCTGGCCGAACAAGCTCGGCAGACCCTGGAGCGCCTGGGTTATGACCAGGTCACGGTGCGGGCCGGCGACGGTAGCGTGGGGTGGGCTGAGGAGGCGCCTTTCGATGGGATTTTGGTGGGCGCTGCAGGGCCGACGATTCCCACGCCGCTGCTTCAACAACTCAAAGAGGGGGGGCATCTGATCATCCCCGTCGAAGAGCACAAGGGAATGCAGAAATTATTGCGTATCACCCGGCGGGACGACGGCCGCTACGATCGCGAAGAGCTCGGCGAGGTGGCGTTCGTGCCCCTCATTGGCGAAGAGGGCTGGGAACCGGAGCATAGGGGATATTGGCAGTAGATCGAGCAGTATACCAAGTTCGCCTCGACGTTGACGGTGCCCGACGGCTGCGAATATACTCCGGTCTCGTAACGGGATCGCGGCAAATATCTTATTGAGTCCTGAAATTTGTCGCCGTCAACACCTGTCGAGGGCCCGGTTTGGACCGACCACTATTATTTGGGAAATTCTGCCTGCTCGAGCGAGTGAGCATGGGAGGGATGGCCGAGGTCTTTCGGGCCAAGCCGCTGGGGGCCCCGGATCCCAATAAATATTTTGCGGTCAAACGAATCCTGCCCCACCTGGCCGAAGACGTGGAGTTTATCAAGATGTTCGTCGACGAGGCGCGCCTGACGGTGCAGCTTCGTCATCCGAATATCGTCCAGACCTACGAGCTGGGGCAGTTCCAGTCGAGCCATTATATCGCCATGGAGTTTATCGCCGGCAAGGATCTGCTGGCGTTCCAGAAGCTGGTTCGAAGGCAGAATACGGTCCTCGATATCGATATGGCCTGCCATATCATGCGCGAGGTCGCCCGGGGCATCGATCACGCCCACAAGGCCACCGACGAGCGGGGACAGCCCCTGGGGATTATCCACCGCGATATTTCTCCGCAAAACGTGCTGGTCAGTTGGGACGGAAAAGTGCGGGTCATCGACTTCGGGGTGGCCAAGGCGGCATCGCAGAGTTCGAAGACCCAGGCCGGGGTCCTTAAGGGCAAATTCGGCTATATGAGTCCCGAGCAGGTCAAGGCCAAGAATATCGATCATCGGAGCGATATTTTTTCGATGGGCACTCTGTTCTGGGAGCTCATCACGAATCGACGGCTGTTCAAGGCGGGCAATCAATACGAGACGATGATGATGATCGGCGATCCCGACATCGATCCGCCGTCGTTGATGAATCCGGCCATCCCCTCCGAAATCGACGCCATCTGTATGAAAGCGCTGGCCGAGGACAGAGACCAGCGCTATCAGACGGCCGGAGAGTTTGCCGACGCTCTCCACGGCTATCTGATGAGCCAGAAGCCGCCGTATCACCGCTCTCAGTTGACGACCTGGCTGCGCAGCGCGTTTCGGGAAGATTTTGAAGAGGAAAAGGAAAAGCGCGAGGAATTCCGGGCCATCAATTCCGCCGACGACGTGCGGCGATATCTGGCGGGGACGCTGGGCCAGGGCGGTCCCGACCCGGACCAGGCCACGGAGGATGCCACCCAGATCTGGGACGTGGACGAGGCGCCCGATACCAACGTGGATATCGACGCCTTCGTGTCAAATCACACCGTGGTGGCCGCCGGAGGGCTCGATCTGTCGGATTACGAGGAGTTTGCTGACGCTCCCGACACGATCGACGAGACGCAGGACGTGGTGGAGTCACGGATCGAAGCCGTGACTGGCCAGCCTATCGAGGTGCTTCGCGACTCGGTGCGCGATGAATCCTACGAGGAAGCCACCGTGGTGGCCGGCCCGTCGAGCGTCATGCCAACCCATCGCCCTGGCGGCCCGCCGCAGGTCAGGGGCCCCCAGAAGCGAATCAGCGCCAACGACCAGGACACGGGCTCCGGGGAATTTCCCACGATCAGTCCCGCGGCGCTCACTGCAGCGCCCACACCTCCCCAGGGAGTGCAAGCGCTCAAGGCTTCCGACGATTTGCCGACTCCCGTGCCGGTCGGCGCCAGCCCGAAGGGGCCGTCTTTTGCCGACCGCCTCAGAGGGGCGACGGGGGGGACGCGAAATCGGATTATTCTCGCCGCCGCCGCTCTGATGACCGTCGGGAGTTTGGCGACGGCTTCGATCTTCGTCCTCGGCGGCGACGATGGCCAGGAAGAGGTGGTCGACATCGCCCCGGGGCGCCTGCTCGTGGAGGTGACTCCGCCATCGAATCTCGAGATCTACCTCAGCGGAGAGTGGGTCGGTGATGAGGCACCGCTTCGCCTGGACGACCTTCAGCCCGGCACCTATCGCGTCGAAATCGATCATCCCGATCATCCGGCGTGGAGCAGGGAGGTCGAGGTGGGGGCCACGGAGGTGGCTGTGCTCGACGCCGATCTGGCCGGCCCTGGGACCCTGGTCATCTCATGGGAGCAGAACCCGGAAGATGTCCTCCTCTTCGTCAATGGTCAGCCCCTTGAGGGGCCCGGAAACGGGGAAGCGGTGTCCGTAGATCTGGCCCGCGGCAAGCATCTGGTTGAGGCCTTTGCTGACGACATGCGGCCCCTGCGTAAAACGGTGAACATCGAGGCGGAACAACAGACCGTCTATGAGCTGACGTGGACTCCCGTGGACGAGCTGGTGCTTCTGGGAGAGGAAAATCTGACGGTCGTGCTCGACGGGCGGACCATTGGAGAGCTGCCGCTGACCCTGGAGGGGCTGAGCCGTCATCGAGTCTATGCCCTCAAAATTGGCGATGTGGAACGGGTGTTGGGATTTCCGGAGTTGGGCCATCAGACCATTGAATTCGAGCAATTCGAGCAATTCGAAGCCCGCGATGAAGACGATTATGGTGGAGTCCTCATCGAATTCGACGACGGCCAGCCCTGGGAATTGGTCATCGACGACGTAGCCACGGGAATGGTCACCCCCTTTACTGGCGAGGTGGAACTGCCCCTGGCAAAGGGGTGGCGAGTCGTGGGATTCCAACGGGGCGACGAGCGCCACGACTATCGGGTCCGCGTCTTCGCCGGCGAGACCACGCGGCTCAGACCTTCGATGTGAACAGGGCGGGTATCGGCCGGGGGCTCAACGGTTATGTCTCGGTGGGCTCAGCAATATTCATCGGCGTCGATACCGTATTTGCTCATCAATTTTCTGAAATATTTGCGGTCAATATCGGCTTCCCGGGCGGCCTGGCTGATATTGCCCCCGTGGCGCCCCAGAAGCTCGGAGATATAATCGCGCTCGAAGGTGGAGATCCACTTTTCTTTGGCCTCTTTGAATGGTTCTTCCTGGAGCTGTCTGCGCGAGGGCACTTCCGACCACTGGGCGGCTGATTCGTCGGCGTAGAGCCCCTGGCTCAGGCCGTTGGCGCTGGTGATATAGTCGGGCAGATCCTGGCGCTGGAGGATCTCTGATTCGGCGAAGGAGCAGGCCCGCTCGACCACGTTGGCCAGCTCGCGCACGTTGCCGGGCCAATCGTAGGCGCATAATGCATTGAGGGCGTCTTCGGCCACGCCCTGGAGGCGCCGGTGGCCGTCGACGTTTTTGTTGCAGGCCATGGTGTCTAAGAAATGTTCGATAAGCAGGGGGATGTCTTCCGCCCGCTGTTTGAGAGGAGGCAAAAAGAGGCGCACCACGCTGAGGCGGTAGAAGAGATCTTCTCGAAAGCGCCCCTCCTTGACCTCTTCTTCGAGGCTGCGGTTGGTGGCGGCCACGACGCGCACATCGATGGGGATCGGCTCATTGGAGCCCACACGCCGAACCTCTCGTTGTTCGAGAACACGCAGCAATTTGGGTTGGAGGTCCAGGGATAATTCGCCGAGCTCGTCGAGGAAGATCGTGCCCCCCTGGGCCATCTCGAACAACCCCTTTCGGGTCATGATGGCGCCGGTGAAGCTGCCCTTTTCGTGGCCGAAGAGCTCGCTTTCGATGAGGCTTTCGGGCACGGCGCCACAATCAAAGACGATAAAGGGTTTGTCGCTTCGGGGACTCATCTGGTGGATGGTCTGAGCGACCACTTCTTTTCCAGTGCCCGTCTGTCCTTCGATGACCACAGTGGCCGAGGTGGGGGCGATCTTTTCGAGGATGTCGAAGATCTCGCGCATTTTGACCGAGCGACCGACAATATTGCCCAGACGCTGGGCTTTACTGGGCTCGACGGGGACCTCTTCGTCGATCGGCGAAAAGCGGATATCCGTATTGCCCACGCAGACGATCATATTGGTCGACAAATAGGCTTCGCGAATGCGAACACCGTTGATATGGGTGCCGTTGGTACTGTCCAGATCGACGAGCACGTAGGTGTCGTCCTCCTGAACGATTCGACAATGATAACGGCTGACCGTATCGTCTTCGAGGATCACGTCGTTGTCGTCGAGGGCGCCGATTTTGATGACGTTCTGATCAAAGATCAGCTCCCGCTCCCGTTCAGTGCCGGGATGGACGACCACACGGGCGCGCCTGATATGAACGGTCTTGGGCGCGCCGTCGAGATAGGCGATCTTGGTCTGTTGTGATTGGTCAGAATACGGCTCGTGAGGCGCCATGAGGATTTGCCGTCGACGGAAATGACAGTTCGGCGCGCCCTGCGATGCGTCACGCACGGGCCAGGCGGAGGCGAGCAACAGCGAGCGCAACCGAAGCAAATTGAGAAGCCGTTCGAGCTTCCTGAAGTGGCGAGAATCAAAGGTGGTGGAACACCGCAAAATACGTCACAATGAGCGGCGCGCACCGAGCCCGAGTACGAAGTGAGCATGATAGAAAGCGTCGAAAAATTTGGCAAGTATAGGCTGGTCGAGCGACTCGCCGCCGGGGGGATGGCCGAGATCTTTAGAGCTACCGTCCGTGACCGCGATGGTCGGGAGCGGGTGGTGGCTATAAAGCGCCTGCATCGGCAATTTTCAGAGGATAATGAATTCGTCACCATGCTCAGTGACGAGGCTCGCCTGGCGGTCCAACTAAAGCATCGAAATATCGGGGAGGTCTTCGATCTGGGCTGCATCGACGGTCAATATTTTATCGTCATGGAGTTCATCGACGGATTGGACTTGCATGAGTTGACCAATCTGGCCAGGAGTCAAAACCGTCGGGTGCCGCTGGAGGCGATCGTTTACGTGGTGAGCCGTGTGGCCGGAGCGCTGCACTACGCCCATACCAAGCGGGGCCGTGACGGGCGCTCGCTGGAAGTGGTTCATCGCGACGTATCGCCTCAGAATATGATGGTCAGTATCGACGGGGCGGTCAAATTGGTGGATTTCGGCATCGCCAAAGCTCGAATGCGGGCCCAACATACGCGGGCGGGGATCATCAAGGGCAAATTCTATTATATGAGCCCCGAGCAGGCCCACGGAAATCGTATCGATGCCCGCACCGACGTCTATGCGCTGGGGATGGTCCTCTACGAGGTGCTCACCGGAGAACACCCTTTCGAGCGGGTGCCCGACGCCGAGCTGCTCCGGGCGGTGCGGACCGCTGATTATCTACCGATCCGTCAGATCCTGCCCGATCTGCCGCAGACGCTGGTCTCGATCGTCGACCGCGCGCTGGCCCGCCGGGCCGATCTTCGCTACCAGAGCGCTCGCGAATTGGAATACGACCTCAATCGATTCGCCAAGCGCGAATTGCCCGCCTTCGGACCTCGTGAGCTGGCGACCTGGGTGCGAAAATATACGGATAAACATCTTCCAGAGAAGACGCGGGCCGCCGATTTCGAGGCCATGGACTCCGATCTCTATTCGGCATCCGAGCATAGCGTCATCTTCGAGGCTGGGGCCAACGCCGGCGGGGAGCCCGACGATTTCGAAGAAGATGAGACCCAGGTCTTCGTGCGCGCCGGCGCTGACGATTATGAGGCGGAACATACGGAGATGTTGAGCTGGGATGGAGAGGGTGGCGACAGCGATGAGCCTGTCGGGCAGGCCAGGGCGGTATCCGGCGGGGAGCGCGATTTTTCCGATGAGCTTCGGGACGAAGTACAGAGGGCGGCGATGAAAGCCGAGGAGCCGCCGCTGTCGTCGGCGCCGCCCTTGATCAGTCCACCTGATGAGGGTGTCGATCCCTATGGGCGTCGACAGACCGAGCAGATCCACCGACGCCTATTGACCGCCGTATTTCAGCGGGTCGATCATCTTTTTAGGCGCCGCCCCCATCTGGTGGGCGGTGTCCTGGCAGCGCTGGCGGTGGTGATTCTGGGCCTTTCGGCCTGGTTGGTCTGGGGGCCCGACGGGGAGGAAGAGGAGGACTGGCACGTCAGTATTGCCCAAAATGAAGGAGAGCTGGAGCCCGCCGAGGTGGCCGTGGAGCTGTCGGTGTCGACCCAGCCGGCGAACGCCCGAATTTATCTAGACGGACAATTTGCAGGCTATACTCCGGAGTTATTACCGGGGCTGGAGGTGGGCGATAGTTATGTGCTTCGCTTCGAACGCGATGGGTACGACCCAAAAGAATTAGATATTCTGGCCGAGTCCGAGATGACACCTCTCGTGGTTCGATTGGAGCCACTGGGCGGTATTTTACGAGTTGAAAGCGAGCCTGAGGGTGCACAGATCTTCGTCGACGGCGAATTGGAGGGAGAGGCGCCGGTGACGATTATGGGGCTGGACAGGGAGATGATTCATCGTGTGGAGGCTCGGTTTGGCGATCAGGAAGAGCAGAGCCAGGACGTGGAGTGGGATCGCGATGACGATCGGATTCGAGAATTGGCCTTCGAATTTGAGGTCCAGGAGCAGCCGGCCCCAACTCGGCGGGCCCGACGATCGAGCAGGCGATCGTCGTCGGGAACTGCTTCGGCTCCCAGGCGGCCCAGGGGGTCGCAGGGCAGTGAAATTACTGCCCCTGGTTCGGCCGACCAGTCGAGCGGCGATGAGTCCGGTGGATCCATCGATATCTGGGGAATCGCCGCCGAAGAACAGCAGGGTCGACTCAACGTGCGGGTCGACGCAGGTGAGGGACATATTTACGTCAACGGTAAATTAGTTAAGGATGATACCGTCCTGGTGGGGCACTCTCTGGATGCCGGCAGGCATACGGTGAGGGTTTATTATCCCTCTCTGGATCGGCACTCCGAGACGCGGACTGTCCAGGTGCGGCCTGGGGAGACGTCGACGGTGCGCTTTTCCCCTTGAGGTGACGGCGCAAACAGGACTCAATAATACTACGACAGGCGCATTGCGAGGAGCATACAAATGGGCGATTCAGAGCAATTAAAGGCGGCGGAGATAAGAAGCGGTCGTGAACGGCGAAGTTCGGTTCGCGTTCGGAGCCGGCTGCCCTGCGCGGTGGAGCCGATGACCAGAGAAGAGATTCCCGATCTGGAGGCCCATATCCTCGATCTGGCGGTCATGGAGTCTGAAGGGGTGATGCACGACGCTGTCGATTGGCGCGATCACGCCGAAGATCTGAGCCCGGAGATGGTCTACGTCCTCAACGAGTTGCGGGCCTTGCGCCAGCAGGTCGGTGAGATCCAACGTCTGGTCGAGCGCTATAATGAGATCGAGCTGAAGCGACGATGGATCGAGATCAACGATCAGGGCCTGTGGATCTCCACCGACGAGAGTGACCATCCCTGGCAGAACGGGCAATTTGCATCGGTCCATATCCAGATACCGAGCATTCAGACCCCCGAGGTCGTCGCTATCGGCCGAGTGATTCGTATCGACGATGATGGCGAGCGCGACGGGACGGCCTTTGAGTTTTGCAATATATCTCAATCACATAAGCAGGCCATTTCGCGCTATGCTTTGCGCCGAGAACGCCAGATGGCTCGAAGTGTGAGGCTCGACGTCAATTTTGGATGACGGACCACTCCTGTTATCATCTGTGGGCGATATTCGAATGCTGTCGACATGAATCCCGGCGATGACCACAACCGCGGTCGTCGCAGAAGGGGTTCGAGATTTTGATAAGGCTATGAAAATGATTGCAAATCCCTCGCCATATCTGCTTCGAATGCTCATGTTTTCGGCGTTGTCAGCGATGATCCTCGCCGGGTGCGGACGGACGGCGCTGGAGTCGCCATGTGAAGTGGACGACGACTGCCCCGACGGGATGGAGTGCATCGACGGTTGGTGCGCCGGTGACCCAGATCAGAGTGACGTCGGTTTCGACGCCGACGGCGGCGATGAGTTGTGCACCAGCGATCTGGACTGCGGTGACGGCACATGCCGCGACGGTGACGACGGTTGCGTCGGCGACATCTGCAATCTGGATACTGGCCAATGTGAGGAGGGGCCCTGTGAGCCCAATTGCGGGGATGGCGAATTGCAGATGGGCTGCCAATGCGTCTCCGAGGTCTGTGAGGTCAACGCCGATTGTGGCGATCAGGTCTGCGACGGTGGGCAATGTCGCCCCTGTGTGAGCAGCGCCGATTGCAGCAGTGACGGAACCCTGGTCTGTTCCGGAGGGCAGTGCATGCCCGGGGCTGAATGCCTCGATGATGACGATTGCCGTCCCTACGAGGAATGCGGCCCGGATAATACGTGCGTCCAACGTCCGGAATGCACGTTCAACGATGATTGCGGGGTCGATGAACAATGCATCGCCGGCACCTGTACCTATACGCCGGAATGTGAATCCGACGATGATTGCAGTTCGCAGGCCGAATGCGTGGGTGGGTATTGTGAGACGGCGATGTGCCGCGGAAATGATGAGTGCCTCGATGGTGAATTATGCGACGCCGGCGAGTGTGTCACCCCGCCAGTGGCGCTGTCCTGCGAAGTGGTGACCGGCTCTCAGACCATGGTGCCAAATCAGAGTATCTACTTGCAGGCCTTTGCCTATGACGCCCAGGGTAATGGGGTGGCCGCCACCTTTAATTGGGAATCTTCGGATCCGGCGGTTGGCGAGATTGTTGGAAACGAACTTCAGGCGGGAAGCATGCCGGGCACGACGACGGTGACCGCCATATTGGCAGGCGGCGATCCCGTGGCTTGCTCGGGAGCACCGGAGTTTACGAATCTCGGTCTGGCCACCGCTGACGAGTTGCGGGTGCGGGTCATCCATATGGAGACCGGTCAACCCATTGAAGACGCCGAGGTGTTCGTCGGCGATACGCCGGTGCTCACCAATGGTTCCGGGGTCGCTGAATTTGCAGATCCCGATCCGGGCCAGCCCTACAATGTCAGCGTCTTCCACGGCGACTATAATTACCTGACCGTCAAAGGGGTCAGCGCCAGGGATATTCGGCTTCCCATCTCGCCGCGATCGGGTTCTGGTCCGGTGGCGGGATTTACGGGCCATTTCAATGATTCAGCGATTCATACCGACGGCGATATCTCCCTTGGTCTGGCCGGGGCCAGCCTGGCCGGCGACCTGCTCGACGTGAACTTGGAGCGACTTCTGGGAGATCCATTCCACACCGAATTTGGCATCCCGGGAATGGGCAGCGAGACCGTTCCCCTGCCGGGAGGGCTGGTGGCCCACGGTCAGGTCTTCAATATCGTAATCGAGGGCAAGCAGCGCTATTTCGCACAGGCCGCAGGCGGCCCACGCCTGGCCTGGGGATTGGCCGGGGAGATTCCCTTCTCGGACCTGATGGGAATCTTCACCGATCCCCCCGATAATTTTACGTCGGCCATCGGTGATTTTCTGCCCCTATTCAGTCGCTTCGATCACGCTCAGCAGCCCCAGGTTTTTCAGGCCTTGCCACGAGTGCTCGACGTCAATGACATCAATAATAACGGCGACACCAGTGAGTGGCTGCCCGATTACGAGAACTTTCCCGAGATCGATTTGATGCCCTCCGTGCGCCAGCAATTGAGCACCCATATTCATATCTCCAGTCTGCCCGAGCTGGGCGGAGAGCAGTCGGAGGTGGCCATCCTCCTCGGTGGAGTGCGTCTGGAGGATGTGGGGCTTGTGCCGCTGGGCATCAGCGGCACTACCGCTACCGACGAGGATCCCCAGCCGGAGTCACGAACGCTCTATATGGCGCCACCCTACGGATCGGCCGTGGGAGGCCGGTATACGGTGATGGCAATTTCTATCGGCGCCGGCGCAGGTGATGGGGGCTTCGGCGGCGATTTCTCGGTGGCATTGTGGAATAGCCAATCTCTGCCGAGCTCGATCTCGCTGGGGACGTTCCCAGATTCATCTACAGGGGCTATCGCGGATGCCACGCGTACCATCAGTGTCGACGCCACGGCGGGACCGGTCTTCAGGGTCCGTATGGTGGGGGCCAACCGAAGCTGGGATGTCTGGTCGCTGGGGCCGGACGGGGTCGATGGAGAGTTTTCTCATGATATCACCATTCCCACCGCTCCGGTGGGATGGAACGATCTGTTCACGGGTGACACATCGATCTTGGTGGACGCCGTGCGGACTTCGGTGAGTATCGATGACCTGGTCCGATCGACGGGCGTGGGCCTACACCGGGCCGGGCTGGTCACGACCAGCTTTAATAGGACGACCTTTCGTTGATCCCCACCGGGTAGCTGCGGTGGGCGTAACATGCGGTATTCGGACAAATATATGAGACGCACTTTATTAATGGCGGGGATTGTCGCCGCACTCGTGGGAGGCGGCTGGGCAGTCAACGCCCGGTCCGCCGATGATGGCGCTGACCGGGAGGCGGCCGACGACGTCGCTCCCGTCGCAGAGAGTCAGGAGGACAGCCAGTCCGAGCCGCCCCTGCCGCCGGCGCTGCCCGTGGCGCAGGGAGAATTTCACGAATCGTTCGATTTTCTGCGCAATCGACCGCTGGCTCATCGCTTGAGCGCTGACGACGATGGTCTGTCTATCTGGGCGGACGGCGGGAGCTTTGATTTCGTGCGCTACGTCCAGGGCAATCATCGCCGGGACTGGATTCTCGAGGCCCAGGTCGACGACGGCGACGAGTCGGTGCGCACCGTGGCCGGTCTTCGGGGACGCACGGCCCAGATGACTCTGCCCGCCGTCGATCTGGACGCTCAGGTCTTGGAGTTGAGCCTGTTTAACCCGGCGCGCTACGACAATAACCTTCGCCTCAGGGTCAACGGCACCTGGCTCGACGCCGGCAAACTCGAGCCGGGCTGGGCGACCGTGGCAGTTGAACTCGACGACGCCGTGGTGCGGGCCGATAATCAGATCGACTTCGAATTCTCCAATCTGGGGCGTATCGAAGGTGTGCTGTCCGGCGGTGCCGTGGAATGGGCGCGATTTGGGCCGGCGCCCGTCGTCGAAGCCGACGATGAAGCCGGCGGGGACGAAGCCCATCTCGACGACGGGGAAGTGGCCGAAGCGATCGAGCCTTCCGGCGATACTGAGCCCGTCGATGACGACGGGGATCAGGTTGATCCGGCGGTGGCTGAGTCGGAAGAACTGGAAGAGCAGCTCGACGACGATGAACGGGTCGAACCCCATCAGCTCATCGCCGGACAGGGAGCCATGTCCCTCGAGCCCGGTCAGGGCCTGTCCTGGATGGTCTGGCTTCACGACGACGTGCACCTGGACCTCGAATTTGGCGGTCAGGCCGGTTGCGGTCTGGCCATCGAGATCACGTTGGAGGCCGGCGACGGCCAGGTAGAGCGCGTCCTCCGTGAGGAGCGCCTTCTCGTCGAGGGCCGCGGCGAGGTCCAGCGTACCACCGTGGAACTTCCCATCGACGAGGAACAGGTGGGCCGCGTCGATCTAAAAGCGCTCAACGATCCGTTATGCGAGGTCATCGGCGTGGAGCGGGCCCGCCTGATCCGCCCCGGATTGCCCGGTCGGGTGCCCGATCATATCGAGCCTCCCAAATACGTGCTCTTCTGGGTCATCGACACCTTGCGCGCCGATTATCTCCCCATCCATTTTGAAACGGACGTGCAGGCGCCACATCTAAAACGCTTAGCAGAAGAGGGGGTGACCTTCGAGACGGCCTATGTGCAGGGAACGGAGTCGCGAGCAAGTCATGCCTCCCTGTTTACGGGCAAATATCCCGAGCGACACGGCGTGATGGCCAGAGGTCGGGTAAATCCCCAACTGCCGATTTTACCTCATTTTTTCCAGGATGCCGGCTATACGACAGGCATCCTGGCCGCCAATGGCTATGTCTCACACCTGCTCAACCTCAACCGCGGCTGGGATCATTATCGCAATTTCATCCACGAAGAGGTGGGGCTGTCGGCACAGAATCTGTGGGACGACGGCCTGGCCTGGATTCGCACCCTCGACGAGGACGAGCCCTTCTTTTTATATCTTGGCACCATCGACCCTCACGCCACCTATCGGCGCCACGACGATTTTATCGGGCTCTACGAACCCGACGATTATAACGGTCGTTTCCAGCGCTTCTTGTCGGGCCATCAACTGGGCGATATCAAATCCCGGGCCATGACGGTCACAGAACGCGAAAAAGAGAGGATCATCAACCTCTATAAAAACGAGATCTCCTTCAACGATCATGTCTTCGGCAAGATGCGTGAGACCCTGGAGGAGAAGGGCATCTGGGACGAGACGCTCATCGTCGTGACCTCCGATCATGGCGAGGAGTTCTGGGAGCATGGAAGCGTCGGCCACGGCCATAACGTCCATCAGGAGATGGTCCATGTGCCGCTGATCTTCCATTATCCCAACGGATTACCCCAGGGGCGGGTGGTTCGGTCCGGCGGCGAGGTGGTGGACGTATTGCCCACGATCCTCGATCTGCTCGGTAAAGATCCCCTGGAAGACCGCCAGGGGCGGAGCCTATTACCAGTCATCTTTGGCGAGCACGGCGGTTATCCGGCGCCGGCGATGTCGACTCAATATATGCTTCAATACGGCATGCAAATTCGCCACTGGAAGCTCTATCTGCGAAGCGGCAGCATGCGCCTCTACGATCGGCGCGAAGACCCGCTGGAGATGGAGGATATTCGCGACGACCATCCCCTGGCCAGCCGGTGGCTCCAGGACAGCGTGGCCTGGTTCAGAGCTCATCGCCGCGATTGGGATAAGTCCACCTGGGGGGTGCCAAATAACCTCAGTGAGGATTTCCTGGAGTTGATCGGGGATATGTAGGGAGCGAATCATCGACGAATCGAGATCGGGAGGGGGGAGGTTTCTGGAATCACGTGATGGGGACAGGGGAGATTTTTAGAATTTCGTGATCGGGACGGGGGAGGTGTGTGTTTTTCTTCGTTGGGGATTGGTCGGTTGATCGACGATCTACGGGCTTGTCGCGAACGACGCGTCGTAGACAACACGACGCAAACCACGCGGCAGCACCCGTAGATCGGTGGGATAACCGACCAATATCTATCTGACGATCGAAGGCCACCGAGGTCCATCGAAGATCCTACGATCGAAAACGCCGCCACGACATCGTGGCGGCGTTTTCGATCGGGGTGATCGCCAATCGGAATCAGAGTTGAATCTGACAGAGGCCGTCGGGGTTGCAGAAGAGGCCGACACAGCAATCGTCTGTGGAATTGCAGCCCTGACCGGGTTCACCGCAGGAATCGTCACCGCAGATCAGGGTGGAGGGATTGCAGTCGCCGTCACAGCAATCGTCGTCTTCCTGGCAGCCGCCACCGTCTTCGACGCAGAGGTCGGGCTCGGCGCATTGGTTGGTGTCGGGGTCGCAATAGCCGGAGCAACAGTCGGCGTCGTCGTCGCATGTGAGGCCGTCGTCAAGACAGGGGACGCACATCTCGGTGCTGGGGTCGCAGAGACCGGAGCAGCAATCGGCGTCTTGTGCACAGGTGTTGCCGTCGTCGAGACAGGGCACACATGTCAGGGAGTCGGGATCGCAGTAGCCGGAGCAGCAATCAGCGTCGTCGTCACAGGTCAGGCCGTTGTCGAGACAGGGGACGCACATCTCGGTGTCGGGGTCGCAGAGACCGGAGCAGCAATCGGTGTTGTCGTCACAGGTATTGCCGTCGTCGAGACAGGGGACGCACATCTCGGTGTCCGGGTCGCAGAGACCGGAGCAGCAGTCGGCGTTTTCCGCACAGGTGCCGCCGTCGGAGACGCATTCGGCGCAGGTCATAGTATCGGGATCGCAGATCTCGGAGCAGCAATCCTCGTCTTCCTCGCAATCGCCGGCGAGGGGGACACAGGCCTCGGGGCCACAGACGCCGTCGGAGTTGCATTCGCCACCACAGCAATCGCTGTCTTCGGTGCAGGTGTCGCCATCGCTGATGCAGCCACAGGTGCCGTTGGGGTTGCAGAAGTTATTGCAGCAGTCCAGGTCGTCGTCGCAGACGTCGCCGTCGGGCAGGCAGCCACAACTTCCCTGGGAGTTGCAGAAGTTATAGCAGCAATCGTCGTCGAGGGTGCAGGAGCCGCCCTGGTCGACACAGCCGCAATAGCCGTCGGGGTTGCAGAAGCCGTCGCAGCATTCGCTGTCGTCGTTACATAGATCGCCGTCGTCGGCGCAGCCGCAATAACCCTCGAGGTTACAGAAGTTCTCGCAGCATTGAGTATCGTCGTTGCAGACGCCGCCTTCGGCGACGCAGCCGCAATAGCCGTCGGGGTTGCAGTAACCGTCGCAGCAATCGCTGTTGTCTTCACAGGAGACGCCGTCGTCGACGCAGCCGCAGATTCCCTGGGAGTTGCACAGCCCCTCGCAGCAGTCACCGTCGACGTCGCAGAAAAATCCGTCGTCGACGCAGCCGCAGAAGCCGTCGGAGTGACAGACGTCGGAGCAGCAATCACCGTCGGCGGTACAGGAGCCGCCGTCATCGACGCAGGGATTGCAGACCAGGTTGCCCGTGGAGTCCTGGGCGCAGGGGGCGTTGCAGCATTCGTCGTCGAAGGAGCAATCCTGACCGTCGGGGATACAGGTGTTGGGGTCGCCCCAGCAGCGGGGCACGCCGATAGAGGTATTCTGGCATTCGCCACAGCAATCGTGGACGCCGGCGAGGTGGTCGGAGACCCCCTCGAGGCTGCAGACCTCGCCATCGACGCGTCGGCCCGGGCCATCGACCTGGTAGCAGCGGCCCACGTTGGGGAAGGCGTTAAAGGGTTCGCACCATCCCTGGGGTTCGCCGGCACCGCCGCCGACACAGGCGTCCTGGCGTGCCAGGCAGCAGTCCTGGTCGCTGTGGCAGATCTCGCCGCGGACCCGGCATCCGCCAAGATATTGGCAGGAGCGGAAGCCGCGGCCGTCGTCGAAGCAGGAGTAGGAGCAGCAGTCGCTGGCCCCGCTGCAGGGTTCACCGACGACCAGGCAGTTGGGGCCGTCGGCGTCGCCGCCGCCGACGTCGAAGCAATAGCCGTCGTCGCAGATGCCGTTGCAGCATTCCGAATCCTGGGAGCAGGGTGCTTGGCTGACCTGGCAAAATCCGCTGGAGAGACAGCGCATATCGCCCATGCCGTCGTCGACGCATGCGTCGGTGCAGCATTGGCCGTCGTTGGCGCACAATTCGCCGCCGGCCAGACAGGAGC
>SLJM01000418.1 GCA_007135085.1 Myxococcales bacterium
AAGTGGGCCATCCCGCCCAATAACCAGAGGGTGATCCTTTCGGTCTCCACCCCGTAGATACGACCTGTGACGGCGTGTCCCAATTCATGGATGACCACGCTGACGAAGAGCGCCAGTGCCGCCGCCAGCCCCAGAAGATAGGGCATCCAACCCACCAGCAGGGGCTCGGCGTCGATGGGCAGCTCCAACAAGGTGATAAAGTCGCCCAGTTGATTGCCGATAAGCCAGGCCAGCAGGGGCAAGATGATCAAAAACGTAATGTCCAGATAGACCGGTATCCCCAGCAGCCGAAAGGGCAGTCGAAAAGCGTTTTTGAACATGTCGATCTCCCGGGTACTACATCTGGAATAGGCGGCGCCAGACAACGCGCCTTACAGGCGCCGATACTGTGCACCTCGCGCGCCAAAGCAAGCGAATCAGCGAACCACATTGACCCGCCAGCGGGTCAGGAGCTCCTGGAAGGGGGGCGTGCCCACCGGATCGGTTGGCGTATAGGTCAGGTGGCCGTCGTCGTCACAATCGGTGGCGCCGAAGTTTTTGGGGTAGCGCCGGCCCAGTTGGGCCAACTCATCGGCCAGGGCTGACTCGTCGCGGGCGCCGCGGATGGGGTAGGTCGACACGCTGGCCGCGGCGTTTCGCAGGTAGTCGATATGCCAGTGGGTGCGCTTTCGCTTGCGTTTGTGGCGGTTCATGCGCTTGGTCAGCCCCTTCTGAGCCGATCCCACGTAGGTGTAGAAACCGGGCTGGAGTTCGAAGGTGCCCAGGGCCCCGATCTCAACCGTGGCCGGCTCCTCCAATTCTAAAACCGCCAGGTAGAGGCCGCTGTCTTTTAGGACCGGATCCAGCCGCTCCCATGGAATCTGCAGCGACCGAGGTTCGTCGGGAAAGACCAGCCGGTTCTCGTCGTCCAGCATCGGAGAGACGCCGATGGCGTAGATCGGCAGATGATCCGATGCCTCTCGAAGCGCTTTTGCGAAATCGAGGTCGTTATGAAGGTCTGGCAAGAAGGTATCGGCCTCGCCCTGTACGATGAAGAGCACCGCCGCCGGCGTGCCCGCCTGGGCCAATTCGGTTAACTCCTCGACATGTTTGGTGGCCCGCTTTGATTTCGCGTCGGGAAAAAAGGCCAACCCGTGCTCGACGAGGGTCACCGATTTGACCTCCAGCAATAGCTCGCCATCGGGGGTGTGGAGCAGAAAATCGAAGCGAGAATTGCCCACCGTATGCTCCCGCTTTATCACCGTCGCCTCTTCCAGGCCCGGGACCAGCCCGGCTTGAAGATAGGCGTCGGCCACGTCGTTGACCCGGCCGGTGTTCAGAAAGACGGCCCGCTCCGTATCGTCGTCCCACCGGCAATCCCAGCAGGCGCCCACGGACTCCCATTTGGTCTTGGTATGGGGCTTGTGAGCCAACAGAACTTCTGTGACCTCCGGCAAAAGTATCTCGTTTAATTTTCCCGGGTTTGCCACATAGGTGCGCCGCCGCTGACCGTCGTGATCGGCGAAGACGATAAAGCGATTGGGCCGTTCCACGAATGCTGCACGATGAAGTGGATCAGTACTGAAAATCATAACTCGTTTAATTCCCTGAGATCGTCGTCGGTCAATTCGATATCGCCGGCGGCCACGTTTTCCTCGAGGTGCTCAATGGAGCTCGTCCCCGGGATGGGGAGCATCACCGGCGAGCGATGGAGCAGCCAGGCCAGCGCGATTTGAGCGGTCGTAGCATCGTGGCGTTCGGCGATGGCCTCCAGTCGTTCGTCGTCGGCCAGCTCCCCCACGGCCAGGGGATACCAGGGGATGAAGCCGATATTGTTTTCAGTGCAATAATCGACGACCGGATCGTGCTCGCGATCGCTTAAATTATAGCGATTTTGCACGGTCACGAAGTCCACCACTTTCCTGGCCCGCTTCAACTGGTCTACCGAGAAATTGGAGACGCCGATAAAGCGGATCTTGCCCTCGTCCTGCATCTCCTTGAGGGCCCCCAGCGAATCTTCCAAAGGCACCTCTTCGTCGATGGCATGGAGCTGATAGAGATCGATGACCTCTGTCTCCAGACGGCGAAGGGAGTTGTTGACCGCGATCTTGAGGTGTTCCGGCCGACCGTCCCTGGGCCAGACGCCGGGGCCGGAGCGCAGCAGCCCGCCCTTGGTGGCGATGACCAGATCGTCGCCGTAGGGTGAGAGGGTCTCGGCGATAAGGTATTCGTTGGTCTCCGGGCCATAGGCGTCGGCGGTGTCGATGAAGTTGACCCCCAACTCGCGGGCCCGCACAAGCACCCGCCGAGCATACCGATAGTCCTCGGGCCAGCCCCAGACTCCCTCGCCGGTTAGACGCATCGCGCCATAGCCCATTCGGTTGACCGTCAATTCGCCACCGATCTCGAATTTTTCGTTCATTTAACTCTCCTCGCTTGAAGTCAGCCCCGTTGTAGGAAAAACGTCGGTCATTTGCCACATTCCCTTCGCTCTGGAATCATGGCCGCTGTTCGGAGAAGTGACAGTGTTTTCGGGAGACCTCGATGAATCGCAAACCACAGATCACAATAGCCCTCACCGTCGCGCTATGCGCCACCCTCTGGACCGTGCCGGCCTGGGCTTGCTCGATCCTGCCTCTTCCGGCCTTCCAACTCGACGATCAGGTCGTGCCCAGCACGGTCGCCGGCGCCCTCTTTCGGACCTGTGACGATAGATTCGACGACGAATATGCGTTCTCTCTCTTTGTCGACGAGTCCGACGAAGAGGTGGCGATCTCCGTCGAGCCCTACCTGCACGGGATCTACGAGATCAGCTTCGATGAGGATCTCGAGCCCCATCAGACCTATCGTTTCGAGGTCAATCAGGAATGTATGGGTCATACCGAAGAAGCGGGCCAGTGGTTCTTCGACACCGCCGAGGCAGAAGAAATGCCGACGCTCATCGGAAGCTGGGAGGCCAATAACCCCGCTGAGGACGAGGTGGTATTCGAGGACGGCCCGGGCTGTCAGGTCGAGGCGCAGGCGGCGTTTGTCGACTTCTTCTTCAATCCCTCCGAGGAGGGTGGGATCTGGGGCGAGGCTCTGGTCTTTGAGACCTATGTCAACGAGGAGTTGTGGATGCCCCGGCTGACCCTGGGCCAGCCCTTCGTGGGCCATAGCCGGCTTGGATGGGGCTTAGAGCGGGTCTACTCGGTCTGCGAAGATCAATTCGAGCAGCCTCAGGACTGGCCCTATGCAGCGGCGCTGGAGCAGGGCATCAATTATATTCAGATCATCGCCTGGCTCCCCGGCACCGACCAGGTATGGTCGACAGAAAATGAGCTCTTCGTGCTTCGCTGTGACGAAGGCGATGACGAGGAAAATGACGATAACGGCGACGATAACGGGGAAAATGGCGAAAACGAAGAGGACGAGCCGTCGGAGGCGTTCGATGAAGAGGAGCCAGGTGGCTGTTCTACCACCGGCGCCGGCACGCCGACGGGCTTCTTCCTTGTGCTCGCCATGGTCGGGCTGTATTCGGTTCGTCGAAACCGGATCACCAGGAGTGTAAATTGATTGTCAAAATGAAGCCCGCCTATCTTATCGCCGCCCTGGCCATCGGCCTCGTCGCCTGCACGTCGAGCCCCGTCGCCGATGAATCGCCCGTCGAAACCCCGACGCCACAGGCGGAATTATTGGAGCTGCCGCCGGGGATTCCCGGGGATACCCAATTATTGATCCGCGCAGGGGAAGAGCAATTCAAAGAGGTGATGCTCGAGATCAGGAGTCTCTATCGCCAGAACCATCCCTACGCCGACTCCTATGGATATGATCAACGCGATATGGAAGCGGAGCTCGTCGATTATTTTGCGCAGATCCTCAAAGAATTTTTAGTCGCCGAGCCTCAGCACTGGGATGAACCGCTGAATATGGTGGGATTTCGAGGCGACGAAAATAGCTTTGCCGCGCTGCGGCCGACCACTCAGGCGCCACTGCTCGAGGCCATGCGTTGGGGCGCTCCGCTGGTGGCCGAAACCCCGCCGGCCCCGGACTTCTCGATCCGACTCTTCCTGCCCAGCGACGATCCGGAAGGGCTGATCGCCGAGATAGGCCGGTTTTGCGATCTCGACAGGATCGACTGCGCCGGATTGCTCGACACGTCCTGGCAGGAAGAATACGCCATTATCGATCTTTTGGCCTCCCAACGCCACGTCGACGACTTTGAAGAACGGGACCTGTTCTTTCCCGTCGAAGAGGAGGCTGCATTCCAGGATCGCCAGACGCCGGCCCTCAAGACCTTTTTGGACAGCGATCACCACGGGGCGGTCTATTTTCCGGACTTCGTCTTCGTCGATTGGGCGGCCGTCATGTCGCTGTCGGAGCTTCGTTTTATGCTCTTCTTTGATCCCGACGGCCCCTATCGAAACCTTCTCTTCGCCAGCGGCTTTGAGATCATGAGCACCCTCGGCCTGGACAGCCCGCAGACCCAGGAGATCGAAGATCTGACTATCACACTCGGCTCGGCCAGCCACCCGGGGGTAACCGCCACGATCGCCACCACTCATACCCCGATGGGTCAGTCCATCTACCAGGCCGGCGGTCTCGACCTGGAGCTGCCGGCCGTCGCCGCCGCCGAGCCGGCTCTGGAGTTTGACTGGAGCGCCGATCTCGACGCCGCCATAGACGCCACGCTCAGGCCCGACTGGATGACCGTCGACGACGTAGAAGACCATGATCTCTTCCATTATGGTGAGATATGGACTCTCCTTGGCACTTTCTTCGCCCATCCGATGGGAGTGCTCCAATGGGCCGATCAGTGGTTCCATAAAGAATATGAGGAGGAGGAGGACCAGCCCTTCGCGCTGTTGCGCGGTATCCACGGGGTGCGCGCCCGGGTGGGCTTTTTCCCGGCCCCGGAGTTGGCCGTAGGTTACCGCCTCGACGGAGGTATCGCCGTCGCCGTCCAGCCGGGCTCACAGGCGGCGGCGCAGCTCGAGAAAATGATCGATGACCTCGACCAGATGGGGCTCATCGATCAATTCAACCTGGCCGTCACCGAAACGGTGGTCCAGGGGATGGACGTCCTCTTGCTCAGCGACGCCGATCTAGACAATCCCTTTGGAGATCCGACGCCGGTTCAGGAATTTCACCTCATCTCCTATCCCGAGCGAGTTCCATCCCGGTTATTTTCGCACCTCCACGGCGAATTGGCCTTCTTAAGCCAGGTGATGCCTCAATTCAGCATCGCCATGGACACCTCGATGATGGGCCGCACCGTGGAGTTTCAATTCGGGGAGACCGACGGGACGGTGCCCCGGGTGGCCGACAGTGAGGTCACGCTGCGCCAGCGGCCGGCGCCGCCGGAGTGTATGCAGCGAGCCCGGGCTCTCGCCGAAAAGTTCAAGGACGAGCCCCTTATTCACGATATTTTGTATAATGTGGATCTTGACGAAGATAACTTCGACGACGTCCTCGAGGAGGTCCGACAGGAGTTTCGCGCTCTCCGCGACGAATGCGATCACGACGAGCTCGACGCCGTCGTCGACGCCTGGGAAGCCGTGGAAATAGATCTAGAATCGGCGGATCTCGACGAGGACTATCTATACGACAAACAACCCCAGGGCGGACAGGAGCCGTTTTGAAAGCTGATAAGGTCCTGGACCAATTCTGTGACGAATTAGCGAGCTCGATCAACGAGTCATTGCCCACCTTTGAAGGCCACGACCTGCGCGCCGACGCCGGCGAGTCGGGGATGATCTACGTCGCCCTTAGAGGAGCGAAGAAGAAGACCGAC
>SLJM01000432.1 GCA_007135085.1 Myxococcales bacterium
TCGTACCAGTCGTTGACGCTGACCTCGGCGGAGGTGACGTCGTTGCCCGTGACCTTCGGGACGTCGCCCGGCGGGTCGCCCGTATTATCTTCGCGATAAAAGGTGCCGTTGGCGCCCTCGGGGCGCGGCCAATGATCGGGGGCCGGGATGGATAATACCTGTCCCGGGGGATCGACGAGGTAGAAATAATTATTGTCGGGGGCAAAGAAGACGGAGGTGTCGTCGTCGACGCCGAAGTCGCGCTCCGGGTAGACCGTGGAGCCATAACTTCGGGCCACGTGGTTGGGCACGAAGTCGATGATAACCTTCATATCCTGAGCGTGAATGCGGTCGACCAGGGCCTGGAATTCGTCAAGGCGGTTTTCCGGATTAAGGGCGTAGTCGGGGCTGACGTCATAATAATCTTTGACGGCGTAGTAGCTCCCGGCCAACCCTTTGAGGATATCCGGATCGTCGGCGGGCTCGCCGATATGCGAGTAGTCGGTATGGGTCGCCTGCTGGAGCACTCCCGTAAGCCAGATATGGGTGGCGCCCAGGTCTTTGAGTTCGCCGATGGCGGTGTCGTCGATATGGGCGAATTTTCCCACCCCGTTGGTGACGATATCGCCGTTCCACTGGTTGGTGCCCTTGATATTGCCGAAGAGGCGCACCGCCAGCTGATAGACCACGGGTCGTTGTTCTATCTCCACCGCCGGGCTCTCGTCGTTGTCCGTGGACTCTTCGCCGTTGCCGCAGGCGGCGAGGCCGGCGGCTGCGAATAGGGCGGCCAGGCTGATGAGGAGCAGGGCTGTCAGGTGTCGAGGTTTCAATATGTCGATGAATTGAACCACCACTCGGCTCCGACGCTAAAGATATGTTCTACCGAATTGGGACGGCGCTGGTCGCCGATGGGAAATGCCTGCTGGGCATCCTCGTCGGCCAGCGACAGGGTATAACCGAGGCGAAGCTGGGGGCGCTCGTAATTGCCGCGGCCAAAGCTCAAGACCTCGAGGACGCTAAATTGCCAGACCGTGGGCGTATGATGGCGGCCGGTGGCCGGGTCCAGCCCGTAGGGATAGCGCTGCTGGAAGCTGACCTCGAAGGCCTGGTGAAAATGGTCGGTGACGAAGATGGCCGGTCGCACCACGGCGGCGCCCTCGACGAATTCGTGGACGCTGTCTACATCGGTGTGGGCGTCCGTAAATTGGCTCACATAACCACCGGCCATCACGCCGAATCGGTGGGTCTCCCAGTTGGCCGAAAGGGCAGCGGTGATTCGCTGGGCCCCCTGGGCGGTGCCGTCTCGGCCCACCCCGAAGGGCACGCCCAATTCGCCGTAGGCGGCCAGATCGCGGGCCCATCGAAAGAAGAGGTTGACGTGGTTTGCCGCCCCCGACTCATAGAGCCCGAGCTGGGTGCCGAGCACAAAACCGGAATCTCCCGGGATGGACTCGATGACCTGATCTTCGGGCAAGGTGGGCGTATTATTCTCCAGAAACTCCGAGGGGATTCGCTCTCCCTCGGGGAGGCGGTGGACCTCGCCATAGACGACGGCCTTGGCGCCGAAGTCACCGAAGAGCTCGGCCATATTATATTCGAGGCGGCCCGAGCCCAGAAAGCGCTGGCGGTCGAGAACTACTCGCGAGCGAGTGCCCACCGTGTCGGCGGGAACCTCGATGATCTGCCATTGGTAGCGATCGTCGAGTCGATTGACCCCGGCGTGGACCCGGGCGTTGAGGTCGCCCAGTTGGTAGGCGGCGCCGCCGCCGACGGTGTTCAATTCGTCCAGGGGCCAGAAGTCCAACAGGTAGACGTCGTCGCCGCGATACATACGAGAGCCCACCCAGAGGCTCAGGTCGTCGATGGGAGCGGCGATCTGGTCCACCTCGGCGTAGAGATTTCGCACCGCCATCGATTGGTTCGCAAAATCGCCGTCGTAGTGGGCGAAGGGACCGAAGAGGGCGAAGGTAAAGAGAACGGTGGCGTTCATCCCCTCGTCGCGCTCAAAGTCGTAGCGAAGATCGAACTCGGCGTAGTCCTCCTGGAAGAGCCGCGGGCCCTGGGAGACCACATTCGGAGCGGCCCCCCGGTTGCCGTCGGCGCTCAGTTGGAATTGGGTGCGCCCGTAGGAGCCGAATTGAAAACCACCTTCTGGGCTCTGCGCTTCGACGGATTCCCCGGAATCATCGTCGGCCGTGGAGGCCGCGGCGAGAGCAGGAGAGAGGAAGAAGGTGCCCGAGACAGCGACGACGGTTGGTGCCAGGAGTCTAAAAAATTTTGACACTTTAACATCCCGAAAATATGGCTCTATTACATCGTTACGGGAGAGAGTACGTCACAGCCACTACGCGGGCAAGAGGCGGGTCAGTCCTCAAAGCGATGGGAATGGCTCTCAAACTAACGGTCGCCGCGATCGAGGTTGCCCTCGGAGGGGACTTCGAAATCGGAGGTCCGCTCCCCGTGAATGACGGTGTACTGACCGGCTTGCAGGGCGGGGGCGTCGCATTCGAGGAGGCGCGGGTCGAGGGCCACGCTGTCCATGCCGGTGGAGGGACTTCGGGGACCAAACTCGATCCAGGAACGCACCCGCAGCGTGTCGTCGTCTTCGAGTTCGACCGTGCAATATTCTTCGATAGAAGGACCCCCGCTCCGTGGTGCCTGGCGCTCAGGCACCAAAGTATAGATCAATCATCAAAGAGATGGGAGAATTGGTTAAATTCACTGTCGCCGCAATCGAGGTTGGACTGAGAGGGCACTTCTAGCTGGAAGGTTTGTTCCCCGTGAATGACCGAATATTGGCCGGCTTCAAGGGCGGGGGCGTCGCATTCGAAAAACCGCCGGTCGGGAGCGGTGCTGTCTCCGCCCGAGGAGGAACCGCCCTGACCGTATGCCACGTAGGTGTGGACGCGCAGAGTCTGGTCTTCCTCGAGTTCCACCGTGCAATATTCTTCGATCACCGAACCACTTCCCGACCATGTAAGCAAAAAGATCGTGACTGCCAGGGTCAGATCCTGGTCGGCCTCGATGTCCACTTCCTCGTCGAGGACCATCGAAAGTTCGCCGCGTGGGACCAGGCATAGGGTGGAGTCGTCGTGGTCCTCATAGATTCGGCTGGGGTGCTCGGTATTGGAATTGTTATTCTCGGACTGGTTCTGATTGGATTGGTTCTGATTGGACTGATTCTGGTTGGAATCGGTTGGGTCGTCATCGCCGCCGCAGGCGGGGAGAACGCAGAAGGTGGCGACCAGGAGGGCCAGGGCATATCTATTCATCATCATTCTCTGCTTGATAAATTTGAAAAATAGCATTGACGAACGAAGCCAATTATTTATCGAAATAATAGACCGATTACAATTTTCCTACTATATACGGTCTAATCTCAGCCGGCGTTAGCCGACATCGGAGTAGTCAGGATGTACCGAGCGCTGTTCAACAAATTCTTCGATCGACAGGGGTGGACTCTCAAGGGGGAAGACCTCGTCAATCATCGCCGATGCGTGGTCATCGCCGCGCCGCATACGTCGAATTGGGACCTGGTCTATACATTGGTGGCCTTCGACAGGCTTGATCTGCCGGTGCGATTTACGGTCAAGAAGTCTTGGATGAAATTCCCCCAGGGCATCATGATGAAGCACCTCGGCGGCATCGCCATCGACCGCAGTCCGAAGGATGGGTCGACAGATCGGATCAGCATGGTGGACGCCATGATCAACCTCTTCGACGAGACCCCGGGTGACCTGGCGATTACGATTACGCCGGAGGGTACGCGGAGCCTGCGCGAGAGGTGGAAGAGCGGCTTCTATCACGTCGCCCGCGGCGCCGGTGTGCCCATTTTGTTGGGCTATCTGGACTACGGGAAAAAAGAGGCCGGCGTGGGCAAGGTCATCGAGCCCAGCGGTGATTTCGAGGCCGATATGCGTGAGATCAGCGCCTTTTATCAGACCGTGGAAGCTAAATTTCCCGAAAAGTTCAGCGTCGATCAACGCTTTGTGTGATTCGCGGATGCGTGGATTACTCAGCGATGGCTGAGGCGCGGGACTCCGATAGCTCCCACATGCGGATATAGCCCTCGGCGGATTTGAAGAGGGGGATGAGATCTTCGTCGGTGGCGCCGTCGTTTCGCACGTCTTCGATGAGCTCTGGCATCAATCCGATATGGGCCATGCCCTCGGTGTTGAAGTCGATGGTGCGGTTTCCGACCCGGGGTTCGGTAAAGGTGATCTGACCGTCGTAAGAGGTGAAGGGATATGTCACGGGGTCTTCCTGGTCGGGGCCGCAGACGCTATTTTCCCCGAAGCGCGGACCCTGGGCGCCGGCAAAACCGTTGAAGTCAAAGCCAAATCCCTCGGCGGGGAAGCCGCCGTGGAATTCGATGAGCTCGACGCGTTGGCGCAGTCGATCGGCGCGGCCCCCGGGGTTATTGGGGTCGTTGCAGCGACCAAAGTTGAATTTGGAGATGCCACCCAGGGCGTAAAGCTCACCGCGGTTGTTGTTGGCGTGGGTCCCGGCCGCCGGATATTGATATTCCTCGAGCATCTCGAAGGCCCGCTGATAGCTGCGACGGGGGAAGTGATCGATCTCGATGATCATGCCTCGCTTCATCATCTCCACCAGCAAAAACTCACCGAGGTCGGTGAGCCCTGCGTTCTGGCAATAATCGCCCTGAAGGGAGTCGCCCAAAAAGAGGGAGAAGTGGGGGAAGAGGGCGTCGAATGGGTCGTCTGCAAAGCCGCTCATATCGACGGGGGGATCGGCAAAATAGTCGTCCCGCGGTTCGTTGAGGTCGCCGAAGGCCACGTCGCCGGAGTCGAAGATGGTGGGCAGATCGGGACAGTCGTCGGTGAAGTTTGAATAGTGTCCGGTGTGGACGAAGTTGCCGATCTCGATGAGCTCGCGGTGCCCGTCGCCGGCGGAGAATGCGTTGTCGAATTTATGGACCGGAAAGAGGACCCGCACGCCCAGGTCGTAGTAGTGATCGAGGGCCTGGACGACATCTTCTTCGGTACACCGCGATTGGCCCTCGGGGGGGACCAGAAAGCAGTCGAAGAGGATCGACACTTCCAGCCCCAACACGACCGCCAATTTCCCATCGTTGATCACCTCCCGGGCTTGCTCGGGGCTGGTGACGATGCGCAGCCAACCTTTGCCGGGACCGCCGTGCTGAGCGTCGATATAGCGCTCCATCTTAAACATCTCTTCCAACGAGCGGTCGGCGGCCTCCATATCGTTACAGGAGTAGCGCGTGGGCTGGGCGCCCGTGCCTTTGAGGAGGTTGCAGATCATCTCGTTGGTCGTGGCGTGTTGCACGATCAGCCTCAGCCCGCCCATATAGGCGCGCTGAATCCACTGATAATATTGGGTCTGGTGGGTGGAGCTGCTGTGGGCGTTGGGCCAATCCGTGAAGTCGGGATAGCCCTCGGTATGGTGGTTGAACTCAGGGGTTTCGCCGTTGGCCAGCCCGGCGATGAGCGCCGTCTCGTCGAGCTCGTCGCCGTGATCGTAGCCGTAACCGAAGAGGTCCTGGCGCCCTTCCTCACCATGGAACATGGCGCATGAGGGCAGGGCGTGAGGCACGCCAAAGGGGTGAAAGGGGGCGCCGTGGTAGATGCCGGCGCCGCCAAAGCCCCAGTTGGACATGATATGGGAGTGGGTGTCGACCACCCCGAAGACCGAGCCGTCGTCGAAGGGCTCGGCAAAGATTTCACCCTCGGCGTCGAGAGTCAGCATGGGATAGTCGGCGCAGCCTTCGGCTTCGTAGA
>SLJM01000264.1 GCA_007135085.1 Myxococcales bacterium
AAAGCGTTCCTCCGCGGCGTACGACCAGACTCGCAGAGTGGCATTTATCGACGACGAGGCCGAGATGGGCGAGGTTGCACGGCGGATCCTGGAGCCTCCCCATGAGGTTTTTACCATGAGTGATCCCCATGAATTTCTCGATGCTCTCGACCGTGGCGAGCACTACGATATCGTCTTCTGCGATCTGATGATGCCAAACCTCACCGGGATGGATCTATGGGAGAACCTCGGCGAATCCCATCCCGAGGTCCTTCCGAAAATGGTATTTATCACCGGTGGGGCGTTCACGCCGAGGGCGACCAGGTTTTTGGAAGAGGTGGAGCCTCGCCTTCTGCTCAAGCCCTTCGACAGTGAAAAGTTGAAAGAGCTCGTCGCCGGCGCCGAGGCCTGAGTCTTGAAGGTTTGATACTCCTCAGAAATACGTTTGCCGATCGACGTGGAGCACACTCTAAACGGTCAGATCGCTGGAAAAATCGTGTTGTACGTGTCACATTCGGTCGCTGCGAATAGTGAAGTACTACGCCGTGAGCAGATGTTGATGGCGCGCCTGCTTTGCCGAGAACGACCTGGACTGTGTTACGAATACTCGACGATGCGCTGCATTGCCTGTGTTTCGCGCCTTGTTCAGCCCGCTCTCGGCTTTGCATCCATCACCATCAACGTCTGCTCACGGCGTTATAGCGACCAGATGAGGCAATGGCGATGACAGACCGGGATATCGAGATTTTGGAGCGGGAGGTGCAGTACCATGGCGAGGGCATTTCGGTGCGCGAGCTCGAGGGTACGATCCACTCCGAGCGACGTCTGCAGAACGAGCAGGTCGACGAGCTAAACGCCCTGCGCAATCGAAACGAGGAGTTGCAGGGGGCGCTGGGGCGAGAATTGGACAAGATGCGCGATCTGTCGGACCACCTGCAGCGCGAGCGAGAGCGCGGCGGGTTGACCAGCAGCCTGCGCGATATGTTTTCCAAATTACCCTGGTTTCAGGACCGGATCATCACCCGCAACTCCATCGAGGAGATGTTGCGCGCCCAATACGAATTGAGCGCTGTGCGGGTGCGGGAGGCCGCCGAATTTGCAGACCGACTCGAGGTGGCCCAGGTCAATCTCTTCGACGAGATCGAACGCCTCAACGAGAGGATCGTCCAATCAGCCAAAAACGAGGAGATCGCCGCGGCTCGAATCGATGAGGTGGAGGCGGTCAAAGCCAGGCTGGCGGTCAGGCGTGACGCGGCAGGTCTGGAATCGGCTGAGGGTCGGCAATTACAGGCTCATATCGACAGGGCGACGCGGGTTCTGGCGCGTCATGCGGGGTTGCTCAAATTATATAGCACGGCCGAGACCCGGCTGGAGCGCCTCAAGGACAATACCCGTCAGCTCGCCGAGACCATTGCCTATCTTCGCGACGACATCACGTTGTATGTGACGGCGGCGAGCGAGAAATTGGACGTCATCGCCGGTCAGATTCAGGCCATTGGAGCAGCCGCCGACGCCTCGGTGGTGATGCTCGAGATGAAGCATTCGCTGGAGGCGTTGACCGAGGCGGTCAACGAGACCAGCCGCTTCGTCACCGAGACCCAGACCTATTTCCGCCAGAATGTGGATCAGATGGTCGACGAGTTGGAGCTCTACGACGAGGAGACGGTGCTTGCCTTTGAGCAGAACCTGACCTTCAACCAGCTCTTCGATCAGGTACAAGAGATGGACACCGTCTCGTCGGCGCTGGCCCAGGAGATCGAAGAAGCGGCGCGGCAGGCCCGGCAGGAAGCCAACGTGGAAGTGGAAGCGCAAGCCCAGGTGGTTTTAAAAGAATGAGGCTCACCAGATGGCCGAGATAAAAGAGTGCCCCCGTTGCTCCAACCCCGTGGAAGTTTCGGGGAGCACTGATGCCACCGTAGGTGTGCCGCTTTGTGAGAATTGTGCTGGAAAAGAGAGCTCACCTCCTCCCGGTGGCGCTCCCAGTATTTTCTCGGCCATCGACTCGGCGTCCAAGAAGAAGCGGGCCCGAGCGAAGAAAAAGAAGGTCCGTCGTGGAGAGTCGACCGGGGCCCCGGGGCGTGACGCGAAACGGGTGCCCGATATCCATCTGGAGATACCCACGTCGGGGTGGTCGAAGAAGATTATTCGCAAAGACAAGAATAAGACGGCCAAACGAGTCCGTGCCTTATTGAATGGAGAAGCCCAGGGGGAGCCCCTGTTATTTCGGCCCTGGCCAAAGAGGAAAATCTGGCAGCGGTCGCTGGCGGTGGGAGTGGCGACGACGGTGCTCGGTGCGGCGCTGGTGGCGTTTCATATCTCCAGGCCTGCTTTTGCGTTTGCCGGATTTTTCGATCTGACCTTATTGATGTTGTTGACGCTGACTGTGGCAGGGCCGATTACCCTGATATGGTGGCCGATCTTTCAGCGATACCTCCAATTTCGGCGGGGCTATAAATTCGGGGACTATCTCTTTCCCGCCGGGGTGGTCACGGCCCGTTCCGAGAAGGTGGTCGTCCACGCCTGGGAACACGCCACAGCGAGCTTGCCAGAGGGTACGGGAGATCCCCTGGACACCTTCGAGATTCGTACCGCCGGGGGGGATACGCTGAGCCTTGCCGACGATTACGAGGGAGATTTGGAGGGGGCGGCAAAGAAGATCGCCGAGTTCGACGGCAAGACCATGGACGGGTCGCTCCAAGACCTGCAGGACGACTATAAAGAGCCGATGCTGTCGATGCCGTCGAGCGACTCTGTATTCAACGGCTTTTTCGTGCAGCTGACCAGCGCCGTGATGGGCAATATCTTCTTTTTGACCATACCACTGACGATTGGCGTCGCCTTCATGGTGCAGCCCGACAAGGTGGAGGCCGTGCTCGATAGCCACGACGATATGATCGCCGCCCTCCTGGAGCACGACGTGGAGGGATACGATAAGTTTCGAGAATTCGAGGACCTCTGCGATCGCTTTGGCGACGGTATAAGTCGGGCGGCCCGTCGACTCGACGAAGTGGTCTGCGACGACCTGGAGACCACGCGAATTCTTGCCACCTTTAATATGGGAGAGATTCATCGGTTTTTGAGGCGGCCTTCTATTGCCTATGAAGAAGTCCTAAGAGAGCGCCTCGAGGTGGTCTACGAGCATCGACGAGAGCGTTTGAAGGTCGATGAAGATAGCGAGGGATTGGTGAAGTTGGCAGATCACCTTCTTCGCGTTGCCGCTCAGGAGCCCGACGGCCAGGTGGGGTTGATGATACGGCCCGTTATCTCGCCGCGCTTTGAGGATTATGAGAATCTCTCAAAGAATTGGTACGGATCGATGGATCTCTCCCAGGGGACCGTTGAGGGATTGGCCAATTTAGGCGTTCCACAGTTCTTTCAGTCTGGGGACCACTTCTTTCTATATCGCTCGGCCTTGCCCTATATGCACGGTCGACGTGGAATCGAGCGTGACCTGTCGGTGGAGGTCTTATTTGACGCGGTGCAGGACGCTGTCTTCGGACATAGGGATCTGTCCGTAGAGGGAGAGACCCTGGAGCGCCGGTATATGTATTCCAAGAAAAACTTCGGCATCGACAATGGTCAGCTGAGTTATACGCAGCGCGACCAGCTTCGAGAGGAGATCCGTCAATTCGTGGCGTTTACCAAAGGGGATGGCCAATTTGAGTTGCAGAGGCAGGTTCGCGCTGAGCCGGTGGCCCGGGAGGTCGTGGCCGAGCCCTCAATTGAAGCGCCGAGAGCAGGCGAATCAGCCTCGGGGGATATGGTCGAGATCGACATCGAAAGTACCGGAATCCACGAGGCGATGCACGAGGCGATGATGGCAGACTTCGCTGAGATAGACAGCCTATTTGACGAAGAGCTAATCGGTGATGTGAGTGCATTTGGAGACCTGTCGGCGGGATTGGGCGGAGGTCCCCCGGTGGCTCCGCGACGACAAGAACAGGGGCCGATTAATCGCGACAGAGGCTTTTTCGAATCCTTTTTGTCGGCGCCCCACGTGTCGGAGCCCACGGTGGTGATCACACTCTTTGCGGCTCCGGGAGAGGTGATCTACGAAACCGTTGACGGCCCAAGTTTTAGTTCAATCGAGGTGCGGCTGGTCATCACCTGGGTAGAGCCCTCCTTCGGGGGGAGCGAGCAGGTCTTTGAGGCTTTCGTCACGTCACCGCGGGAGCTGGAAATTCCCGCTGAAGTGAGCGACGACGAGGTGCAAAAGGTCTACGAGTTTATCGCTCAGCAGGTCGCAGCGCGGCTGGCGGAGGAGATGGACGAGCAAGTGGCGGTCGTCGAAGAGCGCCTGGGCCGGCGGCGATAAGAGCGTGAGCCCTACCATTGGTCCGAAGGCAGGCGCCAGTTACCGGTGGCCATGATGGTGACCGCCACGGAGTCGCCGGAGGAGACCAGGTGCTGGGAGGCGGGGTCGACGTAGACGTTGACCAACATGCCCGAGCGATTAGTGGAGCTGTTGCGGGGGACGGAGAGGGCCGACCAATAGACGTCGGTGGTCTTGGTGCTGATGCCGAATTGGACGGTTCGGTGGTTGCCGTGGTGTTGTTCAAAGCGAAAGGGCCAGACGAATTCGAGGCGGAATCGGGGCTGGTTGCCGCCGACAGCGTAGGCGGGGATGCGCACCGTGCCGTTGGTCAGGTGGGCCGTGCCGTCGGCCCGCCGCTCCCAGGCAAAGCCGGTTCGGCTCGACGTGCCGGGGACGGTCTGGGGATCGCCGTGGGTATAGCCGCTGCGCGAATCTGGGAGGCGGGTCAATAGATATTGGCCGTCGTCGTTTTTGACGAACTCCAGAAGTTCGAAGAGGGCGGCGTTGTCGCCTCGCCAGTCGTTGGCGTTGGGAGTTGCCCGATAGGAGATATCGGCGTTGGCACGGGCGACGATGGAGTCGCCGTGTTGGAACTCCACATAATTGCCCAGGGACGCCGTGCCGTGGCCGCCGGGGCCGCCGGAGTCAGCGATGGTTCGGGGGATCTCGATGAGAAAGGGGCGGCCAACGGGGACCGAGCCGGTGGCCATGGAGTCGATGACGATATCGCTGTCACCGTCCCAGTCGAGGACGATATATTCGCCCTGGGGGCCGTCATCGATGAGCGACTCCGCGGTCTGGACGACCTGGCCGGAGGCCCCGGCGCCGCCACCGTCGGGCCGGTTTAACAGGTCGTTATAGTCGCCGGAGGTGGCCACGTCGGCCAGGTCGGGTTTGCCCATGAGGCTCTGGTAATAGCCGTCGAAGAGATCGGGCAGGTTGTGGAGATCCTGGTAGTCGCCGGTGGTCGCCACCCTGGCGAGGTCGCCGCCGTCGTTGGCACGTTCCCCGGAGCGCTCCAGCTCAGGCTGACAGCCCGCAAGTGCGACGATCAGGCAGAGGAGGGTACCAAGTGGGGAAGCGACACGGGAGGTTGCGGTAGAGGTCATAATCTTCCTTCTGGCGAAAAATTAAGCATAGTCGCTGGAACAACTCCCGTGCCGCTGTCGAAGTGGCTCAGTCGAGCTCGCACCAGGTCAGGTCGTCACAGCCCATGCCGAAGAAGCAGGTGTTGTCGCCGGCGGCGCTGCAATCGCTGTCGGTGGCGGAGAAGCCGTCAGGGCATATCTCGTAGCTGGTCTGACAGTCCAGGGCGGCGTCGGCGCGGCAAAATACCTCTTCGCCACAGATGTCGGTGTAGAGGCAGACGTCGCCGTCGTCGGTGTCCACGCCCTGATAGCAAGCATCGTAGTCGGCCACGGCGGAGAAGCCATCGGG
>SLJM01000406.1 GCA_007135085.1 Myxococcales bacterium
CTCGTGGTTTTGTTCGCTTCGCTCACTCGTGGTTTTGTTCGCTTCGCTCACTCGTGGTTTTGTTCGCTTCGCTCACTCGTGGTTTTGTTCGCTTCGCTCTCTTGTCGTTAAGTAGTTAGTTGTTAATTTCACCCTGCGATGAATTATATTTCTCCGAACCATCTCACTCTCCGAACCACCACCACCCCCCCTTAGAGCCCTCTGCGACCTTCGCGGTTTCATTCTCCTCTCCGCTCCTCAACTCCAATTTTCCGAACTCATCTCGCTCATCGAATCACCACCATCAACCTTTGAGCCCTTCGCGCCCTTCGTGGTTTCATTCTTCTCGATGACCTCCAGAGTTGAAAACGCGATCGTTGTGGCATAAATCCGGGGGGTGTCAACATCACTAACTGTGACAGGGACCACTCCCCTCGAGTACGGACGACCTACTTTGCCTGGACCTATGAACCGACTCCCCTTAGCCATTCTCATCGTGAGCGCGGGCCTGCTCTTTAGCCTGCCGGCCGCGGCCGACCAGGCCGACGGCGGTGACGCGCCTCAAGAGGTGACCCCCGACGAAGCCGCACAGCTCCAGCAAGAGCGCCGCCTCTTCGACGACCAGCACCGCCGTGAAATGTACGAGACCTCGCGCCTCCAGCGCCGCCGGGCCGTTCTATATTCGCTGGCATTGCCCGGACTGGGCAACTTCTACGCCGAGCAATATGCCCTGGGCACCATCGCTCTGATGTCCCTGACCTTTTCGGGAATCTTCATCGGCTACGGGCTGGTCAACAACCAATCACAGATCTTTCGACTCGGCCTGGCGACCACAGCCTTCACCTACGCCGGCGCCGCCACGAGCAGCTACCTGGGAGTCAAGCAATATAACGCCAGGCTGCGGCGAAACCTGCATCTCGACAGCACCTGGCAGGCCCAACCCCTGACCAACGAACGAACCTGGACGGTGGGCTGGACCTGGCGGTTTTGAGCGATGATTCTTCGGTTCGATGAATCTCGGTTGGCTTCGATCCTCAGATAGATGTTGGTTGGTTTTGCTACGTCAAACCACCCACCATCGACCACCTTATTTCCCGTCAACACCTCCCCCAGGAACCACTCGATCCGTATCTTCGGATTAATACAGAATTAATCCGCTTCGAGATCATCGAGAATCTCCACAGCGAGTCGTCGATTCGACTCATCCGTTGTGCGGGCTATGAAAGACTCCAATATTTCCCGGGAGGCCTTGTCTTTCAGTGCGCGCAGTTGAACCAGGGCTTGCCACTGGATATGGAGTTTCTCGTCGTGAAGTGCTGTGTCAAAGAGAGAGAAAACATCCAATCGCCCGCCATCGTCCAACTCCTGCCCATCAAAAGGCACGAGAAAGTACAACTGTTTCACCGCCGACTTCCGACTCGTCGAATCGGCCGACAACGCCTCGATGATGACCGGAATACCCGCGGGACTCCCTAGTTGAGCCAGGTATCCTGCTGCGATTGGCGGGGCGAGATAGGCGTCTATTGGAAGTTCCAGAAAATCTTTCAGCGCTTCCCTCCCCGAATCCACCCCCATGCGTGCAAGCGCATAGGCGGCTTCGACGCCCACATAATCATCAACTCCCTCGAGAACTGCCTCCAGGTGCGGCACGGCCTCTTTCACAAGACGAGCACCCGCAACATGGGCTGCGGCGGCCTGCAATACCGCGCGCTCAGTCTTCAATAACTCGATCAATGCCTCCTTTTTCAGCGAGAATCCATTCACCAGCAGAATCTGTTCGTTGAGATAGGTCTCTACCTGGGAGTAGGGAAGATCGCTGGGTGGATCCGGCACCTCCAGATTCGGCATCTGATATTGATACTTATTCTCTCCGGAGTCATTCGATGACATGTCGCTCACCGGTGTAGGTTGTCTGCATTGGACGACCACAGAGACGAGGATTAAAGCCAAGAAAATCCAGCGAAGACGCCTGAAGACTCCTCCTTCCGTCAACCTCCGCCCCCTCTTCGTAGCCGGCGCATCTCGATGGTGGAAGCCGGCATCATTCCCCAAATTCCTCATCATCACCCTTGCTGCGAATCTCCTCGGCACGGGCCCTATAATGGGGCGCTCCGTCCCCGTAGGCACGTTCCTCCCGTCCCGGATACGTCATATTCGCTCGTCTGACTGCAGCTACCCGTTCCGGGATCACCGAGAGAAAATCCTGAACGCCCTGGATATTGTTAGCGCTCTGGTTGTTTAGCCAAGTCTCAGCGCGATTCACACCATCCCGGGCGAAATCCCGACCTTCCGTACAATGAAAGAGCTCATGTCTGATCGTGAGATCCCGCGCCCAGAATTCTTCGCGCGGCGGCCTACCGTTGAGGTCGCTCATGTCTGGCGTGAGGTCGCCTGCGACTTGTTTATAATTACCCTGACTGATGTCGTCGTCAGAACTCGATTCAATGGAAACCTGTCCACTTGGCCCGAGATCCGTACGCACTTGATAAGTGATGGGGTTGTCTACCGTTGCCCGTACCGTAAAGCTATCCCCCGTTAATGTCACGTCGATATTGCTCAGGGTGAAATCATAAGGCCTCGTCACACCAAAGCCATTTGGAGGCGATCCGGTCTGCGAGATGGAGGGATTATAGTTGAGCGAGCTAACGATGGCGCGATCTACATCTGCATTCCCACCACATCCCCCCAGGAAGCCCTGGCCCACCTGACTTTCACCGAAGTCGGGTGCCGAGGACCGCCCCCCCCGTGACTCGGCGCCCGTTCGGCGACCACTCTGTCGACGACACCGATCCTCATACCATCCTCGCCGGTCATGAACACGTCGGCGCAGATCGTTACGACGCTCAGCGACTCCTATCGATGGCCTGGGCATCAACTCTGTTGAGTCTGCGGTCTCCCATGCCTGCCCACCTGTGGCGTCGTCGGTCTTCTGGGAGTCACGCGCATCGCCCATTGGTCTGCTTCTCGAAGGGGGACAACCCGAAATGCTGCCTAGAAATTCACCTCATTACTCATCAAACAACCGCACCGAGATTCGCGGCTCTTCGGCCTCAAATAACTCGCGGGCCGCTTTGACCGCCGGGTTTTCTCGAAGCTGCTCGGCCAACTCGTCGCGGCGGCGCTGGATATCCTCTTCCCGCTCCTGGGCCATCGTTTTGCCCGACGCTTCGGCTTCCGACGGGCCCTCCTGCTCTTCGATGACCGTCGTCCAACCAGGGCCGAATAAGGTGGCGATCCCATCTTCGATGACCTGTCGGCGCTCCGGTTCACTGGCGAGGTCGAAGAAGCCCTTTTCAAAACGCAGGATCACCTTTCCCTCGTCGAATTTCTCGGCCAGGGCGTGCTCGCAGGTATGGGCCGCCGGGGCGTTGTTCTGGCGGATAAAATCCACGACGGCCCGCCACCTATCGGGGGCGCTCTGAAGGGAGTCCACGTCGGGAAGCTCCAACTCGTCTGCTTCACGAGGACGCAGAGGCTCGGGAATCTGGGGTTTTGCCGACTGTTCCGGTTCTGGATCCGGCTCCGGGTCCGGTGACCGTTCCGGTTCTGGATCCGGGGCCGGTGACCGTTCCGGTTCCGGGTCCGGTTCTGGATCCGGCTCCGGGGCTGCCTTCGGCGACGAACCACCGCCGCTCGAGCCTCCACGAGACGGCTCAGGCCACTGCACGGGTCCGCCGTCGCCGTCGAGGCTCTCTTCCAGAAGGGCCAGCCGCTCGACCAATACGTCGAGATTCTCCATGGGCTCCAGCTCGCACAGCCGCACGAGAGTCATCTCGAAGATAAGCTTCGGGTAGGCCGAGCGATTCATATTCTGGGCGCCGTCGACCATGACCGAAAAATAGCGGTGCAACAGCTCCGAGGGCAGCCCCTGGAGCTGCTTTCGGGCAAGCGCCAGCTCGCTCTCCGTGAGCTGAGTGACCTTCTCGGGCTCCGACACCACGGCGGTGACCATCAGATCTCGGAAATGGGTCACTAACTCCGAGGCAAATTGCTGGAGGTCGTAGCCGTAGCGATCGACGTCGTCCAAGACCACAAGGGCCTGCTCCGCATTGCCGGCCAACGCCGCCTCGCTCAGATCGAAGAGGTGCTTGCGATTGGCCACCCCCAGGATCTCGGTGATCTCCTGCTCCGTGATCTGGTCGCCGGAGAAACTGATGATCTGGTCGAGCAGGCTCAGGGCGTCGCGCATCCCGCCGTTGGCCTGGCGAGCGATGACCTGAAGGGCCGCTTTTTCGGCGTTGATCCCCTCGTGTTCGCATAATTTCTCGAGATGCTCGACGATGTCCTGCTGGCTGATCCGCTTGAAATCAAAGCGCTGGCATCGGCTCAGGATCGTCACCGGGATCTTCTGGGGCTCCGTGGTGGCGAAGATGAAGATCGCGTGCGGCGGCGGCTCCTCCAGGGTCTTCAACAGGGCGTTGAAAGCCTCGGTGGTCAGCATATGAACTTCGTCGATGATGTAGATCTTCTTCTCATCTCGACTGGGCGCATAGCGCACCCCTTCGCGAAGCTCGCGGATCTCGTTGATGCCCCGGTTCGACGCCCCGTCGATCTCGAAGACGTCCACCGACTGCCCGTCGGAGATCTCCGTGCACGACGAACACTCATAGCAGGGCCGCGCCGTGGGCCCCTGCTTACAATTCATCGCCTTGGCCAAAATCCTGGCCGTCGACGTCTTCCCAACCCCTCGCGCACCGCAAAATAAATAGGCATGAGCCACCCGATCTTGTTCGATCGAGTTGATCAACGTCCGCGCCACGTGCCCCTGCCCCACGACCTCGTCAAAATGATCGGGACGCCACTTTCTGGCCAGAACTTTATACGACATACGCTCTCCAATCCTTGTCCGGGATATGACCATCGAGGTCACCGAACGGAGAACCTACCGCAAAGGTCGCAGAGATCACAAAGGGGAACGCTCTAACCCCGATGCCACCTTAGAGTCCTCCGCGCCCTTCGCGGTAAATGCCTTGTCGTTCTTCACTCCCCGGGCTGGGCAATGATAAACGACCGGAAATCGGGGTGGACGTTCGCGCCGCCCTGGCTGACCTGGGGTAGCTGCCAGCTGCTTCGGCGGGTGCCGTCGCCGACGGTGCCGTCGTCCTCGATGATGCGCTGCATGGAGTAGTTCATATCGCCGTCGCGGCCGCCGAAGAAGGCGGGGCCGCCGTTGCCGGCGCGGTCGATGGTCACGGCCCGGCTATTGCGGATCGAAAGGTTCATCGACGCCTTCTTTAAGTTCAGGCTTCGCAGCCTGGGGTCGTTGGCCGTATTGAGCACGAAATCGGGGTTCAAGAAGGCGTGGTAACCGCGCTGGGGATCGCCCTCGGAAAGTGGCACCGTATTGTGATCGAGGACCAAAAACTTCTGCCCCGGTTGGATCACCGTCCCCGGCGAAAAGCCCATGGTGATATCGTGGCCATTATGCAACGTCCACAGCGACAGGTTGATCGGCCGATCCGTGGTATTGTAGAGCTCCACGAATTGGTCGTTTGTCACGGGCCGTCGCTGATCGAGGGGCCCCGTATGGTCGCTGGGGTCTACCTCGGAATTCCAGCCGTCGAAATGAACCTCGCTGATGACCACGTCGCCGGGCTGTACCTCGTCGTCGCAGGTCAACTGATCGCTATCCTTCATCAACTTGCACATCGACGTGGACAGATCTTTGGCCGTGGTCCAGATATCGTCGAACTCCTCGAGATATTGCTCGGTGATTCGATCGCCGC
>SLJM01000097.1 GCA_007135085.1 Myxococcales bacterium
GATCGTCTTTCGCGGTCGAAACGGTGAACCCGGAGAATGGCACGGATTTTATGTTGATCTAGAGGCCAACGCGGGGCGAGTTCAATTTACCTATGTCCATATTTTTCATGCCGGGATTCCCAACGTCACGACGGCGCCCTGGGTTCATGACGAGACAGCAGCCATTTCTCTTGACGGATCTGATCTCGAGCAAGCCCACCTCACTATCGACGAAATTGAAAGTCACGGGATCGTGCTGCGAAATGGCGGCACCGTCTACGGCTGCAATGGCCTTTCGATCCACACAGAGGAGAGGCCGATTTACGACGCTGACACAGGTGGTCAGGGCCATTGCCAGAACTGAGGGGGCTCGTGTCAGGCGCCGGCCAGAGCGTGGTCCAATTCTCGGCGTATCTCGTCGGGGATACACAGCCGCACCATATTGTAGGAGTCGCGGCCCAGAAGGTGGACGATATCGCTGCCCTCTTCGATGGGGACTACCGAGCCGTCCCGTTCGACGACGGGGATATGGTTGCTCACCTGGGGGTGGGAGGGATCGTAGGGCCGGTAGGGTGTATCGCTGGCGCGGTCGACGAGGACGCAATAGGTCGACGACAGGCCCAGATCGTTGGCGATTTCGGTGGCTCGGTCGATGACCCGGGCCACCATGACGGGGTCGTTATTGTCGAGGTCCACCGTCTTGTAGAGGTTTCGGGTGAGCAAGCCCCGGCTGAGCCTGGCCAGGACGGCGTCGTCGCTATGTTGCCAGACCTTGAGCATCATCCACACGTCGGTGTCGTCGACGGAGAGGTATTCGGCGGTCGACAGGTTCTGGCCCGCCAAGAGTCTGAGCAAGGGGGAGTCGTCGGCCAATGCCTCCCACCGCTGGCCCTGACCGTAGAGCTCGGCGCCCCGTCGAAGGACGGCCTCGAGCATCTTTTCGGCGGATCGCACCGTCTTGTGGAGGTAGACCTGTTTGAACATATGGAAGCGGGCGATGAGATAATCCTCGACGGCTTCCCGGGCCCGGTAGCTGACGGCCAGACGGGTGACCTTTGAGCCGTCGGCCTGGGTGTTTTCGTAGGTGGTGAGCATGGCCAGGATGCGCTCAAAATCGTACATGCCGATCTTGACGCCCGTGGCGTGGCCGTCGCGTAAAATATAGTCCTGGCGGTCGGCGTCGAGCTGGGAGGAGACGATGTCGCGCCAGAGGCGCCGCTCCGTGGGAAATTCGTGGCGAGGGCCGAAATAGCGGGCGATGCGCCGGGGCATATCGTCGGCGTAGCTGCTCAGCACGGCGTGAACGTCGCCGTCGGGGTCGAGGATGGCTCGGCGGCTAAACTCCTCGTGGTGGGTGCCCGTGACTTTTTCGATGGCGTGGCTAAAGGGGCCGTGGCCCACGTCGTGCAGTAGAGCAGCGCCGAGCACCTCCATGCGCGTGTCGTCGTCGACCTGGGCCCCCAGGCTCTCCACCATGCGCCGGGCGATATGGACCACCCCCAATGAGTGAGCGAATCGACTATGTTCGGCGCCGTGGTAGATAAGCCCCGCAAATCCGAGCTGCCGTACTCTGCGAAGGCGCTGGAAGGTGGCGGTGCAGATGAGCTCGAAGAGCACGTGCTCGACCGGGTCGTCGAGCTCGAAGGCGATGATGTCGTGGATGGGATCTCGGAACAGTTTCGGTCGCATAGTAGGTTTGGAACAGATGGGGCGGGGAATGTATTCAGCTCCTCACGAGCGGGGAGCGAGAGTTGTAGCACCCTTTGCGGTCGTGATACACAGCCGCAGTCTTAATTTAGCCCGTCTATCAGCCCTTAGTCGTAGTCGCGAGTGCAGTCATGGAAAAATTCGTCATCGAAGGTGGTCATAAACTCTCCGGATCGGTTCGCCCCGGGGGAAGCAAAAACGAAGCGCTGCCCTGCCTGGCGGCGACGTTATTGACCGATGAAGAGATCACCTTGAAAAATGTGCCTCGCATCAACGACGTGATGGTCATGCTCGAGGTGATGCAGGACCTGGGTGGCCGCCACGAATGGGTCAATGAGAATACGGTCAAGATTCAGAACCGAGACGTCGACAAGACAGCGCTCAATCGCGAGCTATGCCGAAAGGTGCGGGCCTCGATTCTATTCGCGGGAAGTATGTTGGGTCGAATGGGCGAGTGCGAGCTGCCCCCACCCGGCGGTGACGTCATCGGCCGTCGCCGGCTGGACACCCACTTTCTGGCCCTGGAGGCGTTGGGCGCCGACATCGAGGTGTTGAGCGACCGGTTCTCGATGACCACCGATAAATTGGTGGGCACCCAGATCTTTTTGGACGAAGCGTCGGTGACGGGAACGGAGAATACGATCATGGCCGCCGTGGTCGCCCAGGGGACGACGACGATTCGAAACGCCGCCTGCGAACCCCACGTCCAGGGGCTGTGTCGGATGCTCGTCAATATGGGCGCCCGCATCCACGGCATCGGCACTAATATTTTGACCATCGAGGGCAGCAAAGGGCTGTGGGGCTGTGAACATACGATTGGCCCCGATTATCTCGAGATCGGCTCTCTCGCGGGGCTGGCGGCGGTGACGGGTAGCGAGATCACCATCGAAGGGGTGGTAGCCGACGACCTGCGAATGATCCGCATGACCTTTGAGAAGTTGGGTGTTCACACGGAGATCAAAAATGGGGATCTCTTCGTGCCCGCCGATCAGCCGCTGACCGTGGACAACGACTTGAATAATGCGATTCCCAAGATCGACGACGCCCCCTGGCCGGCGTTTCCCACGGATCTGATGTCCATCGCCATTACGGTGGCCACTCAGAGTCAGGGGACGGTGCTCTTCTTCGAGAAGATGTTCGAAGGGCGTATGTTCTTCGTGGACTCCCTGATCGCCATGGGGGCGCGCATCGTCTTCTGTGACCCCCACCGGGTGGTCGTGGTGGGCCCGGCTCAGCTCTACGGCTCCACCCTGGAGTCGCCGGACGTGCGCGCTGGCATGGCATTGCTCATCGCCGCCCTATGTGCCCAGGGGACGAGCACGATCTACAATATCCACCAGATCGACCGGGGATATGAGAAGATCGAGCAAAAGCTCAAGGCCCTGGGAGCCAATATCGAACGGCTTCCGGTGGACTGATCCGATAGTCAGAGACTGTCGGCCCTCCCCGGGAAGATTGTGGGGCCGACAGTCTCCGACTATCGCTGTTGCTGTGCGACATTCTGCCCGTGAACTCCCAGGGGAGATCTCCTATACTGCCGGTCAGCACGATTGGGTTGAGGCGGTGGTCGATTTCTGGGAGAGCAAAATGGATTTGAGAAGAAGCGGGTTGGGTCTTGGAGTTTTGGCGCTCTGTGTGGGGTTGGCGGCCTGTACGCCCGAAGATGATCCCCTGGTCGATAATCAGGAGGACCAGGAAAACCAGGCCAACCAGAACCAGCACAACGACAATCAGGAGAACCAGATAAACCAGGGGGAGTGTGAGCTGGTCTTCGAGCTTCCAGATGGCGACCCCTATGCTTTAAAGGCCCATTCGCTAAATCAGCCGGAGTCCATCGTGGGCCTGGTAAGCGGTTATATCGACTCCATTCCGCCGCTGCTGCTCTTCGGCCAGGGGATGAGTACGGGGGATGACGATCCGGTGATGATGATCGGCGGCGTCGGCGAGCGCACCAGCTATGGTGACGATGAGGTGCCGGACACCGAAGAGGACGTCTACGCCATGTATACGGGCTCGATCAGCCCCGACACCTGTCAGTTTCAGGCTCGCCTCGAGGGGGCCACCGTCTCCTACGAGCTGGAGGCATTTGCCGATTCGCTGCTCATCGATCTCGGCGGGTTTGCCGCTGTCCTGGACGGCATGAGCCTGCGCGTCGAAGACGTGGTGCTCACCGGCCAATTCGACTCGACGTTCACTATTTTGGACGAAGTGCTGCTCAAGGGCGTGCTCTACGAGGATGGTGTAGAGGAATTATTGGAGGTGGCCCGGGAGGAGACGTCGCTTCCGATCTCGACGGAGCAGGCCATGGAGCTGCTCGATCCGGAGGGCACCGGCGAGATTCAGGTCGAGCTGGGGCTGGCCGGCCATCGCGTGGTGGTCGACGGGTTTATGGACCCGGCGGGGGACGTGGAGATCGAGCCCCGCGAAGAGAGCGAGTGCTGCCCCGACGGGTTGGCCTTTGGGGAGTCGGTTATTCCCTATCTGACCTGGGCTCAGCAGGGATTGACGGAGCTGCAGCACGAGCGATTTTTGCTGGCTCTGCCGGCGTTCAGAGATGATCCGAACGTGGCGATGGTGACCACGGCGGTGCGCCAGCCCGATGGCGAGATTCATTACCACGTCTACAGCGGCGGCGCCGTCGACGAGGGACGCATCACCTTTACGCGCCACGCCGGCGACGACGGGCGGGCGCCGCGATTTGAGATCGTCGAGCAGACCGGGGTCAATCCACTGGCCAATACGGACGCCACGGGGCTGTCGACCTATGAGGAATTTCTGTCGGCCGGGCTAAACCCGGAGGGTACGACCTATGAGTCTCTGGGCTACGGCGCCGGCGATCCCAGGTTATCATTTATCCCGGCGCCGCAGATGAATTATCCCTTCGCCATGGAGCGAATCGCCCAGAATTTCGACGATCCCCGCACGGGAGACCTGATCATCATCCCCGCCACCTGGTCGACGGGGGGCCTGGGCACCCACGGAAATCTGGGAAGCCTGCAGAGTCGATCGCCGCTGTTGATATTCGGCCCCGGGATTCGCAGCGCCGCCGACGGCGCCGGAGACGACGCCACGGTGGAGAGCATTCACGGTGGCGAGACCTTGATCGTGGAAGAGGTGGCCCGCCAGGTCGATATCGCCCCCACCGTGGCGGCCGCGCTGGGCGTGGATCGGACCAGCGGGGTCGGTCCCGACCTTCGGCTGCGCGACGACCTCTATCTGGCATGGCAGGACGGCCGGGTTCTCGAAGAGGTCTTTACCTCGGAGGCCCTGGACGCCATCGAGGCCGGTGAGCCGGTGGCCGACCACGCGGTGATCATCATCAACGACGGACTGACCAATATCGAGCTGCTCTACCAGGTGCTCAGTGAGAGCGACGATTACGATATCGGCCATTATCGCGAATTTTTCCGCCGCGGATTGGCCTATCGCTACGGCTCGATCTCCAATTTCCCGTCCAATACCTATCCCGGCCATAATACGGTGGGCTCCGGCGCCTGGGCGGGCCACCACGGCGTCATCGACAACAACTTCTGGATTCGTGAGCAGGCCGTGCAGGCCTCACCTATCGGCAATCTCTTCGAGACGGAATATCTGATGGGAAGCGCCCACGAGAACCTCCCGGTGGAGACCATTCACGAGGCGGTGATGCGCACCTATGGCGTGCTGAATGACGGGGTGTTGGCAGGAGCCAGTATTCACGATCCGTCCAGTCGGGGCGCCGAGTTTGCCACTCTGGAGCGGCGCCTCCCCGGCGATTTCTCAATGCCCAGTGAGGCCGATTCGGTGGTCATCGGCGAGACGGTTATCGACCTTCCGCCGGCGGATCTGCAGGATTATGCAGCGGTGATGGACAACGCCAGCACTCAGGCCTTTGTTACGCTCTATCAGGACCATATCAATCGAGGTGAGGAGGGGCTTCCGATCCCGAAATTCTCGATCGTCAACTTCGGCTCTACCGACACCGCGGGACACGCCCACGGGCCCCACGGCGACCACGAGCGCTATACGGTCATCCACCGGGTCAACCAGCGCATGGGCGTATTGTTAGAGGTCCTGGAATACCTGGGCATCGACGACTCGACGTTGGTTGTTTTGACCAGCGATCATGGCATGGAACTGCAGGACCAGAGCCGGTCTTCAAATAGAGCTCGCGCGCTCTCTGAGACGGATATCCAATTCCGCCGCGCCGGTTGGTATTATTATTTTATGGACCTCGCCACGGAGGTGGAGGGGATTCAGGAGGTCGGTGATGAGGTGCGGTTGTCGCTGCGCGTCATCGATGCCGGCACGAAAGGCACGGAGGAGCCGGTGGGCGTGGCCGAGGTGGATGTGGTCGTCGTCTCCGGAGGCCAGGGCGAGACGGTGCGCACCGATGGCGAGGGCTATGCAGAAATCACGGTCACTCCCGACGGCGACTTCGGCGACGTCTTATTCGAATTCGATCATCCCCAGTGGAATTTTCATCGCGAGCGTTTTTAATGCACCGAAGCACCAGGTTTATAGTCGCAGCATCTACGGTTTCGTTGTTCCTGGCCGGCGCGTTGAGCGCCTCGGCCATGGAGGTTGATTGTTCATCGGAGCTGGAGCCGATCCCGCGGGACGGCTCGACGGTGAATACGTCGAATCTGTGGCTCAGCTATAGCGGTAGCATCAACTACACCGAGGTGAGCGACGCTGAGAAGGGAATGCTCAGTGGAGTCGAGCCGGGCCCCGCGGTGTTGACCAAGCGGGCCTCATCCCATGTGGCGCTGGAGGTCAACCTCGATGAGCCCGGCGAATATGAGTGGAAGATTGCCGACGGGCCTCAGGTGTCTTTTACGCTGAGCGATGATGCCGAAGTCGACGATACTCCGCCCACTATGAGCGATGGCGAAGTCAGCGCCGAGCTGGAGTTGTTGGTCTACGACGAATTCCCCGTGATCTTTCGGGATTGGACCGTGACCTTTCCCACCGGCGACGATGATCGCACCGACGCCGAGAATATGCGCTATCTTCTCGAGTTTTCCTGGGAGGATGCCGAGGAGGGCCAGGAGAGTGCGACGATCCTGGTCACCCCGTCGATGGACGAGGCGGGCGGTGAGTCGGTGGCGGTGCGATTGGGTGGCCGCACCGATAGATGCCGACATGAAGAACCGCAGGTGGGGCTCACCGAAGACGTGGAGATCGCCGTGCGCGCCGTCGATCTGGCGGGCAACGTCTCCGAAGAAGCCGTCACCGGCACCTTTGGCGGCGCCAGCGCCGAGGAATTCGCCGACGCCCACGACGAATTACAGCGGGTCATCGAGGAGCTGCGCCAGCGCAGCATCGAAGAGCGCGAGCGAAAGCGGGCCGAGGAAGAGGCGGCCCAGAAGGCTCAGGAAGAAGCAGAAGAGGGCGGATGCTCCGCCGTCGGCGGCGGTGGGCCGGGCTGGGCGGTATTGGCCGCGCTTGTGCTGCTGGGAGTGATGCGTCGTCGGCAGTAGCCGATGCCAGGGACGGCGTCGCAAGGCGCTGTGGAGTTTTTAGAGCGCCATGGGGGGCACCCAGTCGTCGCGTCGGGGCAGGGGCATCTCAAAGGGGTCGAAGGGCTGGCCCAAGACCTGGGAGAAGCGGGGGAGGAAGCGCTCGGTGAAGTCGTCGATGGTGAGCTCATCGTCGATGCGGTCGGCGAGTCGGGTCATCGGGCTTTCGGGCATGCCGCAGGGGACAAACATCGAGAAGGGGGTCAGGTCGTTGACCAGGTTGATGGCCGCTCCGTGGGTGGACACGCCGCCGGAGACGCGCATGCCGACGCTGGCGATCTTGTGGCGAAAGACCTCGTCGGTGGTCCATAATCCGGGATGATCGCCGTCGTATTCGGCGGCCACCCCGTAGTCGGCCAGAGTGTCCGAGAGGGCGCCGGCCATGCCGCGGATGACGTCGACCACCCCCATGCCCAGAGCGTCGAGTTTGACCACGGGATAGATCACCAATTGGCCAGGTCCGTGGTAGGTGGCTTCCCCGCCGCGATCGATTTTGAAAAATTGGGTGCCCCGTTGGCGAAGGGCCTGGAGGCCGAAGATGGCCTCCAGGCGTCCTCGCTTACCCAGGGTGACCACCGGTGGGTGCTCCAGGCAGAGCAGATATCCCACGGGGTCGTCGGCGGTCCCCTGTTGGAGGCGCCGGCGCAGCTCGAGTTGCCACGCCAGCGCCTGGCCGTAGGGGACCAATCCTGGGCGCAAAAGCTTCATACGGTGGCGAGGGCGTCGATGAAGGCCGTGTCCACCATGGTGATCGGCGCCTGATAGGTGCGCACGCCGATGCCGTGGGTGATGAGCAATTCCACGAAGGTATCGCGGTCGATCAAGGTGATCGGCGCCAGCTTCTCCTCGCGGCTCTCCTCGACGGCGTCGTCGTCGATATCGCCGAGGTGGATGATGACCCCTTCGCTGGCCGAGTAGTGATGCAAGGTGCCGCGAAGCTCGGTGACCACGTCGGCCGACAGATTTTCGTCGGCGTCGCCCATGACCTGGATGCATACGCGCACATCGGCCAGGCCCTGTCGCCAGTCACTGGTGAAGTAGACGTCGCCCTCAGAGGATCGCTTCGAGACTTTGATGTCCCGATAGCCCAGGCGCTCCAACAAGGTCAGGGCGAGGTGCTCGACGGCCTCCGGTTTGATGTCGACCAGGGCTTCGCCCAGGGTCTCGACGGCGTCCTGGCGGATCTCTTCGGAGAGGCTCAGGATGGACTGCTCGCGCTCGATGGAGACCTGGGACAGGCCCCATTCGGTCAGGCCCCAGCGATTGCGGTCGTATTGGATGAACAGTGGGCGGTTGCCCTTCTTTTTGCGGATCTGGTTGTCGCCGGCCATGGCAGCCTGAACGGTGGCCGTGGCGTCGTGGGTGTGGAATTTGACCAGCTTGCGGTCGAAAATTTCCTTGGCCAGATCGGCGACCTTCATGGGCTTGTTGTTATTGTCCTCCAAAACGGTGTGGGCCGCCGAGGCAATATCGTTGAGCCGCACCGGACCCTCTTTGAGGTGGCGGCCCTTCTGGGAGGGTTTTCGCTGAGCGCTGCGCTTTTTGCTGGAGCGCCGTTTTCGATTGTCCTTGCGAGAGGAGCGTTTTCGGCTCCGGTCGTTTTTACTCTTACGGCTGCTGCGTCGGCCGCTCTTGCTCTTGGAGCGTCGGTTGCTCTTGCTCTTGGAGCGTCGGTTGCTCTTGCGGTTGCTGCCACGTCCGCTGCGACGTCCATTGCTCTTCGATTGGCGCTTGCTGCTGCCCCGGGAGCGGCGGCGTCGGCGTCGGGACTTGCCATTTTTGGAGGAGTCGTCGGAGCGGCTGTCGCGAGAGGAGCTGTCGCGGTCGGCCGACTTGGCCTGGGCGCCGTTGGTCTTGGTCTCTTTTTTCTTCTTTTTCTTCTGGCCCAGGGGCAGGCGTTTGTGGCCTTCCGATTCCAGTTTTTTGGCGTAGTCTTCGTCGAGCTTGAAGACACCGGGGCGGACGTTGACCACGGGGGAGTCGTTTTTCTTTTTCACCTCTTGATCGAGGCGCTCGCTCATGGTCGTCTCCGGAGTGCGTCCGATATGAGAGAGCAGTTCTTCCTGGATGGCCGCTTCAGTAATTTTTTTATAATGGAGGGGGCGTCCGGCGCGGTAGAGGACTTCGATAGCAGCTTCGGCAAATGTCATGGGGTGCTCCTGTGGGTGAGCTCCGCAGGAGACTGACCGGGGCGCAGGGGGGGCCAGAGGTTAGACCGGTGGTGATGCTGCAGCAAGTTAATGCCGCGGCCATAGGGACCCGCGTGGTTGCTCTCCAGTGGAAAGCAAAGCCAGTTGTCGTCGAAGCGGACGGGCCGCCTCGCTTCAGGGGATCTTGTGGCGGTCTTCCCGTTGTATCGGGCCGGCCGTGCGCGCAATCAGTCGAATGCAAGCGGAGCTTCTCGGTTGTGATCAGATTCAATGCGCCTTTTCCTTTTCGATCCGGCGCCCGGCGCTATTTAAAAGCGGGGGGCGACGAAGCGAGGTGGAGGCGCCTCTGTCTTTAAAAACTTTTAACTCCCCTCCCTATTCCCCGCGTCGTGGGCAGGGAGAAAGTGGGAGGGGTGAACGAAAACGCCCCGCGCGACGTTCGTCGTGGCGGGGCGTGGGGCTCATTCCTCTTCGGAGGTCGAGCCTTCGTCTGCTTCTTCTTCCTCGTCCTTGCGCTGCAGGTTGTAGCGCTTGAGGAAGCGGTCGACCCGGCCTTCGGTGTCGACCAACTTCTGTTTACCCGTATAGAAGGGGTGGGAGTAGGCGCTGATATCGACGGGGATCACAAAATGCTCGACGCCGTCGATCTCACGGGTTTTTTGGGAGGTCAGGGTCGAACGGGTGATGATCTCGTGCTCACCGTCGACGAAGACGACCGGATGGTAGTCGGGATGGATGTCGGCTTTCATGGGACAAACTCCTATTTTACTTGTGCTGTGCAATATCTGCCGGACCCCGAATCGTCGTCGATCGGGGGCCGACAGGGCGCGTCGCGTTACGGAAACGGAACGATTAATAACTTTTTTTCTTCCCCGGTCTGCGGTCATTTTTTTCGACCAACCCCGTTCTGGTGGGGCGTAGGGCAAACCGGCCCGAAGGCTTGTAGCGAAATTTGAGAAGTAATACAAGAGTTCCAAAGGGGGCTAACTCTTTTCTCTTGACCAGCTGGAGCTCCATGAGCAGTGAACAACGACGAAATCTAGCGCCACGGGGCTGGCATCCCGAGGTTCACCGGGCGCTCCTCGACCTGCTCGATCGGGCCCCGGCCGGCGAGGCCGTGGTCTTCGACTTCGACAATACGTGCATCCTGGGAGACGTGGGCGAATTATTCGGTCATTTTATGGTCCAACAGATGCGCTATCGCTACGATCTCGATGCTTTCTGGGAGTTGGTCCACCCCGAAGACGGGCGAGAGGCGCTGCGTGAGCTCACCGAAGCGGCTCTGGAGCTTTCGGCGCACGAGCGGGAAGGCTCTCCTCTCTATGAGCGCTACCTGGCGCAGATGTCCGGCCTCTACGGTCGGCGCCTGCAGCGGGCGGGAAAGCGCGACTGCTACGAGTGGGCTGTGCGCCTGCACGTGGGGCTGAGCGAAGAGGAGATGACGAGCTGGTCCAAAGAGGTGATCGCCAGGGAATTAATCGAGCCTCGCCGGCGGGAGCGGTATCGCTGCGACGACGGTCATGTGGCCGAGGTCCAGCGCGGGATTCGCCCCTTCGTGGAGATCTACGAGTTGATGCGCGCCCTGGAGGCGGCGGGGCTGGAGATCTGGATCGTGTCGGCCTCCAATATTTGGACCGTGCGTGCCTTCGCCGATCACTTCGGACTGCCTCAGGAGCGAGTGCTGGGTAACCGAGTCGCCGTCGAAGAAGGGCGGCTGACTGATAAGACCCGTATCCCGGCGCTCTACCGGGAGGGGAAAATGGCGATCATCGAAGAGGTGATCGGCAAAACGCCCGTCCTGGTCGCCGGCGATGCGGTCACCGATTATGAGATGCTCTGCGGCGCCGGGGAGCTGGCGCTGGTCATCGACCGAGGCGATGAGTTATTGCGAAAAGAAGGTCGAAAGCGAGGATGGTTGATGCAGCCACAGCAACAATTGACGGCCAGGGAACTCAGGTGAGTGAGCGCACCACGATTGTTGGGGAGATAAACCAGGTTGAAGTCGATCCCGGCCACGAGATGATCGAGCAGGCAGCTCGGCTGCTTCTCGATGGAGGGCTGGTGGCTTTTCCCACGGAGACCGTTTACGGCCTGGGGGCGCTGGCGCTGTCGCCCAGGGCGGTGCGCCGTATCTTCGAGGCGAAGGGGCGGCCGGCCACCAATCCGCTGATCTGCCATGTGTGGAGCGTCGACCAGGCGCGGTCGCTGGCCGCTGAGTGGCCGGAGTTGGCCCAGCGGCTGGCCGATGAATTTTGGCCGGGGCCGCTGACGATCGTGGTGCCTCGTTCGTCGAGGGTGCCCGACGAGGTCTGCGCCGGGTTGGAGACGGTGGCGATTCGAATGCCCGCCCATCCAGTGGCCCGTGCGCTCATCGAGGCCGTGGGTGAGCCGCTGGCCGCGCCGAGCGCCAATCGCTATACCGAGGTGTCGCCCACGTCGGCGGCACACGTGCTCGACGGGTTGGAGGGGCGAATCGAAATGGTCCTCGACGGCGGGGGGTGTCAGGTCGGCCTGGAGTCGACGTTGGTCGCCCTTGTAGGGGATGAGATCGAGATCTTGCGGCCCGGTATGGTGGGGGCCGAGCAATTGGCCGAGGTGGCAAGGGTGCGAGATTTCAAAGCCCAGGTGGTCGACGACCTGAAGGCTCGGCCTTCGCCGGGGCTGTCGCGTCGCCATTATTCGCCCACCGCCCCGGTGCGGATGGTAGAGGGCGGGGAGTTCGAAGGGCTGCGACGGGGCGTCGGTACTAAGATCGGCTTACTCGGTCTTTGCGGCGCGGGCAGGAGCGACGGCGCCGATCGGCGTTTTTTGCCCGCCGATCCCGACGGCTATGCTCGCGGGCTCTACGGAGCGTTGCGATATCTGGATCGTCGAGGGGTCGACGAGATCGTCATCGAGGCGCCCCCCCGGGAAGGGCGGTGGACTGCCATCTACGATCGTCTGGCAAGGATGGGGCGCTGAGGGGCTGAGATCGCCGCCTGCCAGAGGCGTGTCTACATTCGAATTGAGGACCCGTCCGATCGTCGAATGACCAAATCTGGGAGGCCCAAACTATGGCCACGACCACCGCCGACAACCATTCGCCGCAGCTCATCGCGATCAGCCTGATCGCCACGCCGGTGCTCTTTTTCACCTTCCTGGCCCTCGCCGGCTCACCGGCTTATCTATCGGGATATCTCTTGCTGGCCTGGACGATGTCGGCGCTGGCCACGGCGGGGACCTTCGTCTTCGATCGGCGCTTTTTGAGCCAATTTAGCCGGGCCGAGCGGTTTGCCATCCTCGCCGGAAACGGAGCGGTAGCGCTGATGGTGGGGATGATGGGGTTTTTGGCCTTCGCCTGACCGGGGGGTGAGGGAGCGCCGACGATCCCCGCTCAGTCCTGGGGTAAGAGGCCCATGGTGATGGGCAGGGTGAGCTCTTCGTCGCCGCGCATCACTTTGATGTCCACCGTCTTGCCCACGCCGACGGTGGAGGCCAGCCAGGAGATATGGCCCGAACTCTGAACGGTGCGGCCGTCGAGCTCGAGGATGATGTCTCCCGGCTCCAGGCCTGCTTCTTCGGCCGGTCCATCTTCGACGAGCCGGGTCAGGACGACGCCGCCGCTGTCGGGAAGGGGCAGCTCTTCGCGCAGGCGGTCGGGGACGTCGCCGATATAGATGCCCAGCCAGGAACGCTCCACCCGCCCGTGCTCCAAAAGATCGGGCAGCACCTCTTCGACCATATGCATGGGGATGGCAAATCCAAGGCCGTGGCCGGCGGAGGAGATGGCCGTGGCGATGCCAATGACCTCACCGTCGAGGTTGACCAGGGGACCGCCGGAACTTCCGGGGTTGATGGAGGCGTCGGTCTGGATGAAATGTTGGAAGCGAAGCTGGCCACCGGGCGGCATGACCCGTCGTCCCGTGGCGCTGGCGATGCCGGCGGTGACCGTGCTCGCCAGGCCCAGGGGATTGCCGATGGCGAGGACCCAATTTCCCACCCGCAATTGTCTGGAGTCTCCCAGCTCGATGGTGGGAAGGTCGTCGTCGACTTCCTGAAGCTGCAAGATCGCCACGTCCGTGGGAGGATCGCTGCCGATGATCTCGGCGCTATAGATCCGCTCGTCGAGCAGACGGACGGCGATCTCTGTGGCGTCGCGAACGACGTGGTCGTTGGTCAAGACCAGCCCGGTCTCATCAAAGATAAAACCCGATCCCAGGCTTTCGCGCACCCTTCCCTCGGGGACCATGCCCGGGGGCACGATGGGGCTGGTGTCGGCGCCGTCACGCGAAGATCCGCGGGTACGGGTGTAGATATTGACCACAGCGGGACGGACGACATCGACGATGTCGGCAAAGTCGAGGGGACCGATGGGGACGTCCAGTTCGTCGTCCGATTGAGCATCTGTTTCGGCCGCCTGGGCCGAGGTGTCCTGAGGTTGGACTTCGCCTGGAGGGTCTTCACAGCCCGCTGCGAAGGCGAGGACAGATAGGAGGCCAGCCCAGAAGACGAGACGGCGGCTCATCATTCAGCGGCCTCACCATAGGCTTGTCTGAGATCGGCGAGGAGAGTCTTTAGAAGGTTTTCCTCTTCCACACAGAGATTGCCGGCGGTCTTCTCTCGGAGCATTTCCAGGATATGGATGACCTGGCGAGCAGCGTCGAGATCGCGATTGATGGTGCCCGTGTGGGGATCTTCGTGTTTGCCCAGGTTGATCATACAGCTCGTGCCCAGGCTAATAATAAAGCCGCCGAAGTCGATGGCGACTTCGTCGGCTTTTTCTTCGTCATCGGAGCGAATATGGACACCGGCGTTGCCCCCGAGCGGTGTCACCCGGGGATCGTCGAGGGGAATAGGCCCCGGATCGGAGGAAGGGCTGTCTGGGAAAACTCCGTTTGCGCTCCCCTTCTCGTCATCTCCACCGCTCATTATCCCGCTCCGATATAGTTAGTGTTACTGCCAGGGGGAGTGGGCTCAGGAGTCGTCGCCGGAGTCACCAGCGCCGGCGTCGTCATCGAGGACACCTTCGACGAAGGTCGACTCCATGGGGGCCGCTTTGTCGGCGACGTCGGGAAGCGATTCCAGGTGTTTGGCGTAATCTTCGCGCGAGACCTTCCCTTCTCGGACGAAGGATTCGATGGTGCGCACGTCAAATGTTCGGTCTTTTTTCGGCATGACAACTCCTTGGGCCGGCGCCGGGCCGGAAAACTTTGAGATGGTCCCGGTATTACATAAAGGTGGAGCAAACGCTCCTTTCAACGGCCACTATAAGGGCCCCTGCCGGTTTGGCAAGCCGCAGCGGCGATAGAGGGGCGCTCAGGAATGCTGAGTCAGGGCCTTGTCGATCCGCATTCGCATCGATCCCGAGGCGTTGTCGCGTTGTTTTTCGAGGAAATTGACGGCCTGTTCGACCCGCGCTCCTTTGTGGAGATCGATGAGGGCCATCTGGGTGCGCACCGCCCGTTGATAGGGGGAGTCGCCACGCAGAGTGAGGTAGATCTGCATGGCGTCGTCGTATTTTCCGAGCTCGAATTTGACGTTGGCCAGGTTGAATAAGAGCTGGTCCGGAACCCGCTCGTCGGTGGCGTCCATAGCCATCTCGAAGGCGTGCTCGGCCTCCCGATATTTTTCCAGGGCCGAATAGATGAGACCCAGCCGCGAGAGCATCTCTGCTCGTGGCCCGAAGCGGCGCAAAAACCACTGCTTGCGGTACTCTTCGAGAAGTGTTTTATGCTCACCGCGCTGGAAACGGCGGGCGAAGCTTCGCTCGAACTCGGCCCACTTCTTGCGGCGATAATAGGGGATCGCCATAAAGTAGATAGGGATCCACAGGCAAAAGGTGGCGAGCACCCAGAAGGGAGCGCCCAGGCCGTAGTGGAGAACGATCAGGATGAGCAGCGAGAGAGGAATCATGCCTCGCCGCCAGTCGATTTTGATGCGGCTGCCAGAGGAAGCCATCGTCGTGTCTTGGGGCAATGGGTCGTAAATAGGGTCGACAGGCAAGGTGTAGACTAACCTGTCGGTCTTCGGAGGTGCAACAGCGATGACAGTTCAGTTCATTTCCCACAGCGGTGCAAAAGCGGGGACGCCGAATGCTCATGAGCTTCGTGGAGCGACGTGGCGACTGCTCTTTGATTGCGGTGCCAGCCGACGGGGAGCCGCCTATCTGGAGAAGATGGAGCGCCCCGATGCGGTGTGGATAAGCCACGCCCACGGCGACCATTGCGGCGGGATATTGGAGCTGTTGGAGAGATGGCCGAAGGTGCGGGTTCTGGCCACGGCGACGACGGCGAAGTTGCTGCGCTTTGCCCTGGCCGGCGGGAGGGGCGGCGCCAGTGAGTCTGCCCGGGTGGAGGCGCTCATTCGCCGGATCAAGAGGGTGCCCTGGCGGCGGTTTGTGGATCTGCCGGGCGTCACGGGTGCCAGAATTATGGCCCTCCCGGCGGGGCATATAAGCGGGGCGGCCATGGCTGTGGTGGAGGTCGATGACGAAGGTGGTGACCCCGGGAGGCGGCGGATTTTATATGCCGGAGATTTTTGCACCCACGATCAGGCCGTGGTGGAAGGGGCGGGGATTCCGACGATGGCCGACGGCCAGGGAATCGACGCCCTGATCTGCGAGGCCATGCTCGCCACTGACACCGAGGCCGACCGGGTGGTGTGGGCTGATGAGGCACAGCGGCTTGTGGAGGTGGTCCGCCAGGCTGAAGGCCCGGTGCTCATCGGCGTGGCCAGTATCGGCGAGTCCGTCGAGGTGGCCAGCGTTTTGGGCCGGGCCGGGCTGCGGCCCATGGTCGATGACTATCTGAAAAAACTCTTCGAGATATGCGGGGTCGACGAGGAGGGCCTGGTCTTCGGCAGCCGAAGTCGAATGGAGGGGCGCCTTCGGGCCGACGGCGTCGTCGTCGCCCCGGGCGACCAATACCGCCGCGGCACGGCGGCCTTCCAACTGGCGGGGCCCCTGGTGGATGACCCGAAGGCCACACTGGTCGTCCTCAATCGGGCCCGTGGAAAAACCGGGGCCGGCCGATTGCTCAAAACCGATCGGGGAGATTCTATCAAATGGGGAGCCCGTAAGACGAAATTGGCGGCCCGTACCGCCTATTTTCGGCTCATCAATCATGCCCCGCGATGGCAGCTTCAGGGATTTATTCAGGGAGTCGATGCGGCCACCACCCTTTTGGTCCACGGCTCCACCGGCGCCCGGTGGGCCTTGAAGCGCTCTCTTGCCAGCGACGGCTTTGAGGCCACTGTGGAGATCGTCGAAGAGGGAGAGCTCTTGTCGATATGAGCTAGATCAGCGCTCCTATCCTTTACGCCGGCGACGGCGTTTTGGTAGAAATCGGCCCTACGTCGGTATCTTATAATTCGTCCCCGCTAGCCTGTGAGTTTCTGCCATGGCCCGAGCTTCCGAGAATGATATCTTACGAGTTGGCCGCGACATCTTCGACCGCATGAAGGGGGAGTCGCCATCGATCTTTCGCAAGGATTGGTGGAGCGGAAAGATGATGGATTGGTCGATGAAAGACGACGCCTTCAAGGTGGAGATGTTCCGCTTCGTCGACGTCTTCCCCACGCTTAAAGACCACGTTCAGCTGGCGGAGCATATTCAGGAATATTTTTGCCGCCCCGAGCAGGATTTTCCGGCCTCCTTTCAGTGGGGATTATCCAGGGTCAAACCCGATAGTTGGATCGCCAAAAAGGCGTCGGGCCAGATTGAAAATCAGATCGTCGGCATGGCCGAGCGCTTTATCGCCGGCACCACGGCGGCAGAAGCCCTGGATACGCTGCGCGAGATGTGGGTCGACCAGGAGGTGGCCTTTACGGTGGACCTTCTGGGAGAGGCTACGGTCAGCGAGGCCGAGGCCGAGGACTATCTGGAGCGCTATAAAGAGATCTTCGAGACCCTCTGTTCGGCCACCCAGGAATTTCCCGACCAGCCTGACTTAGAAGAAGCGGGGTTTGGAAAACTTCCCCGGGTCAACGTGTCGGTCAAGATCTCTTCGCTGTACAGCCAGCTCGATCCAATCGACCCAGAAGGGAGCATCGAGGCCGTCAAAGAGCGGCTTCGACCGCTGTATAGACTCGCTCGCGACAAAGGGGCGTTCATCAACCTCGACGTCGAGCAATACCGCTACAAAGACCTGACCTACGCCATCTTTATGAGCATCCTCGACGAAGATGAGTTCAAGGATTTCGAACACGCCGGCGTCGTCACCCAGGCCTATCTGCGCGATAGCTACGACGATCTAAAAACACTGACCAAATGGGCGAAGAAGCGCAAAACGCCGGTGACCGTGCGGTTGGTCAAGGGGGCCTATTGGGACTACGAGACCATCCACGCCGAGCAGGAGGGATGGCCCATTCCGGTCTATACCCAGAAGTGGGAGACCGACCAGAATTTCGAGCGGTGCACGGAACTTCTCATCGATAAATCGAAATACGTGCGGCCCGCCATCGCCTCCCATAACGTGCGAAGCATCGCCCATGCCATGGTCTATGCCGACGCAAAGCGCATGGATAAGCGAAATCTGGAATTTCAGATGCTCTACGGCATGGCCGAACCCATGAAGGCGGCGGTCCGTCAGTTGGGCTATCGGCTGCGCGATTACGTGCCCGTCGGCGAGATGATCCCCGGCATGGCTTATCTGGTGCGGCGCCTGTTGGAGAATACGTCCAACGAGAGTTGGCTGCGCATGAGCTTTGCCGAAGGGGAGAGCATCGAAAAATTGCTGGCCCCTCCCGAACCGCCGGCGGGAGCCGTGGCCAGTACGGCCGATCCAACCCACGGGGCGATCACCGACCATGGCTTCAAAAACGAGGCCCTTCGCGATTTTTCGACCAGACGAGATCGGCTCAATATGGCGGACGCCGTGGACGTCGTGAGGACTCGGCTCGGCGGCAAATACGACGTCATCATCGGCGGCAAGTCGGTGAGCGTCGATGGAGAGTTGGTCAGCCGCAACCCCTCCCAAAAAGATCAGATCGTGGGCACCGTGGGATCTGCGGGCGTGGAAGAGGCGCAGGCGGCCATCGAGGCAGCAAAGGCGGCCCGGGCCGACTGGGCTGAGACGCCGTCGGTGGAGCGGGCCAAACTCCTGATGGACGTCGCCGAGGAGATGCGAAAACGCCGCGATGAGTTGGCGGCATGGATGGTCTTCGAGTCCGGTAAGATCTGGCGAGAGGCCGACGCCGACGTCTGCGAGGCCATCGACTTCTGCGAATATTACGCCCGGGAGATGATCGCCCTCGACGCGCCGGAGAGGCTCGGCAGGTTGCCCGGCGAACTCAACCACCTGGTCTATGAGCCCCGCGGTGTAGCGGCCGTGATCGCCCCCTGGAATTTCCCCCTGGCGATTTTGACGGGCATGACCATGGCCGCCGCCGTGACGGGCAATACAGTGATCATGAAGCCCGCCGAGCAATCGCCGGTGATCGCCGCCAAGCTCATGGAGATCTGCCAGAAGGTGGGCTTCCCCGAGGGCGTCATCAATTTCTTACCCGGCGTCGGCGAAGAGGTGGGCCCCGTGCTCGTCGAGAGTCCCGATATTGACGTCATCGCCTTTACGGGCTCCATGCAGGTGGGCCTGCAGATCCTTCAGGCCGCACAGGTTCGAAAGCCCGGCCAGCACCACGTCAAACATGTGGTCTGCGAGATGGGCGGCAAAAACGCGGTGGTCGTCGACGCCGACGCCGATCTCGATGAGGCCGTCCAGGGCGTGGTGCATTCAGCCTTTGGCTTCCAGGGCCAGAAATGTTCGGCCTGCAGCCGGGTCATCGTCCACCAGTCCTGCTACGACGAATTCAAAGAGCGCCTCGTCGAAGCGACGCGCAGCATTGTCGTCGGACCCGCCACCGAACCGGGCACCAAGGTGGGGCC
>SLJM01000335.1 GCA_007135085.1 Myxococcales bacterium
AGATGCGCGAGCGCGGCGGGGAGCGCCGGCAGAATCGCCAGCAGCGCCGACAACAGCGCCGCGGCGAATAGAGCCGTAAATACGAGACAGACTAAAAACGACTCGCCATCGGTGGTGCCCACCATCATGGCGGGTCGTTTTTGTGTTTAGATTTCGCTTATTCGACGAGTCCAATACCAGGTCGAAGGAGCGAAAGTGCCGTGACACCCTCGACGCCGAATAGAATATCGGAGCCACTCTCCCCGATCGACGCCGCCTGGTACCAACTGGACAAGCGGGGGCGAACCCTCGACATCGGAGCCCTGCTCCTATTCGACGAGCCCCTGGAGTTCGGGCAGTTGAGAGAGATGGCCGTCGAGGGCCTGATGCCGCGGCGACGGTTTCGCCGCCGGGTCGTGGAAAAAGCGTTGGGCGTCAGGACTCCCCACTGGGAGGTGGATCCCCATTTTCGCCTCGACGCCCATCTCCACCACCTGAGGGTGCCCGCGCCGGCAGACGACGACGAACTGGCCGAATTGGTCAGCGATCTGATGAGCAAGCCCATGGATCGGGACCGCCCCCTGTGGGAGCTCTATCTGCTCGACCGAGGCGGCCGGGGCTCGGCTATCCTGGCCAGGATCCACCACTGCATGGGCGATGGCTTTGCCCTGGGTCATCTATTGCTGTCACTGGGCACTCCCGAGCAAGGTGAGTGGCAGGGCGCAGGGGAGGGAAGCGATAGCGAGCACCACCGGCGGTGGATGGAGCGAATCGGAGAGTTGATCCTCCATCCGGAGCAGGCCGTTGACGAGGCCCGGCAGGGAGCCCGCGCGGCTCAGGCCCTCGGTCATCTGGTGCGGCTTCCCTTTGATTCAAAGACCTTCTTGAGCCGACCCTTAAGCGATATACGCCGGGCGGCCTGGTCGAAGATGGTGGAGTTGGAGCGAGTCAAGGGGCTGGGCCGGCGGTTCGACGCCACGGTCAACGACATCTTGATGACCGCTCTGAGCGGGGCGTTGCGGGCCTACCTCATCGACGCCGGTGAGCCCGTAAGCGAGCTCAATCTGAGGGCGATCATGCCCGTGAACTTGAGGCCCGCTCGATTTCTCGAAGAGATGACCGACGAGCTGGGAAATCACTTCGGCCTGGTCTTCGTCGATCTTCCGATCTACCGCACCACCCCCGCCGGGAGGCTGGCCGATCTCAAGAGCACTATTGGCCGTCTCAAGCAGAGCCCCGAGGCGGTGGTCGCTTTCGGTGTGTTACAGGCATTGGGCCACACGCCGGCGTTCTTCGAGCATCTGGTGGAGGATATCTTCATCAAAAAAGCCTCCCTGGTGGCCAGCAACGTCCCCGGCCCCCGACAACCCCTGTATTTTGGGGGGAGACGCCTCAAAGATGTCCTGTTCTGGCCTCCCCATCCGGGTCACCTCGGCCTGGGGATGAGCATCATGAGCTACGCCGGACGGATCCGGATCGGGATTCGCTCCGACGTCGATATCATCGACGACCCGGCCCGATTGGCCCGCTATTTTTATGATGAATTCGAGGAGATCGAAAAGATGGCGCAGTGAATCTGCCGACGTTTCCCGATGGGAGGGCGGCGGCGGTCATTGAGCGTCGGGGTTGGTCTTGGAGAGGATGAAGTCCAGGATTCGGTCCGTGACGTCCTCTTCGAGGACGGGCATGTGGGAGCCGCCGACGACGCTCCAGAGCTCGACGCTGATATCGTCGGGGCAATCGTCGTAGGAGCGGCGGGTCGTTTCGTCGCCGAAGATGACCGACGAGACCGAGATATTATCGTAGATGGAGCTGTCGCCGGAGCAGGCGTTTCGCTCGGCCCAGCGGTCGGTCATGGTTCGGGCGGATCGGTAGAGGCCGATGGCTCCAGTATAGTAAATGACGGCGTCGGCGGTGCCGTGGATATGAAGCATGGAAATCCTGCCGTCTTCGGGGCAGTCGTCGCCGTCCCAGTGGCCTCCACCGCCGAGGCCGACGACAGTGGCGATTCGCGAGCCGTGGTCGCAGGCCAGACGGTTGGCGAAGAAATGGCCGTTGGAGTGGCCCATCAGGTGGATCCGGTCGGCGTCGGCGGCGACCCTGTCGAGGAGCTCGTCGAGAAGTTCGAGAAAATAGCCCACATCGTCTGGTTCGTCGCCGTAATGGTCACAGCAAAAGTCGGTGGCGTTCCAATATTGTTGGCCCGTCGAGTCCTCAAGTCCTTCGGGGAGGACGATGATAAATTGACGCTCCTGCCGCCGCGGTGAGAGGTCGAAATAGGTGTCTTGAACCTCGGAGGTGGCCGTATAGCCGTGAAATAAGAAGATCACCGGCAGGGGCTGGCTTGCGTCATAATCGTCGGGGAGCAGCACTCGGGCCGGCCGGTCGTCGGGTCCGATGGTAAATTCCAGGCCCGGGAAGTTGTCCTCTACGTCGTCGACTATGTCGGCGTCGGCCAGGCCCGTATCCTCCTGGCTGGAGAGGTCATCCTGGTTGGAGATGTCTTCGGCAGAGATGTCTTCGGCGGCCGTATCTTCGATGGCCACATCGTTTTCGCCATCTGAGTTGCTCGTGCTGGAGCCTGCGACGTCACCTGTGCAGGCGGCGCCGACGATGAGGGCGATACAGATGAGTAGAGCGAGGCCGGAGCGGCAGGCGATAGGCATAGAGGTATCGAGGCAGAAGAAAACTCAAGAATATCGACGTCACTGTCGGTGCATCAGCTTAATGAGTCCTGGAGAGCCCCACAAGTTGTGAGATATGCGTTCTGTCTCTCATTGGCGCGCGGCCAGCCTGGCCGCAATGCGGACTGGCAGTCCGCGCTCCAAGAGTAGGAGAGCAGAGAAGCTCGCAGATCGCCGTCACCCCCCCTGGAGTTAAAAGCCGGGATTAGCCGCAGGAGGCTCGGAAGGCTTCCATTTCCAGTTCGAAGAGCTGGCGGCAGCGGAGCTGTTTGTCGGCCACGCTCTGCCAGAGTTTCTGGGAGGTGGGATCGTCGAAGAGGTTGCAGGTCTCCTGATAGAGGGCGTCTGCGGCGTGGTAGAGTTCGGTGTGATGGCGGGGATTTCCGGCGCGGTTGCGGTTGCCCTCGGCGACGATGGTGTAGAGGCGGTCGGTGAGGCTCAGCATATGGGAGAGGCAGCGCTCGTCGGGGCTCTCCTGTTGGAGGAGGTCTTCCATGGCCGTCAGGGTCATCTGGGAGATGGTCTTCTTATCGTCCATGCATGAAAAGATGCCGCTGCACATTGGGGTCTTCCTCGTCCGGGTTGGAGTGCTTTGTAAGGGAGGCGGCAGACCTCCTATGGGTTAAGTACAAAGCAACTGCTGTGCCACCTGTCGCGGGATGGGGGCCGAGGTGGGGTTGATGGCGAGTCCTGGAGCAATTCTAGTCGTGACCGTCGACAGATGGTGGGCGAGAGAGTGTGAATTGCGGCGCAAATGGTGCGTATCGGGAGATGGGGCGCAAAGTATTCGCCCTGCTGTGGCGGCTGGTATTCCAAATGGGCCGGTTTTGTGTGATGATCGAATAAGCCCGGTATTAGACGAATTTAGTTCGAGAATCTCCCGTCATTTCAATTCACAGGAGTGAAAATGCATAAGCTATTATATGTGGCGATCCTTGTCGGCGCCTTTGGGATTCCATCGGCGGTGACGGCTCAGGAGGGTGAGCAGGAACGATCGGCGTCGAGTCTTCTGGAGGCTCTGGAGCTGCCGGAGCGGGCCCACCAATTGCGGGAGGCCGGTGTGGACAACGACCAGGTTGTCGAGGCGCTAGACGCGCTGCGCCAGCTGTCGACATCGGCAGCGGAGGCGGGTCAACAAGAAGAGGGTCGTGCCGCACGGGCGGCTCGGATATTGGAGGCCGAGGCGGAGACGGCCCGCGAGCATGGGCCGATGGATAATTTCGGCGAATTCGTACGCCGTGAGGTCAAAGCAGGGAAGCAGGGACCGGAGTTGGCGGAGTCGATTCGTGCCCAGCGAGAGACCAGGCGGCCCGCGGTGGCTGAAAGAGCTGGCGAGCGCGGCGAACGTGGTGAGCGAGGTGGGGCGGACCAGGCTCAACGGGAGCGCCCGGAGGCGGCCGGAGAAGCCGGTCAGCGAGGTGAGCGACCGCAGCGTCAGGCCGGTCAGCCCGATGAGGGCGAAGAGCGCGGCGCCGCCGGAGCTGACGCCCGTGAGCAGCGAGGCGCCGAAGAGCGCGGTGCCGCCGGGCGAGATCGAGCGCCGTCGGAGTCCGAGGAAGCACCGTCGAAGCCCGAGGAAGCCGCGTCGGGCCAACGAGGTCGGTCCAACCGCTGAGCTGAGAATTGCTCAAATAATTCAGGCTAGAAAAGACAAGAGAGTAGACGATGAAAAATCTATCCCTGTTGGTGATCGCATTATTCGTATTGTCCGCCAGTCTGGTCGGGTGTGAGTCCGACGCTGGCGACCAGGCAGGCGACGAGGCTGAAGCGGCCGTGGAGGCCGAGGCCCAGGAAGAGGAGTCTGCCCAGGCCGATGAAGAAGAAGAGCCCAGCGAGTTGGTGCTCAAGGCACGGGAATTGGGCCCTCTGGCGGAGATGATCCACCAAGATCCCGACAGCCTCCAGGGCTGGTTGGAGGAGCGGGAGATGAGCGAAGAGGAGCTCGAGGAGCTGCTCTTTGATATCTCCCAGGATCCCGACGCCAGCCAGGCCTACTCCGAGGCTCGATAGAGCCGTTCTCAGCGCCCCAGTTCGGGCGTTGGCCCGGCGCCAGGCAGTGAAGTCCGCTTTGGAACAGGGCTCGCAGAGCAGGGACTTCGGGACTCAGTGTTCGAGGTGATCCGTGCCGCGGTGGGCCAGATATTGCTCGTAGGTGCCCGGATAATCGTCGAACCCCCGGTGTTTGAGTTCCAGCACGCGGGTGGCCAATTGGGAGACGAACCAGCGATCGTGGGAGACGAAGATGATCGTGCCGTCGTAGTTCTGGAGTCCTTCGACCAGGGCTTCGATGCCCTCTAAGTCGAGGTGGTTGGTGGGCTCGTCGAGGACCAGAATATTGGGCTCCAGAATATTGAGGTGTGAAAAGACCAGCCTCGCCGCCTCGCCGCCGGAGAGATTCTTTAGCTTTTTGAACACGTCGTCTCTGGTGAAGAGAACTTCGGCGAGTTTGCCGCGCACGAAGCCCTCGTTGCGCTCGGGGCAATAGGTCCACAACCAGTCGAGGAGGCTGTATTCCGGCGTCTCTTCGAGCTCGGCGTGGTCCTGGCTGAAATAGCCTGGGTGAGTTTCATAGCCCCACTCCACGGTGCCCGTGTCCGGTTCGAGCTGGCCCATCAAGATCTTCAAAAAGGTCGACTTGCCGACTCCGTTGGGGCCGATGATGGCCAGCCGGTCGTCGCGGTGGACCGTGATGTCCACTCCGTTTAGCACAAGATCGTCGTCGAAAGATTTGTGAATCCCTTTGGCGCTGACCACCTCTTTTCCGGGGGGGCGGCAGGCGGTGAAGCGGAAATGGGGATATTGTCGCGAGCTCTGAGGGATCTCTTCGATGACGATCTTTTCCATCTGCTTGAGCTTGCTCTGGGCCTGGCGGGCCTTGGTGGCTTTGGCGCGGAATCGATCGACGAAAGCCTTATGGCTGGCGATTTCCTGTTCCTGCTTGGCGATGCGGGCCTCCATGCGCTCCCGCTCTTCCCGTTTGGCCACTTCGAATTGGCCGTAATCACCGGTGTAGAGGGTGATTTTCTCGTAATCGACGTCCAGGATATGGGTGGAGATGGCGTCTAAGAATCGCCGGTCGTGGGAGACGACCAACACGCAGCCATCGTAATTTTTTAAGAAATTCTCCAGCCAGGCGATGGACACGATATCGAGGTGGTTGGTGGGCTCGTCGAGGAGCAAGATTTCGGGCTCATAGGCCAGGGTCTGGGCCAGGAGTACCCGCAATTTAAAGCCCCCGGACAGGGTCGATAGGGGCTCCTTATGGAGCTCGGTGGGGATCATCAACCCCTCCAGAATTTCACCGGCCCGGGCCTCCAGGCTGTAGCCGTCCTGGCCGATGACGATATCCTCGAGTTCGGTGTAGCGGTCGGCGTCGAAATGCTCGTGGGCATTTGCCAACAGCTTTTCCTTTTCCACCATCGCCTGCCACAGCTCGGCGTTGCCCATCATGACCACGTCGATGATGCGCTCGTCCTCGTATTGGAAGTGGTCCTGCTCCAGCACGCCGACCCGGGCGTTCTTGGGCACCGATACAGAGCCGGTGGAAGCCTCTTCTTGGCCGGCGATGATGCGAAGCACCGTGGATTTGCCGGAGCCGTTGGCGCCGACGACACCGTAGCGGTTGCCGGGGTTGAGTTGGATCGACGCGTCGGCGAAGAGAGTGCGCGCGCCGTGGCTTTTGCCCAGTTGGTTCAGTGATATCATCGAGGTACTTGCTGGTGGCAGTGAAGTTAGGTGTGGGCGGAGCCGACAATCTCCCGACTTTCCCGTGATGGACCTATAATTATCTTGTGTAATCCACAATCGTGAACCATCATTTGCTCAGAAGGCTCAGCTCTTTTCTTGGAGAGGGAACCGGTCAGAATTTTGTATTCGACCCTGTCGATGGAATTCTCCAGTCGAAAGTGAACCATGATGTGGGCGATGATATTCGGATGATATTCGAAAGTATTGTGACGACACTCGAGTTGTAAAAAATGAGAAGTATTTCAGAGCGAATTGATTATTTTATCCCCGACGAATTGGGTGAAGAGGACCAACAGGTCGCCTATCGGCGGGCACAGATTGCGGTGAAGACGGCGATCTTTCTGACCTTCTGGGGGCCCGTGGCGGCGGCCTTTTCTCATTGGCGGATTGGTTCGGTGCCAATCACGGCGTCTATCTTAGGGGTCACGGTGATCGTGGCAATGGCGCCTCTGGTGCTGCGATGGACGTCGAGCATGACCGTGGCGGGCAACGTCATCCTGGTGCCCTTTTTTATGGTGGCCACCGTCCTGGGGGCCATCTCGGGAGGGATAGTGGGAGCCAGCACGAGTTGGCTGCTCATGTTGCCATTATTGGCCATGCTCTTTCAGGGGATGCGGGCGGCGGCGATCTGGCTGGGAGTGGTCCTGGCGACCTGGGGCGGTCTGTTCACCATGGATATAATGGGGATCAGCTTCGCCCAGCCCTTCGGTGACGACCTCACCGAGGTAAGGCGAATGCTGGAGATCGTCGTGCTGGGGACGGTGATCTTCTCCATGATGGTCCAGAAAGACCGGATGCAGAATTGGCTGGTCAACAAGGTCAAAGCAAAAGAGGCCAAGACCCGAGCGGTGTTGGAGACGGCACCGGACGGCATCTTGACGATTGACGCCGAGGGGCTGGTGGTGAGCGCGAATCCGGCGGCGGGCAGTATTTTTTCCAGACTCCCGGAGAGCATCATCGGCCGTGGGCTCCAGGAGTTTGTGCCGTCGTTGCCGCCGCAGGAGTTGATGGCCTGGGCGGATGAAAAGCCACGGTCAGCTCGGAGCGGCGAGTATGTCGGTGTGCGTCTGGACCAGGAGTTTCCCCTCGAGATTTCTCTGGGGAGGCTGCCCGAAGAAGAGGATGGGCAGGAGCAGGTCGTGCTGGTGATGCGCGATATTACGGAGCGAAAGCGCGACGAAGAAGAGATTCGTCGAGCCCGCGACGAGGCGGTGGAGGCCAACCGAGCCAAGAGCGTCTTCCTGGCAAATATGAGCCACGAGCTCAGAACGCCCCTCAACGCGGTCATCGGCTATTCGGAGATGATGCTCGAAGAGATTGAGTCGGCCAATGATGAGGGCTCGATGCCGCCGGCCTCCGAATTCGAGCCCGACCTGCAGCGAGTGCATCGGGCAGGGCGTCATCTGCTGGCGTTGATCAACGATATCCTCGACCTGTCGAAGATCGAGGCCAGACGAATGACGGTTCACCTGGAGATGATCGACGTTCGGGAGTTATTCGACGATATCGCCGGGACCATCGGCCCCCTGGCCAAGAAGAATGAAAACCAGGTGACGATCACCGTCGACGATAACGTCGGTTTCATCCGCTCCGATGCCACGAAGGTGCGCCAGATTTTATTTAATCTGGTGAGCAATGCCTGCAAATTCACCTCCCAGGGCACGGTCGCCCTTCACGCGTCGTCAGATGTGGAGCAGGGTCAGTTGGTATGCGAGGTCAGGGATACGGGAATCGGGATGAACCAGGAGCAGCTGGAGTCGGTCTTCGACGCCTTCGTGCAGGCTGATTCGTCGACGACCCGTGAGTTCGGGGGGACCGGGCTGGGGCTGACGATAACCAAACACTTCTGTGAGCTTCTGGGGGGAGAATTGGAAGTGGAGTCAACCCCCGGGGAGGGCACGACATTTCGGGTGCGCCTGGATTCGGGGCTCGACGTCGAAGATTCCTTTGTCATGGGACTGGGCGATGAAGTGTCGGTGGTCGAACTCGACTCCTTCGAGGAGACCATCGACGGCGACGCCCCGCTGGTGCTGGTCGTCGATGATGACGAGATGGTTCGCGATCTGTTGGTCCGAACCCTGGAGGGCGACGGCTTTGAGGTGGTCACCGCTACCAACGGCGCCGAGGGCCTGGCTCTGGCAACAGAGCTAAAGCCTGTGGTCATCACGCTGGACGTGATGATGCCCAACGTCGACGGTTGGACATTGTTGCGGCGCCTCAAAGAGGATCGAGAGCTGGCCCAGATTCCAGTGATCATGGTCACCATGGTCACCGACGTAGGCCGGGGATATGCCCTGGGGGCCGACGATTATCTGGTCAAGCCCGTGGAGCGGCGAAAGCTACTTGAGACGGTGCAAAAGGTGGCCGGTGGCGCAGGGAAGGCGGGGCGGGCCCTGGTCGTCGAAGATGATGAGCCCACGCGGGAGCTGTTGCGTCGGATGATGGAGGACGACGGCTGGGAGGTAGAGGAAGCCGAAGACGGGGGCCGCGGCATCGAGCGTGCAAAGGAGGTCTTGCCCCATGTGGTGCTCTTGGATTTGATGATGCCCGGCGTGGACGGCTTCGAGTTTTTGCGCCGCTTTCGGCAATGCCACCAGTTTGAGGACACCCCCGTTCTGGTCGTCACCGCCAAGGAGCTGACCGCCGAGGAACAGTTTCGGCTCAAGACCGAGGCCAATCGGGTCATCGCCAAAAAGGGCATCGACCGGGAGCGACTACTTCGGGAGGTGCGACGCCAGGTTGGTCAGATAGTCGAAAACGAGGCCAGCCTGGAAACCTAAATATGAGCCTGACCGGGGGAGTATTTACGGCGGCAGGCCTCGTCGAGTACCGTCTAAGGGTAGCCATCAATTCGATAAGTCACAGTTGGTATTCTTCCCTTCCCGCGGGCTTGCCATGGATCGAGTAGAAATCCACCCCAGTATCATCGTCAGCGCTCTGTTGAGCGTCGCATTGATCGGCGCCGGTATCCTATGGCTCTGGTTCCCAGACCTGGTCGAAGACATCATCGACGAAGAGACGGGCGACGAGGAGGAGGTCATCCTCGGCGCCTACGAGGAGGCGCCCCAGGAGAGCCTGCGTCTCGATCCGGGCCAGTTGCGCGATTTTGCCGCCAATTATGACGAGTATTATCAGCAAAATCGCCAGTCTTTTTTGTATGTGACAATCGATCGGCCCATGTATCGGCCGGGACAAGACGTGCATTGGCGAAGCTGGCATGTGGAGGCCGGGGCGTTTGACGGGGTGAGCGGCGAAGTAGACGTGACGGTGGAACTCGAGACGCCCCGGGGAAGTACGTACGAGACGATCGAGACCAGCCGACGCCACGGCATGGCTCAGGGAACGTTTTCGATGGACGATGACGTGCCCGGCGGCAATTGGACCCTTCGCATCACCGACGGGGACCAGGAATACGAGCGGACCCTGGTGATCTCCGATTTTGAGCCGCCGCGCTTTCGCAAGGAGATTAAATTTGCGAAGGACGCCTATCGGGCAGGCGAAGAGGTGAGCGCCGACGTGGAGATTTTGCGCGATACGGGACGACCCGCGGCGGGATTACAGGTCAGGGGCTATGCTCAGATCGAGGGTGAACAGGTCGCGCAAGTTTCGGTAGAGCTCGATGATAATGGACAGGGGGAGGTTCGCTTTACCTTGCCGTCGGCGATCAACTCCGACGACGCCGTACTGGTGATCACCGTCGAAGAGCGGGGGATGGTGGAGACCGAAATCGCGCCGATTCCGCTGGCGCTGGAGCGTATTCGTTTGAGCGTCCATCCCGAGGGGGGGCGATTGGTCGAGGGGCTAGAGTCGCGGGTCTATTTCGAGGCCACCGATCTGGCGGGAAATCCCGTGGAGATCGAGGGATATCTTCGCGACGGCAACGGCGACAAGATTACGGAGATCTCCACCGATCGGCGAGGGATGGGGCGATTTGAATTTACTCCCCAGGCTACGGGGCCGGTCTACGCCATCGAGGTCACCGAGCCCAATCTGCGAGATCCGACCTATCTTCCCGTCGTGGAATCTACGGGATGTGTGATGCGGCTCTACGATGACCACGACTCCATCGACGAGGCGGTGCGGGTCGCCGTGTGGTGTGACCGACCGCAGGAGGTGGGGATTATGGGGGCCATGGCCGACGAGGTCTTCGACCTGGTCCGTATGAAAGCGGGTCCGGAGGAGCCGGCCGTGGCTTATCTGCGCCCCGAAGAGGAGTGGCCGCGACCGGCCGGGGTGGTGAGGGTTACCGTGCTGGAAGGCGAATTACGCGAGCCGGAGGGGCGAAGGCAGAATTTTCGGACTTTCTTTCCAATCGCTGAACGGGTGACTTTTCGGGGAAGGCGAAATCAGATGGAGATCCGCCTTCGGCCCCATAAGGAGAGCTATGGGCCGGGCGAGGAAGTACAGCTCGTCATCGAGACCGTGGGACCCGACGGAGAGGCGGTGGCCGCTGAGTTGACCCGGGCCGTCGTCGACGATCGGTTGCATGCACGGTCTTCTGACCAGACGCCGTCGGTGCTGGGCAGGTTATTGCTCGAGGCCGACGAACTCCATTTCTGGGGCGACGTGGACCAGGCCGATCGCTATTTCGATCTGGAGGACGTCCATGCGGCGTTGGAGCTCGATCTGCTCATGGGCACCCGGGGCTGGCGAGATGAAGAGAAGTTGCGGGAGTATTTTCTGTTGGGAGGCAAGAGTAAACTCTCGCCGCTGGAAGAGTGGGGAGTTGGGTCGGGGTCCATGGAGGTCGACGGGGCACCGCCGACGCGTCCACGCTCCAGGGGGGCCCTGATGGAAGAGCGAGAAGAGTTAGCGGGGAGAGTGCGACATGAGACGGTGCTGGCCACTTTGAGCGCTGACAGCGCTGACAGGGAGGCTGGTCTGGCCCCGGATTTAATGGAAGCAAGGGATCGGGCCGTGACGGAGCCAGAGCCTTTGGCCGATGACGTCGACGCGCCCCTGGCTCAGGCGCTGCAGGCGCAGTGGATGCGCGACGATGATGCTATCGCATTCTCGGCTTGGAACCCGACTCTGGAAACAGATCGCCGTGGGGCGGCGACCGATGAATTCGAGCTCTCCGAGGCGGTCGGCGCCTATCGAATCGTCGTCGAGGGAGTGGCCGAGAACGGCCTGGTGGGACGCCAGGAGTTGGTCATCCCCGTGGAACTGCCGCTGACGGTGGCGCTGCGATTGCCAGAAGTGTTGAGCGGCGGCGATCGAATTGATCTGCCCGTGACGGTGCGAAACGCCACGGATTCGACGCTGTCGGCGTCGGTGCAGCTCGAGGCGGTCGGTCCCATCGAGCTTGAAGAACCGCGCTTCGACGTGGACGTCCCGCCGGCGTCGACGGTCACCGAATTCGTCTCTGTCAGAGTGGGTGATAGGAGCGACGAGGTGGTCATCCGGGCCTGGGTGGAGGGAGATGGTTTTGCCGACGGTGCAGAGCGCACGGTGCGAATCGAGCCCGCCGGCATTATGCGGACCTGGCACGCCTCGGGGATGCTCCCCGGAAGCGAGACCCATGAGATTCCCTTCCGAGGGATGACCGATGCCGGCTTCAGGGGCGAACTTCTCTTTTATCTAAACCCCATCTCGGAGGCCCTGGAGGGGGTGGAGTCCATGATGCGCCGGCCCACGGGGTGTTTCGAACAGACGAGCAGCATCAACCACCCCAATATCCTGGTCTATCGCCATCTGAGCGCGGCAGATCAACTCGATTTTGAGATGGAGAAGACGCTAAAGAATCATATCAACTATGGCTACGGGCGGATGATGGGCTTTGAGATACCCACCGGTGGCTTCGAGTGGTTCGGAAATCCACCGGCCAACGCCCCGCTCAGCGCCTGGGGGCTATTGCAATTTACGGAGATGTCCGAGCTGGTCGATGACTTCGATCCGGACGTCATCGACCGCACGGCCCGGTGGCTGGCGACGTTGGCCGGGCCGGACGGCACCTGGAAGGAGGACAACCGCGCCTGGTCGCGCACTCGCGGCGACCAGCGCCGGCCGGCGGAATTATTCGTGCTCTACGGATTGGCCCGGGCCGGTGTGGTCGATGATTTTCGACCTCAACTGACGGCCGCCGTAAGCGACGCGTTGGAGAGCGACCGCCTCTACGAGGTGGCCCTGGCCACGGCTGCTCTGGCTTATGCCGATTATCATTCCGACGTGGTAGGCCAGGCCATAGACCGGCTGGTGAGTTTTCAGAACGATGACGGAGGTTGGACCGTGGACAAGGGTTCGAGCTGGACCTTCGCACGGGGCAACGCTTTGGATGTGGAGACCACGGCCCTGGCGGTGCTGGCCATCCTCGAAGGGGAGGGGCCCAGGGATGCGGCCGCCAGAGGCGCCGATTGGCTGGCCACGCAAAAAACGGGCAACGGCTGGTGGGGCTCGACGCAGGCCACCGTATTGGCCCTGGACGCGCGGATCACCTTCGAGACCGATGGTCCTGAACAACGGGGGGCGGTCACGGTGAGAGTGGGCGACGAAATAGCGGCCCAGCTCGAGGTGAGCACGGACTCGGTGGAGCCTGTGCGCGTCGACGCCGCGGATTTTTCGCTGTCGGAAGAGGACAATCGATTGAGCGTGGAGTCGGATCTGCGCGTCGGCTTTGACGCCGAGCTGAACTGGCGGGTCGAGCAATTCGAGGCCCACGGCGAATTGCCCTTGAGTCTGGATGTGCAAATCGGCGGGGAGTCGGCGCAGATGGGCGACGAGGTCTCCATCGCCATCGAGATGGAGAATATGGAGGCTGATATGCTCGGTATGTCTCTTATTAGACTGGCCCTGCCGGCCGGTGTGGACGTGAGCCCCTCTGTCTTGGACGACCTGGTCGAGCGAAGCGCCGTCGATTTTTATGAGACCCGGGGCCGGGAGGTGATCCTATATTTCGACAATGTCGACGGCGCCCAGCGCGAGTCCCTCCGCTTTTCGGGCACCGCCGCCATCCCCGGCGATTTTGAGGTGCCGGCCTCGGTGGCCTACCCCTATTACCGCGACGAGAGTTATTGGAATTGGACTGAGCCGGGCGTATTTACGGTGAAGACGCCGGATTAGCTTTGAGTTCAAAGACCTCGACGTCGACGCCGGGGGACCAATGAGCGTAGGTGGGAGGACCGGCGGGCTGCGATAGGCCGGCAGCGGAGATGAGACCGTCGTCGATGGCGAGGACTTCGGCGCTGTTGGCCGGGTAGGGCATATGATGGACCTGGCCGCAGCGCATCTGGCCCCGCCGTTTGGAGAAGAGCAGGTAGCGCTCGAGGAAGAAGAATTCCGGGCTGCCCGGTTTGCTGGCGGGAAGCTCGTCGCCGACGCGGTAGGTCAGATCCAGTCTGGCTCTGTTCGTGCGCTTGACCTGATAGCGAATCTTTTGGTCAGCCGTCGACTCCCGCATCTGGGCGTAAAAATAGGGCAGCGACCAGCCCAGGCGGGCGGCCCAGACGGCGAGTCGGCTCGAGGCGTCGAGGGAGAAGAAATAGACCCCGGGGCGGTCTTTGTAGACCACGTAGGTGCGCAGATTGCACTCCAGAAAATCGAGGGCCAATTTCTCCGGCAGCCACGATGGGTGGACGGCGTGCATTCGAAAGGGAACCAGCCCTACCCAGACCTGACCGTCGAAGGGATCGAGGGTTAGCTCCTGCGGGACCAGAGGACGCAACTCGTCGACGGGCACGGGCCAATGCAAAAAGAGAAGGTTTCGCCAGCTCTGTTTGCCGGCCATTGGCCGTTGAGGACGTTCTCTCGGGCTGAGGCGATCGACGTCGAGCGGTGGAAGTGAAGCGTGGGAGTGACTCATCGGTCCATTGGTCAGGCGTGGTCGTGGTTGTGGTCGTGGCCCGGATCGTCGGTGGGGGAATCACCGGGCTTTCCTGGCCCGGAGAAGAAGATGAGGACCATGGCGAGGAAGAGCAGAAATAAGAAGGCCGTGATGCAGCCAGAGGGTATATGGTCAAACATAGTGGTGAAGTCTCCGAATCAGACGGTAAGCATCATAGAAGACGAGAGAGTCGACGAGAAGGAAGGTCATAGCCGGTGGTTATGTGGGGAAGGGTAAGTGCTTAAATTTACGTTGGAATCGAAGTTGATTATCACACCCGTGGTGAGGCCCGTCATGACTGAGCATACACCCGATACGCCCCGTGAAGAGATCCCGTCGAGTGATACGACCCGCAAATACCGCACGGGGATCATCTTAGTGATCATCTTCGGCGTGGTCCTGGTCGGCATCGCCATATTGCTCAACGTCGGAGAATCGGACCTGCCCGAGGATATTGATCCCGTGACGTTTACACCGGAGGCTCAGCGCGAAGATCCCGCCGTCGACGAGCCGATTATAGACGAGCCTGTCGTCGATGAGCCCGACGAAGAGTTGGCAGTCGTAGGAGAGCCCATTGAAGTTGGCGATCTCACCTATGTGATCGACGAAGTGAGCGCCGTCGAAGAACTCGAGACCGGTGAGCGGGCCCCAGAGGGTCAGACCTTTTTGGTGATGGGTATGACCGTGTTGAGCGTGGGCGAAGAGGCGCGAATTGTGAGCGTCGAAAACGTCGAGATTCGCCACGGGGAAGACCAATTCTATTCGCGGTCGGCCTCGTTGACCCGCGCCCTCGATGCGATGAGCGAAGAAGATCTGATGACCACGGAGTTGACGCCCCTGATTCCCGCCAGAATGGTCGCAGCTTTCGTGGTCCCTCAGGAGTTGGCCGATAGTGATTTCTTCATCGTCGTCACCGATCAGGAAAGACCGACAGTAGAGGCCGTAGAGGTCCGTGTCACCACCGAGGATTTAGAGCCTGAGTTTGATCTGGACGACTTGATCTAAGGGCGGCCATGAATTTACAGGGCGTTTCGCAATGCGTCGACGCAGCGCTCCATGATGGGGCGGTCGGCCAGGGCGATGCGCAGATGGCGGTCCAGACCGTAGCCCTTCATGGGGCGGACCAGGACGCCCTGGCGCACCATGGCGTCGGCCACCTGTTGGCTGTCTCGGGGTAGCTCGACCAGTAAGAAGTTGGTCTGGCTCGGGGTCCAGCTCACGCCCATATCGGCCAGGTCGGCCAGCCCCTCCTCGAGGACGACGCGGCCCACCTCATTGATCCACAGAGTTCGCTGAATCCAGTCCTGATCGGCCAGGGCCGCCGGCACCGACGCCTGGGCCAGGGAGTTGCAGGTGAAGGGCTCGCGCACGCGATTCATGCGCTCGATCAGCGGGGCGGGGGCGACGGCGTATCCGGCGCGCACGCCGGCCATGCCGTAGCATTTGCTAAAGGAGCGCAGGACGATGAGCCGCTGGCGAAGGTCGCGCATATGAAGGGCGCTGGCGTAGTCGTCGACCTGAGCGTATTCGAAGTAGGCCTCGTCGATAACGACGATCACATGAGGGGGGACGGCTTCGATAAATTGCCGCAACTGTTTCGCCGGCGCGTAGGTGCCGGTCGGGTTGTTGGGGTTGGCGATGAAGACCACCTTCGTCGACTCGTCTACGGCTTCTGCCATGGCTTGAAGGTTGAGGTCAAAATCCTCTCCCATTGGGACGGTGCGCACCTCCACGTTATGGGCCCGGCTGACCAGAGCGTAGATGATAAACCCGAAGTCGAAGGTCAGGACGCTGTGGACGCCGGCTTCGCAGAAGGTGCGGGCGATGAGGGTCAAGATCTCGTTGGAGCCGTTGGCGGTGATAAGTTGTTCCGGTGCGATGTTGTGGAAGTCGGCGATGGCCCGGTGCATCTGCCCGGCGGTGCCGCCGTCGGGATAATAAAAGATCCGGCTCGCCTCCTCCCGCAGGGCCTCGACGGCCTTCGGGCTCGGCCCCATGAGGCTTTCGTTGCTCGACAATTTGATGATCTCATCGAGGCCGAGTTCTTGCGCCAGCTCATCGAGGGGTTTATCGGGAACGTAGGTGCGAAGACCTTCGATATGTGGACCGGCCAGGGGCATATGCTCCATGGGATACCTCATAGGACCAGTGAATCTTCAACGGGCTCAAAGCGGGCGCTGAAGTGGCGCAGCACCTTCGGCGACTCCGTGATACGTACACCTCGGATTCGATCGCGCAGGGAGTGAACGTGGGCCATGACTTCCACCAGATAATCGACGTGGCTCTGGGTGTAGACGCGGCGGGGAAAGGCGAGTCGTACGAGCTCCATATCGGCGGGCTTCTCCGTGCCGTCGGGCTGAATTCCGAACATGACCGAGCCGATCTCCACCGAGCGAATTCCCCCCTCCAGATAGAGCACCAAAGACAGGGCCCAGGCAGGGTATTGGTGGGCCGGGATATGGGGGAGAAGCTCGGCGGCGTCGATATAGATGGCGTGCCCGCCGGGGGGGCGCATGATGGGAACGCCCATATCGATGAGGCGCTCTCCGAGATAGCTCACGGAGCGCACCCGGTAGCGAAGATAATCCTCGTCCAGAGCCTCGATGAGCCCCACGGCGAGTGCCTCTAAGTCGTAGCCTGCGAGCCCGCCGTAGGTGGGAAATCCCTCGGTCAAGATGAGCTCGTCTTTGCAGCGCCGGGCCAGGGTGTCGTCATTTAAGGCCAAAAAGCCGCCGATATTGGAGAGGCCATCTTTTTTGGCGCTCATCGTCGCGCCCTGGGCGTAGCTGAACATCTCCCGGGCGATCTCCATGGGGGTGGACTCGCCGTAGCCCTCCTCGCGCATTTTGATGAACCAGGCGTTTTCGGCGAATCGACAGGCGTCCAAAAATAGGGGGACCCCAAATTTCTGGCAGAGCTCGGAGGCGGCCCGGATATTGGCCATGCTCACGGGCTGTCCGCCGCCGGAGTTGTTGGTGATCGTGATGAAGACAACCGGCACCTGGTCGGGGTGTTCACGGAGCACCCGCTCCAGCCCGGCGAGGTCGATATTGCCCTTGAAGGGGTGTTCCGTGCGCGGCTGTCGGCCCTCGGCGATGGGCAGGTCGAGAGCGGTGGCGCCGGCGGCCTCGATATTGGCCCGCGTCGTATCGAAGTGGGTGTTGTTGGGGACGATATCTCCCTCTTTGAGCAGGCATCTGGCGAGGATGCGCTCCGCCGCCCGACCCTGGTGGGTGGGCAGGATATGCTCGAGGCCGGCGATCTTCTGGACCGCCTCTTCGAAGCGAAAGAAGGAGCGCGCTCCCGCGTAGGACTCGTCGCCTTTCATCATCCCCGCCCATTGGTGGGAGGACATGGCGCCCGTTCCGGAGTCGGTCAACAGGTCGATCAAGACGTCTTCGGCTCTCAGCAAAAAGAGGTTGTGCCCCGCCTCTCTGAGGGCCTGGCGCCGCTCCTGGCGGGTGGTCTGACGGATGGGCTCGACCGCCTTGATTCGGAAGGGCTCGATGATGGTTTTGAACTCCATGATTTTCCTCTTTTCGTTTTCCATGGGGAAGAAGCGTCAAATCTGGTCGGCGTAACGGCGGGCTTTGCTCTGACCGCGCAATACGCGCAGCGCTCCTTCGACCAGGGCCCGATCTTCGCCATCTCCGGCGTAGACGAAGGTGGGGGCGATCCACTGGATGCGGTTTGTGAGCTGGTCGACGAAGGCGTCGGAGCGGGCCATTCCACCGGTGAGCAAGACGGCGTCCAGGGTCCCTCGCAGCACGGATGCCATGGCGGCGATCCACTTGGCGGTATCGTAGATCATAGCCTGGAGCAGCAGGGCCGCCTGGTGATCGTCTTGTTCTGCCCGCTGCAATACCTGGCGGAGATCTCGAGTGTGCAGATAGGAGAAGACGCCGCCGTCGCCGAGGAGGAGTTTTTCCAGTTCAGCACGGCTTAAATCGGGGTCGAAGCAGCGCTCGAGGAGGCCGTAATTGGGCAGGGCCCCGGGGCGGTCCAGGCCGATTGGACCTTCGTCGCGGGGGTTGACCACGTCGACGAGCCGGCCGTCGCGAATGGCCGCCATGGACACGCCCGTGCCCAGGTGGGCCACGACCAGCCGCAGGGTGTCAAAGCGTCGGTTCTGGTCGTCGGCGAAGCGATGGGCCACGGCCCGGATATTGAGAGCGTGGCATAGGCTCTCGCGCTCCACGCCGGCGAGCCCGCTGATGCGGGCCACGTCGTCCATCTCGTCGACGCTGACGGGGTCGACGATATAGGCAGGCACGTCCTGTTTTTCGGCGACAAGATGGGCCAAGAAGGCGCCCAGGTTGGAGGCGTGTTCGCCGCGCTGTCCTCGTCGCAGGTCGTCGAGCATGGCCTGGTCGACCTCGTAAGTTCCGGCGGCGATGGGCGCCAGAAGTCCGCCGCGGCCGACGACGGCGTCGAGCTTCTCATCTTCTCCAAGGTGGGTGGCCAGGAAGTCGTGGACCACTTTTTTTCGAATCGGCAGCTCGTCGAGCAGTGACAGGCCGGCGGCAAAGGAGTGTTCGAAGACCTCTCGCACCAGGCAGTTGTCGTCGTCGAAGATGGCGAGCTTTGTCGACGTGGCACCCGGGTTTATGGCTAATATTCGATGGGTCATCATAGCTCGTCAGTGGCAGCACACCGCGCCGAGGGCGATGGACAATAATTTGTCGTCTCGACTCTCTGTGCGCGACGGGATCAAGATCGGTACGCGGGCCCCTTCGATGACGTGGGCCAGGGGGCGGTTGGCCAGGTAGCGAAATGATTTTCCCAGGATATTGCCGGCCTCGATGGTGGGGGCAATCAGGATATCGGCCTGGCCGGCGACGGGAGATTCGATTCCCTTGGCGCGGGCGGCCATCGGGCATAAGGCGTTGTCCAGCGCCAGCGGACCGTCGACGACGCATCCCTGGATTTGTCCATCGTCGTTCATCTGCGTCAGAAGCTG
>SLJM01000060.1 GCA_007135085.1 Myxococcales bacterium
GATGCTCATCAGCTTGGCTTCATCAAGGGTTCCCCCGGTCACGTTGACCGGTCCCTCGAATTGTACTTCCGTGGCCGGTCCCACATTCTCCACGACGCGGACCCCGCCCATATTGAAGACCACCTCCGTGGTGGTCGACCCCAACAAAGTCTGCATCTCTTCACTGACCACATTGGCAGCGATGGTCTGAGTGCCGGCGGTGCTGTCGTGGAATTGGAAAGCATTGCCGAAGGGAAAGTCCACGAAACGATAAGCCAAATCGGAGGCGTAGAGACTATGCCCCTCCTCGACGTATTGGAGGATATTGGAGATGACGTCCGATTCGTCGGCCCCGGCAAAGCCGCCGGGCCAACTGGCCCCACATTCGACGAAGATGATGTCGTAGGCCCGCAGGTTTTCCATATCTGAGAAGAAGCTGGCCGGGTCGCTCTTGCCGTCATAGCTCAGCCCCATACTGCTCAGAAGGGTGCCGATGTCGTCGAAGGTGCCGTAGACCACGGCGATATTGACGCTCGTCGGTTCGATGCAGATCTTGGCGCTGTCGCTGGTCAAATCCCTGGTCAGCCCCTTGTAGATCTCCACCTCGTCGACTGCCTGGAACGAACCGGACGTGATCGTCACCTCATGGGTCCCGGAGGGGACGTCCGTAAAGGAATAGTCGCCCTGGGCGTCGGCGGTGGTGCTCATCGAGAAATAGCTGCCGTCACAATCGACACCTTCCAACAGCACCTGAGCTCCACCGAGGTTGCCGCCGTCGGGACGGCAAGCGGTGCCGATCAGATGGCCCGGCCCGCATTCGGCGGGAACGCGGGGGACGCATTGGCCTTCTTCGTCATCCCAGACCTCGTCGTCTTCACATTCCTGGGAGGGATCCTGATTATTTTCGTCGGGATCGTTGGCGTCGGGATCTTCCTGATTGTCATCGCCGTTGCCGACCTCGACGCATTCCCCAAGGTTGGGGTTGTAGAGCTCGTCTTCCCCACAATCCTCAGGGCCGATGGGAGCGCTCTGGTTATTTTCGCCCTGGTTATCCTCCCCGCCATTTTCGGCATTCTCAAAGGCATCGTTTTGAGTATCGTCGCCTTCGACGACATCATCGCCGCAGGCCCCCAGAGCCGCCACCATGGCCAACGCCATCAAATATCCGATTACCTTGCGCATACGCATAGAGCTTTCCTTATTACTGGTTTGACTCCGGTTGGCGGGAATCATCATTCACCCAAAGGAGTCGGTGCCGATCAGAGCTGGAAGATCATAAACTCCAGAATATCATGCATATCACCCGTGGCCTGAGCGCTATTGTGGAAAGAGGTATAGACCACCCGTCCACCGCCGACGAAATCATAATAGATGCTCATCAAGGGCAGTACTTGAGTAGCACCTCCGTTCAATTCGGTCAGCCCTTCGAATTGGACTTCCGTAGCCGGGCCGACCTCTTCGACGACATGGACGCCGCTGGCGTTGAAGATCACCTCCGTGGTCGTCGACCCCAACAGGGTCTGCATATCGTCGGTGAGCACGTCGGCGGGGATCGTCTGCGCCGGGGCTCGGCTGGAGTGGAAGGTGAAGGCATCACCGAAGGGAATTTCCGCATATTGCGAGGCCCAATCGGAGGCATAAAAGCTATTGCCCATCTCGATGAAGGTGCGAATATTCTGCTCCATATCACCGATATCATAATTGAAGGGGTTGCTCGCCAGGCTACTCCAGGTGGAGCCGCATTCGGCGAAGACGATATCGTAGTACAACAGGTTACTCAGATCTCCCAATAACTGCGCGTTTTCGTTATTCGTGCTGTAGACGTTATGGGGAATCCCCATGCCCGTGAGAAGTTCACGAATATTGTCGAAAGAACCCTGGATGACGGCGACGTTGACGCTCTCGCCCTGGAGGCAAATTTTGGCGCTGTCGCTGGTCAGGTCCTGGGTGAGGCCTTTGTAGATATCGACCTCCTCGACGCCTTCGAAAGAACCGGAGGTGATCGTCAACTCGTGAGTTCCCGAGGGGATGTCGTTAAACGAATAATCACCCTCTCCGTCGGCCACGGTCTCCATTGAGAAATAATCACCTTCGCAGTCGACGCCCTCGATCTTGACGTGGGCTCCACCCAGGTTGGCGCCGTCAGGGCGGCAGGCCGAACCGATCAGGTGGCCCGGGCCACACTCGGCGGGAAGATCGGGCACACATTCGCCTTCCTCTTCATCCCAGACCTCGTCCTCTTCGCACTCCTGGGAGGGATCGTCGTTATTCTGGTTTTCCTCGGCGTCGTTTTCCTCGGGCTCATTGCCGCCGTTACCTCCTGCCGGAACACATTCCTCGAGCGACGGATTGAAGATCTCTCCGTCTTCGCAATCCTCGGGGCCGGACGGGCCGTTGGCCTCGTCATTATTTTGATTGTCTGTTTGACCATTTCCGTCGTTGACGGTTTCGTCATTGTCGAAGACTTCCACCACATCTTCTCCACAGGCGGCGAGCCCAGCGGCCAGAAGCAATGCCAAGAATAGCCCAAGAAGTCGCGTGGTCGTCATATTCACTTTCGCCTCTATGTCGAATCTGATTACTGAGGTTCGGTTTTGCCCGGGATGGAGGAAGCTCTACGAATGGAGTTGGCGTCCCCGTAACCGAACCCAATCGCCCTTCCGACGGGCAAAAATTACCAGAATCTCCATAGAGCCGCAAACTCGCGATATAAGCACAAAGAGCGCCTCCACAGATGATGTGGAGGCGCTCTCGAGACCATTTCAGACCCCTTTTATCGATGGGATGGGATCACAACTGGAAGATCACGAATTCTAGGATTTCCTGCATATTTTCCTGGAGATCGTCCTGATTGTGGAAAGAGGTGTAGATGACACGGCCCTCCCCAACCAGATCGTCATAGGAGAACATCAGTGGCTTGCCGTCTAACTGCCCCTGAGAGGTCTCCACATCTCCCCGGAAATGAATGGTGGTCATTGGGCCCACGCTATCAACGACGGACCAGGAGGTGTTGAAGTAGATGTCGGTGGTGGTCGTTCCCAGAAGTGTCTGCATATCTTCGCTGACTACTTCGGCCGTCGTCGTTCGGCCACCTGTGCCAATATTGGGATTGGGTTGGTAATAGGTGGCGATCTCGGGGAAGGCTTCACTGACGAAGCTATGGGAATAATCAGAGACATAGAGACTATGGCCACTTTCGACGAAGGTGCGGATATTGCTGGCCAGATCACTGAGGTCGGCGTCAAATGGGTTATTGGTCAAGCTGCTTAAGTTGTTGATGCATTCCACAAAGATAATATCGTATTTCAGCATATTATCGAGGTAGCCAAAGGTCTCGCCGGCATTGGTGATCACCTCATAATCAATGCCAAGGGGAGTGAGGATACCTGCGATATCATCAAAGGAACCCTGTAAGATGCCGATCGTGACGTCTTCCTGGGTCACACAGATCTTGGCGTTATCGCTTGTCAGTTCCGTGGTCTGCCCCTGGTAGATATCGACCTCATCGACATTACTGAAGGACCCGGAGATGATCTCCAGTTCGTGACGACCGCCGGGAACGTCTTCAAACTCATAATTGCCCTCGGCGTCGGCGATGGTGGTCATGAAGAAATAATTGCCATCGCAATCGACGCCCTCCAGATTGACCGTGGCGTTGGGAAGGCTCCCCCCGTCGGTGCGACAACTGGTGCCGATCAGATTACCGGGACCGCAATTTTCGATCTCGCCGGGATCGACGCATTCCTCAGTGCTCGGGTCAAAGACCTGATCGCCTTGGCATTCTTCGGGATCCTGATTGTTTTGAGGATCCTGATTATTTTGAGGGTCCTGGTTATTCTCTTCCCCAGCGACCTGACATTCGCCGAGCGTCGGATTGTAGAACTCGTCGTCTTCACAATCCTCGGGACCGGTGGGTCCGGAGTTTTCGTCCTCTTGGTTATCTTCCTGCTTATTGGCCGAGCTATTTTCATCATCCCCATTGGAGCCCTCGACCACATCCTCACCGCAGGCCATCAACAGACAAATGGTGGACAGGACCACCAAGAGAAGGCGAAAACTCATCAGACATTCACTACGCATCGTATTTCCTCAGGGGGACGTTGCATCGGTTGGATGGCCCGTGGAAACGGTGGATTAACCATTTGGGGCGCCGCCGGAAAGTAGCAAAGGGGAGAAGCCGTCGCAAACCGGACTTCAACAAGAAACGAAAACGCGCTCTCCCTGAGGGAAGAGCGCGTCTTTGATTTTGTGTCCAAGATATTAGAGCTGGAAGATCATGAACTCCAGGATCTCCTGCATCTCGCCCGTGGCCTGGGCGCTGTTGTGGAAGGCGGTGAAGATGACCCGACCGTTATTGACGGCGTTGTGGCTGACCATCAAGGGGATATCCGTCAGGGTTCCCTCGCCAGTTTCGGCGGTGTCAGCTCGGAAATGAATCATCGATCCAGCCGGCTGAGTAGGCTCAGCCACCACCCAGCCGCCGGTATCGAAATAGATAGAGGTCGTTCCCGCAGGCAGGATCATCTGCATCTCCGGGCTGACCACGTCGACATCCACGGTCTGACTTCCAGTCCCGATTCGAGGTCCGCCGGCGCCGGCGGACTCATTGTGGAAATTGACCGTCTCCGAGAGGGCTTCCTGAATGAAGACCTGGGCCTGGTCCGATACGTAGAGGCTGCGGCCGCTCTCGACGAATTGACGCAGATTACTCCTGATCAAAGCTTCGTCGGCTCCGCCACCGCCACCAAAGAAGTCACCGAAGGGGTCGGAGAATGCCCAGGGGGCGCCGCACTCGATGAAGATGATGCTATAGTCCATCATGGCGTCCAGGTCTTGAAAGAACTCGGTGGCACCGCTGCTCAAGAGGTCGTCAAACATCCCCCCGCCGCCGCCGGGCAGGTCGTAGTCAATGCCCATACCGTCGAGGAGAGCTCCCACGTCGTCCCATTGGCCCTGAATGACGGCGATATTGGCGGAATCACCGGAGACGCATAGCTTGGCACCGTCGGCCAACAAGCGCGCCGTCTGACCGGCCTCCACCGTGACCTGACGTTCGCCGCTGAATGAGCCCGATTCGATCTCCACCGTATGCTGGCCGGCGGGCACGTCGTCGAAGGTATAGATGCCGTTTTCGTCGGCCGTAGTGGTCATGGTGAAGGACTGACCGGTGTCGCAATCGACGCCGGTGACCGTCACCTGAGCGCCGCCCAGGGCAGTCTCGTCGGGACGGCAGGCCTGTCCCTCGATGGCGCCGAGCCCACACTCACCGGGGGTAAATCCGTTGCCTGTTTCACTATTACCGGTCTCGCTATTACCGGTCTCACTGTTGCCGGTCTCGCCATTGCCCGTCTCACCGTTGCCGGTCTCACCGTTGCCGGTCTCACCGTTGCCGGTCTCGCCATTGCTCGAGCTCGTGGGCTGGCATTCCTGGGTGATGGGATTGAGCTCGTAGCCGAAGGGGCACTGTCCATCGTTGCCAGCCTCGCGGGTATTATCCCCGCCTTCGACGACATCGTCACCGCAGGCTATCAAAAGGCAGGCCATCGAAAATACCACGGCCAACAGGCGAAAATTCTTTAAGTTTCCAATCTGCATCGTTTTCCTCACATTTTAAAAGCGGGCAGGACCGTGGTCCTCTCGTCGGCCATCGCCTCAAA
>SLJM01000054.1 GCA_007135085.1 Myxococcales bacterium
TCAGTAAAGACGGGGTCGCTCAGGTCAGGGGTCCCAAGAATGGTGCAGTCGCCGGGAAGCTCCGGGCCCGATGCGGTGCCCACGCAAAAGCCGTATTCGTCGGCGGCCGGTTGGCCGAGGTTCTCGACCTCGGCGGAGACATCGGCCTCTGAGGCGGTAATATTGTCGACGGTGGTCGCCGAGACGCTGGGATCGGCTGAGACGGAAAGATATCCATAGTCGGAGCTGCTGGTCGCCGAGTCGGCTCCGGATGCGGATACGACGGCGCGATAATATCGAGTCGAGCCATCGGAGGGGGCGGTCGTGTCGTTATGACCGGTCCCGGTGGCGCCGGTGAGCTCCTCGTAGTCTGCGTCCTCGTCGCCGGAGGAGCGATACCACTGAATTTGAGTGCCTCCCAGACCGCGCTGTCCGACTGTGCCGTCACTGGGAGCGCTGGCCGTTCCACCGTCGGCGATGGCACGCAGGCGGTAGGTCTGCTGTGCCGGCGGCGAGATGGAGTGGCCTTCGAGTTCGACTCGTACATAAGAGCTATGAGTGCCCTTGGTGGCCGTCGCCGCGCCCCCGTCGGCGATGCCCATAGGAGCGTTTTCGTCGTGATAGGAATTGACCAGACCCAGCGATACCCAGTCCGACGAATCCGGCGTGTCTTCACCGATATAGAGTTCGTAATCCGTTGCCGTCAGGCCGCTTCGTCGTCCCTCCACGGCGTCCGATGGCCCACTGGCTCCCTCCGGGAAATGGGCGACCACCGTATATTCGACGGCGGCCCCCTCGATGGGCTGGGAGTCAGACCAGGTGATATTGACTCCGTCATGGAGATTGTCGGTGGCGCTCACACTCTGCGGCGCCGACAGGCTTCCCGCCGGGGCCGAGGCGTCGACAAACTCAGTGGTCTGGCCGTCATCGGTCACGCCAAGGGAGTCGCCATCGGCGAAGACTTCGTAGTGAGTGGCGCCGTCGACGGCATCCCAGGTGATGGTCACTTCGTCGAGGTCTCCCGAGGTTTCTACATTTTGGGGAGCAGCTGCCAGGGTCGCAAATTCAACCTCGTTGGCCATGGTCTCCACGCCACCGTCGGTGATCGAATAGGCCCGCACATAGTGAGTGGTGCCGGCCTCCAATTCTTCAGCGACCAGGCTAAACTCACCGGTCTCGGTGGGGACCTGCTCCAGGGCGGCACAGGTGGCGTCATCCAGGGTGGGGCCTTCGGCGGTGGACCAGCAAAAGCCAAGCTCCGAGAGGTCGTCGTCGTGGGGGAACTCTTCGACTGAGCCGCGGAGGTTTGCCGAGGTGGCGCCGATATTGGTGGGCTGAATGGTGATGACGTCCAATTCAGGGCAGGGCGTATCGCCGTCACAGACGAGCTCATTTCCGTCGTCGGAGCACTCCAGCAGATCCAGCTCGCAGGGGCCGCAGGGATCGCCGGGCAGTCCCTCGAGAGGCTCTGTTCCGCCACATTCGTTTTCCTCGACCTCCACGTCCTGGCCGACATCTTGGCCGACATCTTGGCCGGCGTCGGCGGGCATGCCCGAGACGACGCAGCGATTGGCCACGCAGGCCTCGTCGGGAAAACAATCGCTGTCGACCTGGCAGTGATCATCCTCAAATTGAGGTTCACAGCCAACGGTGAGCGCTACCAACGCTATGAGCGCACTCCAACCAAGGGGCAATCGGCTCATTTTACGGCTCATGACGGGGTCTCCTAAAAAAATACGATTCGCCAGGGATTTGTCGACCATCTTTGTTACCACCTCTGGATTTCTCTTTCCATGGCGCAGATTAATACAAATTCGATTGGCTGTCGACGAGAGGAATCTCTTGGTTTATATGGAACTGCACGCACGTCGACCTTAACTGGTATTGATGTGGAGAACTGACTTTGCTCGATGTGGGACTGATCGAAAACCTGGGATGGATTGTCTGCGCCGCGCTCGTGGTGGTGTTGCTCGCCGAGCGCATCCGGGTTCCCTCGATCGTAGCCTATATCTTAGCCGGCCTTTTGCTGGGGCCTCTGCTCGGCCTGGTCGTCATGACCGAGGGGGTGGAGCTCATCTCGGAATTCGGCATCGCGCTGCTGCTCTTCGTGGTGGGCCTCGAGCTGAGCCTGGATAAGATCAAAGACGTGGGAAAGGTCGCCGTCGCCGCCGGTCTCGGACAGGTCATCTTTACCGCCGCCGGGGGGTTCGGCATTAGCATGTTGCTGGGCTTCGAGATGTTGGAAGCCCTCTTTCTGGCCGTGGCGCTGACCTTCAGCAGTACGGTGGTGGTCGTCAAGCTCCTGGATCAGAAGGACGATCTGGACAGTCTGTACGGGCGCATCGCCGTCGGTATCTTTCTCGTTCAAGATATGGTGGTCATCGCCGCATTGACGCTGTTGGCCGGCCTGGCCGTGGCGGACGAAGAGCCCGATCTGCTGTCGATGGCCACCGATATTGGATTTGCCTTTGCCGGCACGGCGGCGTTGCTGGTGGTGGTGCTCATCGCTGCTCGATGGCTGTTGCCGCGCCCCTTCGCCTGGGCGTCGCGCCGGCCGGATACTCTCTTTTTATGGAGTCTTTGCTGGTGTTTTCTATTCGTCTACGCCAGTGAAGTGATGAACCTGAGCCTGGAGATCGGCGCCTTTCTGGCCGGTATCGCCCTGGCTCAACTGCCCTATAACCACGATCTTCGTCGGCGGGTCCATCCGCTGATGAACTTCTTCATCGCCATCTTCTTCGTCACCCTGGGGCTGCAGATGCAGCTCGACGCGGCGATGGACTATTTGTGGCCCACGCTGGTGCTGTCCTTGTTTGTGTTGATCGGAAATCCTCTGATCTTCATGATCATCATCACCCGCAGCGGATACGACGAGGAGACGTCGTTTTCCACGAGCGTGACTGTCGCCCAGATCAGTGAGTTTTCCTTTATCTTCGCCAGTATGGGGTTGGCCGCGGGTTTGATCGGTCAGGAGATCTTGTCCGTGGTCGCCGTGGTCGGTCTGGTGACCATCGCCGCCTCTTCCTACATGATCCTCTACACGGAGCCCCTGTATAAATGGGTCAAGAAGGTGGGGATTCTCAAGATCTTCGGCGCCGATGATTCGGCTCATATCGAGGTCGATGAGGGGATGACCGATCATGTCATCGTCGTCGGGATGAACGCTCTTGGGAAAGCGATCATCGAGAAACTCTGCGAAGCGGGAATTCCCACCCTGGGTATCGACACCGATACCCGTAAGCTCGAGGGGCTACCGTGCAAGACCATGTTGGGCAACGCCGTCTACAAGTCGGTGCTCGACGCGGCCAACCTCAAGAGGGCAAGGATGCTGGTCAGCACCTTGCAGATCGAAGATACGAATCGCCTCTTGGCCTATCGCGGCCAAAAAGCAGGGATTCCCACGGCGATTCATGCCTTCGATGCCTCCGTGGTGGATGGGCTCAAAGAGCTGGGCGTGGAATTGCTGATTGAACCGCGCCGAGACGGAGTTGAGCGCGAGTGGGAGTCGCTGGGCGAGAAGCTCCAGGCCAACGGGAGGGGCGATGCTTGAGCTTACAGCCATTCTCACTGCGGCAGCCTTTGTCTACGGCATCGGCCGTGCCACCCGCCTTCCCGTGGTCCCCCTGTTGATCGTCGCCGGGGCGCTTCTGGCGCTGGTCGGTCAAATTCCCGACCTGACCGTGGCCGGTCAAACCTTGAGTTTCCCGGAGTTGATGCCCGATCGGGAGTTCGTCATCGGCATGCTCCAGGTGGGGTTGATCTTTTTGGTCTTCTCGGCCGGGATGGATGTGGCGCCGGCCAGGGTAGGGAAGCAGCAGGGGTTGGCCCTCAAAGTGGGGCTGATGCAGTTTCTATTTTTGGGCTTGTTGGCCGGTTGGCTGGCATTGCGAGCCCACTACGATCTGGTGGAGGCCCTCTATGCGGGCCTGGCAATCTCGGCCAGCTCCACGCTGGTGGTGGTGCGGTTGCTCAAGAAGCGTCGGCAGCTCTTCGAGCCCTTCGGGCGGATGATCATCGGCGTTCTCCTTCTCCAGGATTTGCTTGTTATCGGGGCGTTGGTCTTTTTGACCGCCCTGGCTCATGAAGACCCCCAACAGATGCTCCTTCCCCTGGAGACCGCCTTTGGCCTCGTCGTGGCGGCAATCATCCTGGGGCGATGGGTTATGCCTCGAGTGGTGGAGCGCTACCGAGATGAGGAAGAGACGCTCCTGCTCATCGTCCTGGCAACTCTTTTTGCCTTTATCGGCGCCGCTCATTTTGGGGAGGTCCCCATGGTAGTGGGCGCCTTTTTGGCCGGGCTGACACTGTCGGGGTTTCCCTCACGAGCCCTGGTGCGGGGATTGCTGACCTCCCTATACGACTTCTTTATCGTCGTTTTCTTTATTTCATTGGGGGCCCTGCTTCAGATTCCCTCCCTTCAAGCGGTGATCGAAGCGGCGGTGTTGATCGTGATGCTCCTCATCGTCACGCCTGTGCTGGTGGCCTATGTGGCTGAAAGAGCGGGCATGACCAGCCGGGGGGCCCTGGAAGCAGGGTTGCTGCTGGCTCAGGCCAGCGAATTTTCTCTGGTCGTGGCCCTGATGGCCTGGCAGGTCGAGCAGATCAGCGACGATTTATTTGCGGTGATCGTCCTGGTGACGGTGGTGACCATGATGGTCACCCCGGCCTGGAGCAGTATGCGATTTGTGCGATGGCTGATGCATTGGCATCCCAGCCCGGGGCCCAAGACGAGCGTGCCCGACCGAGAGGACCATATCGTCATCATCGGCGGCGGCACGGCGGGAACTCTTCTGGTGGAGCGAATCCATCAGGCCCATAAGACGGCGGTGGTCATCGACAACGATCCCATGGTCACCCTGCGTTTTCGGGAGCGAAATTGCGACGCCGTCTGGGGTGATGGCGAGGATGAACACACCTTACGCGAGGCAGGGGTCGACAAGGCCAGGGCGATCATCGTCACCACGGGCAACCTTCACCATCTGCAGCAGGTTATCAATTTCGCCCGCTCCGATGCGGCGATCTGGCTGCACGCCTTCGATGAAGACGAGGCCAGGGCGGCCCAGGAGTTGGGAGCTCAGACCATCACCTACTCCGAGGCGGCGGCGGAGAACTTCATAAGCTGGTTTGAGCGAAGGTGGGCCGACGAGGGGAATTGAATGCGGGCCGTCGGCGTCTACCCTTGGGCTTTACGGGATCTCAATAATTGAGCCAGGGATGATTGCTGTGGTTGGTCCCTTTAGTCGGGAAAAGAGATCGATGCACAGAAGGGCGATTCGCTTCGTCCTGCTGTCAGGTGTCTTGATCGTCTGGATGGGGTGGGGCCTGGAGGAGGCGTTATTTGCCCTGGCCGCAGCCGGCCTGGCGGAGGTGGTCCACGCCCGGATAAGCGGCATCGCCGCGGGGCCGATAAGCCTGCGCGGTCTGGCTCGATTCATCCCCTTTATGGTCAACCTGTCGATTCGGGGCGGAGTCGACGTGGCCCTCCGCGCCCTCTCACCGTCCATGCCGCTGGCGCCGGGCTTTTATACCTACCAACTACGCGTCGATCCCCAGGGGACGGCGGCCATCTTTTTTTCGGCGGCCATCAGCCTCATCCCGGGCACCCTCTATGTGGATCGCAGAGGCGACGCAGGTGTGATGGTGCACGTCGTCGA
>SLJM01000382.1 GCA_007135085.1 Myxococcales bacterium
CGTGTTCAGGTGTCCAACCCCGCCGATGCGGTGAGCTCCGATGGGGCGACCCTCTCCGTGGCGCCCTGGGACGGCGCCTGGAAGGTCGACGGCCAGGCTTCGGAAGCCGGCGACGGGCGCACCTGGGAGACCGCCTTTTCCAGCCTCACCGAAGCGCTGGAGGTCGCCGCCGAGGGCGAAGAAATCTGGGTGGTCGCCGGGAGCTATGTCCCGGGCGACGAGCGGGAAGACTCCTTCGTCCTGGTTCCCGGGGTGGGCCTATACGGTGGATTCGACGGGACGGAGGTGGCCCGCGAGGAACGGGATCATCGGGAGAACGAGACCATCCTCTCCGGAGATCTCGGCGTGGCCGGCGATCCCGATGACAACGCCTATCACGTGGTCCTGGGCGCCGACGACGCCATCCTCGATGGATTTTCTATCGTCGACGGAAACGCCCTGGGATCGACGCAGGAGATCGGCGGCGGCCTGCTGATGACGGGCATCGCTGGGATGACCGTCGCCAATTGCCGCTTCGAGAATAACCTCGCCATCCGGGGCGGCGCCATCGCCATCGACGTTCCAACGGGCGCCAATACCATCAAAAATAGTCTCTTCGTCGATAATTGGGCCACCAACGCCGGCGGGGCCATCTTCCAGAACGATTCTCCGGCGCAGATCCTCAACAGCGAATTTCGTGGAAACGGCGTCGACCTCGATGCGGAAGATCCCGAGTACGGCGGCGCCATATTCAACTATGGGGCCTTGTCGACGGGATCGATCATCAATAGCACCTTCTACGACAACCTGGCTCCTTCGGGAGGAGGCACCATCCACAACCGGGCAGCGCAGACCTCCCTGGCCAACCTGATCCTCTGGGGCAATACGGCGCCCGGCGGGGAGGTGACCAGCAGTGACGGGGGCAACGCGACGATGATCCATAGCTGCGTCGAAGGGGGGTATCAGGGGGAGGGCAATATCGATGATAACCCCATCTTTGTGGACCCCGACGACGGAGATCTGAGCCTCGATGCCTGCTCGCCGGCCATCGACGCCGCCCAGGGCGACCTGGCTCCGGAGACCGATCTTTTCGGAGCTCCCCGATTCGACGATCCGGCGATGGAAAATAGGGGCGTCGCCCCCCAGTCCGGAGTGACCTGGGCCGATATGGGGGCCTACGAGCGCCAGGAGGCCAGCGGCGACGGTCCCCTGGACTGTCGCCTGCCCGTAAGCTGCCGGGAGTTACAACAATACGAGCCCACGACCCCGACGGGGCAATATACGATCGAGCCCCCTGGTGGCTACGGGCCGATGGAGGTATTCTGCGATATGACCACCGACGGCGGCGGGTGGACTCTGGTGGCGGTCTCCGCCCAGAACGGAACGCGATGGACCTGGAATAATCGGACCTATTTTACCACGGATCAGACCGTCTTCGGCTCTCTTTCGATGATGGTCCCCCAGGAGTTGACCTTCGTCGACGACTACAAAAATTTGGGGATTCACGCCATCGACATATGGGACGTCAAAATCCGCTGGGCCTCTTCGACGGGCTCGAAGTGGGCGAGTTATCATAACGTCTCCGATGGGAGCGAGCCCCTGAGTCAGGTCATCGAGGCCACCCCCGTCTCGGCCTGTCATCCCCATAATCTGGGCTATCCCAAGAGCGCCGGCGACACGATCGGCGTCTACAACACGGGCACGACTCGCGGCTACTGTGGCCAGCGACTCTACTTCAATCTTCGAGACATCGATGGAGGCAGCAGTCCCTGCGGCTTCGGTCAACGATCCCAGTCGGCCTTTGGGCCGTCCTTTAACTACCGAAATAACGAGGGACAGTGCACCAACGGGCATACGGGCCCCTTCGACGAGCCCTGCTATACGGGCTTTGGCCCCTGCCACGATATGCCGCATGCCCAGGTTGGCGTCGTGAATAGCAGCGGCGCCTGGGCCGACCTGGGCCTGGACGGCACGCGCCGCTCGATGCTGCTCTATGTGCGGTGAGGGGAAGGGCGCTGAACGAATGCCTCGATTCGTTTTGTCATAGTTAAGTCCGACCTGATGTTTAACTTTTTGGGACCCAGGGAAAGGTTATGATGAGTCTCGAGGCGCACGGGTCGACAGATGGAAGACAATGGGGCGGAGAGCGTTGAGCGTCGAGCACGCACCGGTCGTAGGTGGGCCGGTCGTTGGTGGGCGATGCTGGCCATTGCCGTCCTTGGTCTCGTCCTGACGGCGTTGATCTGGCAGGCCATGAGGGCGACCTCCGACGAACTTCTGGAATCCCAATTTCAAAGCGACGCCGACTTTTATTCCGTGCTCCTGCAACGAGAGCTCGACCAGGTCCTCGACGCCGGGGTGGCGGTAAAGGCTTTTTTTCGCGGCTCCTTGCTTGTCGACCGCGGTGAGTTCCGAACCTTTGGGGACACCTTTATTTTGGAGGTCCCCAATATTCGTTCCGTGCAGTGGCTCTTCGAAGTATCTGCCGACGAGCGAAGGGTCCATGAGGAGCGAGGCCGTCAGGCCCTGCGCCGCCCCTACGAGATCGTGGAGTTCGACAGGGGAGTCCCTCGTCGAGCGGCAGATCGCGACCGATACCTCCCCGCTTATTTCGCGGCTTCCATCGATCGCACAAGATGGGTCCTCGGCTTTGATTGGAGCACTGATCCTCGCGTGGAAGAGGCGGCGCAGCGCATCCGCGGCACCCGACATCTGGCCGTCATAGGTCCTCTGCAGGATTATTCTCGGGAGCTGGTCGCCGATGAGGACACCTATTTTGTCGTCCTCGTATCGATTTCGGCACCGCTGAATGGGCGGCCCGATCCCACCGGGATATTTCCCGACGCCGACCCGGAGGAGTTGGAGCGCCAACAAGAGTCGACGCTCGGGCTCATCGTGGTTCGCATGATCTCAGGCCAGGATATTCGCGAACGCTTCGTCGATCCCCCTCCCATCGACGTCCATCTCGTCGAAAACCGCCCCGGACACCCTCCCGATCTGGCGCATAGTATTACTCGTCAGGGCTCCATCGGCGTCTGGCGCGGCGACGAAGTTCGGCAGAGGGGGCATCTGTTCTACGAAACGGTGCTGGATATCGAGGACGGAAGATGGTCGGTGCATGCCGTCTCCACGCCCCGGTATATCGAGGAGAACGAGTCCGCCGTTCCCCTGGCGATAGTGTTGCTGGGCCTGGCCGCAACCATTGGGGTCATGGCGTTTGCGTTTACCGTCATGGGCCGAAATGAAGAGATTCGAAAGAAGGTCGATCAGCGCACCGTCCAGTTGCGCAAGGCTTCCGAAGAGGCTGAAGAAGCCACTCGAGCAAAGAGTGAGTTTCTGGCCAATATGAGCCACGAAATCCGCACTCCCATGAACGGGGTGGTGGGGATGTTGAAGCTCTTGGAGGACAGCGAGCTCGACACCGAGCAGCAGGAATATGTGGAGGTGGCCGAGAATTCGGCCGTGGGCCTCCTGGAGTTGATCAATGACATCCTCGATTTTTCCAAGATCGAGGCACGGCAGCTGAAGTTGAAGATTCAACCCTTTGACCTTGAGAGGCTCATCGTCACCACGCTGCAAGCACTGGACAGGCCAGACCAGGAAAGACCGGTGGAGCTGCTCTATGAGATGCCCCAAAGGCTCGACTTCGAAGTGGTCGGCGATCCGGATCGCCTGCGTCAGGTGCTGGTCAATATCGTGGGTAACGCCATCAAATTTACCCCGGAAGGCCAGATCAAGGTGCAGGTCATTATCGTCGAACAGCACGATGAGGAGGTGACCCTCGAATTTGCGATCTCCGATACGGGGGTGGGCATCGCCGGGGACAAACAAGAGGAGATCTTCCAGGCTTTTCAGCAGGCAGATTCCACGTCGACCCGTGAATATGGCGGCACCGGGCTGGGGCTTTCCATCGCCAGCCAACTCATCGAATTGATGGGCGGCGAGCTCTGGCTGGAGAGCGAATTGGGCGTGGGGAGTACATTTTATTTTACGGCGAATTTCGGGGTCGGCCAAACGTTGAGTGACCGACCCGATGAGGTCGAGCGGCCCGGCCCGAAACCACTGACCGGCGCCGTGGAGCGCCCCTTGAAGATCCTGCTCGCCGAGGACAACCCGGTCAATCAAAAGGTGACCGTTAAATTACTCGAAAAGCGCGGTCATCAGGTCGTGCTGGCCGGCGATGGCCGCCAGGCCGTCGAAAAGGTCGAGCAGAGTGGCCCCTTCGACGTGATCCTCATGGATATTCAGATGCCTGTCATGGACGGCTTCGAGGCCACGGCCAGGATTCGAGAGTGGCAACAGGAGATCGCAGACTATACGCCCATCATCGCCCTGACCGCCCACGCCATGGAAGAAGACCGCAAGCGAGTGCTCGCCGCCGGGATGGACGATTATCTCTCCAAGCCGGTCGTCCCAGAGGATCTCTACGAGACGGTCGAGCGTTTTCGTTAGCTATTATAACAATTTTCGCTTACCTCGGTCTGTATTTTGTGGGTCTGTATTTTGTGCTGGGAGGTTTTCGAAGATCCGAGACCGGATCATGGAAGACCTGCGAAGCTCCGAGACAACGAGAAACAGACCCAACGAGAAACAGACCGAGGTAAGCGCAAAGTCCAGTTATGACGGTAAGTTACCACGATTTTGCGGGTGGGATATGCGGATGCCTCGGTCGGTTTCCCGGGATATCATAAGAGCGAGATACTTCAGGCCCGGTCATGACGGCTTCGGCGGCTCGGCGCACGTCATATGCGCCGCCCAGGGATTCCAGGTGGTCGTATAAGGTTCCCAGATAGATCCCGAGGACACCGAATTGTCGGTGTAGCTCGATGCCTTCATCTTTGCATCGGCGCAAAATCTGGCGGAAGGTGGCCCGAAATTCGTCCAGGTCAAAGGACACCGCCCGCTGGTCGCCCTCTCCGAAATGCTTCCGAAAGAGGTTGGAAACACTCTGGAGGTGGAGCTGTGCGAGCGCTCTTTCGAAGCCCTCATCGTCATCGGTATAAAAACTTCGATAGAGGGCTCGAATCGACATTAAGAAGGGCTTATCCCACTCCACGACCAGCCGGCTCGGGCTCCAGATAATTTGATCCTGATTGGAGGAAAACCGCGCTGTTCGCAGGTCGATCAAGGTGGTGGAGCCGTGGAAGAGTTGGCCGAAATATAGGCGCAGGACCAGATCCCCCACAGATGGCGCGGGGTCGACGCCGGGCTCATCGGCGATCAATATATCGAGGCCAAATCGTCGGCATAGTTCTTCCGCTTCCCCGGCGGCACGGGCGAAGAGGTCTTCATTTCGAAAATTGCCATACATCTCCTTGATGAGCGATGCGATTTTTCTGGGGGGCATAACGGCGAAAAACTGAGGGGACAGAAGCTCCTTTACGTCCTTCCATTCCGCCCAGCCGACTAGTTTCGATAGCATATGCTCCTCACGACGCGTGGGGGCAGGTTGGTCAGGGATCATTGCCCTTGTCCGGGAGGTTTTATCGACGTCCAACGCCGTCCTCCACCGATTATAGACCCATAATCACGATTGATGGGCGACCTAATTTTCAGCGTTCGAAGCATGAGCTGGTGGATGTGGCGAGCCCGTGGATCACCGCTTCGCTATTGCTTATTGCGCTTACCTCGGTCTGTATTTTGGTCTGTA
>SLJM01000034.1 GCA_007135085.1 Myxococcales bacterium
GAATCAATGCCGCATCAAAAATTTTCGCAGCCGGCCAAGTCCTTCCGATAGTTGCTCTCCCCCTATGGTATACGCAAGTCGCAGGTGACCCAACCCCGAAGCTCCGAATCCCTCCCCTGGGATCACCATCACGTCCTCTTCTTCGAGAAGTCTTTCGGCCATCGCCCGGGTGGTCCCGAACTTGCTCAACCAGGGCCGCACGTCGACGAAGAGATAAAAGGCGCCGGCGCTGCGAGGAGGTGATCCGAGGCCCACGTCGCCCAATGCCTCCAATACCTGGCGGCGGCGCCCGCCGATCTCGGCCCGAGTCTGGGCCATCGCCTGGTCGTGGTTTGCCAGGGCGATCACCGCCGCCTGCTGCGCCGGAAGGGGCGCGCAGGTCACCAGGTGCTGGTGCAGCGGCGTAAGCGCTCTCAGCGTCTCTGACGGACCGGCCATCCAACCGAGGCGCCATCCCATCATATGGTGGCTCTTGGACAAGCCGGACAAGACGATCCCCTCCCCGTCATCAGATGCCTGAAGGGCCGAGATGAATTGCCCCTCCCAGACGTAGTCCTCGTAGATCTCGTCGCTCACCCAGCCGATCTGACGCTGCGATAAAAGCGATAGGAGCGCTCTGAGGTTCGCCTCGCCATGGACGCTGCCCGTGGGGTTGGAGGGATTATTGAGGATCACCAACCTGGCGGCGTCGCTGAGCCTCTCCTCGACGGCTGCCACGTCGAGGCCCCACCCGGGCCTCTCCACGGTAGGGGCGGCCAGCGGATAGGGTACGGGGCTGGCTCCTGCGGCGCGTACCAGATTGGCGTAGGCCGGAAATCCCGGATCGGGCACCAGCACCTCGTCACCGGGATCGCAGAGGCCCAGAATAGCCACGGCCAACCCCTCCTGGACCCCACAGGTGAGCATGATCTGGTCCGGTTCGACGCCGACGTGATCGGCCACGGCCCGACGGGCCGCCGGGGTCCCGGCGTTGGGCGTATAGGGGGCGCGCACGGGCTCATCGTGACGAGCGCAGAGATCGCGGCGCACCGCCTCGGTGACCGCCAGATCGGTCTGGCCCAACCCGAAGTCGATCGTCTCCGGGCCCATCCCGGCGCGCAGGGCGCGGATCAGGGTGGGCTCGATGGCCTGTGCACGCTTTGACGGCCGAAGCAGCGGGCTCATCGCAACAGCTCCTCGAGCGCCGTGGCGGCATCCGTTCGATCGTCGCGATATTTGATGATGAGCAGAGCTGCCATATGGAGGCCGTGCTCCTTTGCGAACTCGCCGCGCGCCGGCCGCGATCCGGGGATGACCACCGCGTTTTCCGGAATCCTCAAAGGCTCCTCTTTGGTGGCCCGGTAGACCTCCTCGCGGACCAGATCATAGACGGGAGTGCTCGCCGTGATCACCGATCCGGCACCGATGACGGCGCCGCGGCCCACCTGTACGCCCTCGAAGAGCCCCACATTTCCGCCGACCATGACCTCGTCTTCGACGATCACCGGTGTCTGGCCGATGGGCTCGAGGACGCCGCCGATCTGAGCCGCCGCCGACAGATGAACCCCGGACCCGATCTGGGCGCAGCTTCCCACCAAAGCGTGGCTGTCGATCATCGATCCGTCGGCCACATAGGCGCCGACGTTGACGAAGGCCGGGGGCATCATGGTCACGTTATGGCCCAGATAGGCGCCGCGGCGAACGGAGTTGCCACCGGGGACGAGCCTGACGTTTCGCTCCACCACGGGAAGGCGCTGGGCCGGGTAGGTGTCCTTATCGCTAAATTGCAGCCCCTCGACGGCGCCCATCTCGATCGTCTTACCCAGACGAAAGCCCAATAAGATCCCCCGTTTGACCCGAGGGTTGACCTTCCAGCGCCGTCGGCCGCCCTCTTCGACGGGCTCGGCAGCTCTCAGCTCACCGGCTTCCAGGGCCTTCAAGAAGGTCTCGAAGTCCTCTCGCGCCCCCTCGCCGAGTTCGTCGGCAGGCCTGTTGAAATGCTCGTCGATGGCGCTCAACAATTTTTCTTTTTCCATGGGGTCCTCCTTCATGAGTTCATCGGAATTCAATATCGGCGGCGATCCAAAAAAAAGACCACGGCGCTCACATCGACGTGAAACCGTGGTCTTTTGGTTTTCAAATTTTTTCGGCCCATCGAAATGGGAAGTGATCATTCCTCGTCGAGTTCTTCGGGCTGTCCGGTCTCGGGCAATTCCTCGGGCTGAGCCTCTTCGACGGCCTCTTCGACCTCCGCCGGCTCCGGCGCCTCTTCGATCGCCTCGGCGGGCTCGCTCTCCTCGGCGGGCTCGACTTCAGCCGGTTCGGGAGCAACCTCTACTTCAGGAGCCTCCTCGACCTCTTCCTCGACCGGTTCGGCCCCTTCGTCGATCTCGACCTCCACGTCTTCCGGGATGTCAGCAGGCTGAGCGTCGAACCCTTCGCCGAATTGCTCTTCGAGCTGTCGACGGATATCTTCGGGGATCTCCGAGCCGTCGCCGTCGAGGTCGAGCTGGATCGGCGAATCACCGGAATCGCCGGGAGTTCCCATGGTCGAATCGAGATTGATCTGGCCCGGGTCATTGGCCGCCGAGCCCTCCTCGATAATCTCATGGACCTGGGTATCCACGGCGTCCTCAGCCTCCTGTCCGAGATCGAGGATCGATTGGGGCTTGCTCGAATACCAGGCCAACGTCATGCTTGTGATCATGAACGATGCGCCCAGGACGACCGTGAGTTTACCTAGAAAGCTGGCCGCCCCGCGGCCGCCGAAGACTTCTTGGCCCATGGCCGCCGCGCTGCTGAATCCAGCTCCCAGGCCTCCGCCCTGGCCGGATTGCAGCAAAATAACGACGACGACAACGAAGCTCAGAATGATGTGTAGAACGAGGACAAAAGTTTCCATATTGTTCTTGCAACGCCCGTAGTGTGGAATTGTTGCGCGCGTACCGTTTTTTTCTTCTGACGTGCTCGTCAACAATGACCGGTTCAAATGCCGGAAATTGGCCAGAATGACGGGGATACATACCGCAGGGCTAACCTCAACGCAAGTGACGACACGATGAGTGACGAAAGGGACCCAACAACTCTTCCCCGATGGGAAGAATTATTACGCCGCCTGGACCAGACGCACCGACGTCTGGAGACGGCGCACGCCGAATATCTGGAGGCCGCAGCCGCCAGCCAGCGTGCGCTGGAACGAGTCATCGGCTCCTTTGGCGAGATCGCCGAGGCCGTGCGCGAGCTCGTGCCCGAGCCGATCGGAGCCGAAGGAGACGACGAAGCGATCGTCGTCGCTTCCGAAGAAGCCTCCGCCGATGGCCAGGCCACTCCAGATCGGGAGCAAATACAGGAGGAAACCAGACCTCCTTCTACAGCTCCCGTCGAAGAGCCAACCGTCGAAGGCGACGAACATTCCCCTCCCGATTCGGCAACCGACGACGGCGATCACGAGCAGAACAGCTTACCGGCCCGTCTCCATTCCCGAGGAGTTGCGCTTCCCGAGGATTTTTCTCCGGCGCCGATGGTCAAGACCTCGTCCTTACCGGCCCGTCGCCCCGCCCCCTCGGGCCCGGCCCGCGGCCCCTACGGCGACGTCCACATCGACCGTCCCACCCTGGCCGAGCGTCCGATCGCCGACGAGGGTTCGCCATTTTCGGTCCTCGATCGCAAGAGCCGGATTGTCATCACCAACGACGGCTTCGGCGTGGCCGCCGCCCTCAGTGAACGTCTGTCTCAAGCGGGCTACCCCGTGCGCGTCGAGGGCCGCCGCCCCGACCTCTCGTCTCGAACGGACGTGGTGATCTTTTTGGGAGGCCTGCGCGCCCCGTCCAATCTGGACGACGCCATGTCGATCGTGGAAGACGCCATCGATACCGCCCGGCGCATGACCACCCGGCTGATGCAGCCGGGCTCGGGCTTTATCGCCGCCATAGACACCGCCGGAGGCTTCGGACTGAGCAATTTCGACCCCGTCAGCGCCCCGCTGGGCTCACTGCTCGGCCTGGTGCGCCTCCTCGACCGTCGCCATCCCGGCGCACGGGCACGTCTTATCGACATTGACGGCGGCCGATCCTCGGCTCACCAGATCGCAGAATTGCTCGCCACAGAGATCTTGAGCGGCGGCGACGATTCACCGATCGCCCTGGTGGGAGAAAAACGACTCGGCGTGGAGTGGAGTCCCTTTACGGAGCGCCCGAGCCCGGCGGACTGGCTCGAAGATGACACCCCGCCCCTGGTCTATATGCCCGGACCCGACGCCGTATTGACCACCGCCGTGGAGCGCCTGGCCATCGCCCACGAACTTCCCGTTGCCCTGTTGGGAAGGCGCCAGGCCCCGCCTCGTCTTCCCCAACATTTCAAGAAATTGGGCATCCAGGTTCACGCTGCAGAATACCAATTGGATCGCCTCTTCTCGGTGATGGACTTCCTCGATGGCATCCGCGATCGCTACGGGCCGATCGCCGCCATCGTCGCCGAGTCTTTCCCGGTGCAAAACCCCGACGATCTGGAGCGCTGGGACGTGATCCGACCGCCCCTTGACGAGTTCAACGCTCTGCTGGCGATGACGATCAACGATCCCCTGCGCCTGCTCGGCGTCGGCCTGGGCCCCAAGACCCCGCCGGTGGTGGCCTCGGCCCTGCGCTACTTCGCCCGCGCCGAGAGCCTTCGCCGAAACGAATACCTCCAGGTCAGGCTCGCTCACCTGGAGCGAGCCCCCAGGCGAAACGCCTCCCGCATCGATCCCCATGATTTCGCCCTGACCGAATTCCTCTCCGGCGGCGAGCCGACCCTGGCCGAGGTGCGTATCGGCGGAAAAAAGAGAAGCAGCTGATCTAAAGCGCCTTGCGCCGCCCGGCTTTTTCGATAAATCCTTCGGGCCAATCTGCACCGTAGAGACCGGCGTCTTTATAATAACAATTCTTGGCGTCCACCCCGCCAAAATCGATCTCTTTGAGAGTCATCTCGCGAAAGGTGACGTGCCTCCAGGCTCCCCCTTCGACGGAGACACCGCTCCATTTGCCGCCCTTGAAGGTCACCCGCTCCATCCACCACGTGCCGGCGTTGACGCCGTCGAGCTCGCAATCGTTGAGGCGAGAGTCCGTCCACTCGCTGTCGTTGAGCTCGATTTCGGTGAAGGTGCAGCTTCCCAGGGTGCTGGCGTCGATGGCCCATCCCTCGTGATCGCCGCCCTCGAAATGGCAATGCAACAAGGTCACGGCGTCAAAAAACGCCCCCGCCAGCGTGGCATTGACGAATCGGCATTCCGACAAAGTGCACCCTTCGAAGGCGCAGTGGGTCAGATCGACGTCGGAAAAATCAAATCCGGTCAGTGTCAATTCCTCAAAGGTGGCCGCTTCCAGCGACAGCGGCTGGTCGGCTTCCAGCCGTCGGCGGACCTCGTTGTGAAACCCGCGGGGATTGGCGCTCTTGACTAGGCTGGCGAGCTTTCCGGACATGAAGACCTCAAGTATTTTGGATAAAGAGACACTATTAAAGCTGTACGCTATTTTTCTGGCGGCAACTTAGGCACAACGCCTCCAACCTGCAAGCTCATTGCTCTTCCTTTTTCGGCCGTCGCCCGCCTGTGCTACACTCGGGGGCGTTAGATGATGGTGGACCGAAAATTACTACTGTCGGGACTTCCATGAAGCTCACTCCCTTAGCTCACGCATTTATTATACTCCTCATCGCCCTCACTTCCTCGACGGCCTTCGCCGAACCGCCGTCGAGCGGCAGTGCCGGCGCCGACGAGATGAGGGGGATTTATTATGGAGAAGGACTGCGCCACCTGGCTGAAGGGCGCTACGATGAGGCCGTCACTGCTCTCTTTCGACTCTACGGCTTGGAGCGATCGGCCCCTATTATGGAGCTCATCATCGAGACCTACGATGCCATGGGCCACTGTGACGCCGCCGCCCGACAGCTCGACTTTTTCGAACGCCACCACTCAGGCGAAGGGGAACCGGCCCTCGATCGCTGCCAGAACCCGGGCGAAATCGTGCTCCAATGCGACGACTTTGACCGATCGATTCGCGTCGGCCCTCATCGAAGAGCGAGCTGCGGTGAGTTGATTCGGGTACCCGCCGACGAGACCCACCGCATCGCTGCGATCACCGGTGGAGAGGTACAGGAGATATCGGTCGCCGAAGGAGAGCGCGCCTCCCTGGAGATCGATACCACACGCCCTCCCCCGGCAGTGGCCCTATTGCCCCCTCGCCAACCCAGCCGGGTTGCCCGTCTGCCGGGCTTTAAGAGCAACGTCCCCCGTCTTCCCTTCACCTCGGAGGACCGCCCAAGGGTGCCCCTGCTGCCCACGCCGTCGACGATCTACAGGGTCTACGAAACCTCGGACGGCCTCTACCATCTGTGGGTCGCCGACGACGGCTCCCCGGCGGGTGACCGAGAGGGTCCGCAGGTGGAGATGATCTGCCCCGCCGATGCCGATGCTGAGGGCCAATGCGAGATAATCCCCCCCCGTTGAACACTCAAGAAAGCCTATAATCCTCGCGCCAGGACCTCTTGCGCCACGAAGCTGGCCACGTCCGGAGCGGTCGTGCCCGCCCCAAAGCCGGCGTCAAACCCCAGCTCCAGCGCCAATTCGTGGGAAATTCGCGGCCCGCCGCAGACCACGACCAGACGCTGACGAATCCCCTCGGCCTCGAGCATATCGGTCAGCTCCGACAGATTCTTGATATGCACGTCCTTCTGGGTCACCACCTGGCTGACCAGCAGGGCGTCGGCGCCGCGCTCGACGGCCTCGGCGATGAGATCTTCGTTTTTGACCTGCATTCCAAGATTGACCGCATTGAGCATGGGATAGCGCTCCAGGCCGTACTCGCCGGCGTAGCCCTTCATATTCATGATGGCATCGATCCCCACCGAGTGGGCATCCGTGCCCGTACAGGCGCCCAGGACGGTGAGCTTGCGACCGATCTTCTCGGAGATAAATTGATTGATCTCCTTGAAGTCCATTCGCTTCGATTCGACCTGGGCGACCTCGATGGTCGTAAAATCGACGGTGGCCGAACACTCTCCGTAGACGATAAAATAGGTATATCCCTCGCCAAGATCCTTCATATGATAGACCTGGGGGTTGGCCAGACCGATCTTTTCGACCAGCCGGCGCGCCGCCTCCCGCCCCTCCGGGCCACAGGGCACGGGCAGGGTAAATGAGGTCTGCACCTTGCCGTCATCCAGAGTGTCTCCATAGGGCCGAACCCGGGTTCGATCCGGTTCTTCGGCGCCCACTCGTCCTTCTTTGCTCATCGCTTACTCCCGTCTCCTGCCCAGGGTCACATCCGATCAGTCGCCGCCGTCGTCCCATCTATCGAAGGGCCGCTCGACGAGGCGAGCGTTATAATAGCGCGCCTGCCCCGTCACTTCATCGCCTATCCAGGGTGGAAGATCCACCTCTTCGTCGGGACGGCGAAGCTCCACTTCGGCCACCACCAGCCCCTTATTTCGACCTTCAAAGACATCGATCTCCCATAGATGGTCACCATAGGGCACCTCGAAGCGAGTCTTTTCGATCGCCGCGCCCACGCATAATTCGTCGAGCATTAGCCGTGCATCGTCGCGGGGAATCTCATATTCGAATTCGCGGCGTACCAAACCCTTTGGCCGCCCCTTGATGGTGAGAAGGGCCCGATCGTCTCGCAGCCGAATCCGCACGGTATGCTCGGCGGTGGTACTTAGATAGCCCTGTGCCATCGTAATTTCACTCCGCACCCCATCTCTCCAATCGTCGCTGACGACGAGAAATTTTCGCTCGATCTCCACTCCCATCTCAGCCTCCTTTCTCGACCAGATTCCTTAAACCGAGGGTTGACGTAATACAGCTGGTGCAGACGTTGACCGAACACCATGAGAAGTCAAATCGAAACATCGAAGCGCCGGGCAAATTTCGGTGGCCCTTGCCCTCCGGCGCCCCCCACTGCAGCGAGGCAATCATGGGGATTCCCGTCATATGGACGCCCACAACGAACTCTCTGCACCGGATCCATCGGGATCTCACCGATCGTCACGGCGGCTGGCCCGATATCGACCTGGTCGAACAGAGATCGTCTCGAGAGCTGATGCGGGCCCGTGCCGATTGGTGTCTGAGAGTGCGCGCCAACTACGCTACCGCTGCAGAGGCCGCCCACCTTTTACATGCCTTCTATGCCCTGGGCACACCGCTCGATCTTCTCACGGGCACTTCTTATGTGACCGGTGAGACGACTTACCTCCTCGCCGCCAACATCCATATTCTCGCCCCACTGGAGCCCCCGGCGCCGCTGAGTATTCCGGGAACGTTCTTTACGCCGCCGTCGCGAAGCATTCAGAAATCAGCCGCTCTGCGCCGGGCACTACAGCTATTCGGCTTTAATATCCCCCTGTCCCGGGCGGTCTATGAAGCGGTCTCGGCGATCTCTGCCAACGAAGGGATCGGCCGGCTGGCCGCGGCAATGGCGGCCAGCCTGGCCGAGATGTCGGAATTCGGTTCGGCCACCCTGGAGTGGCTGGTGACGACGATGAGCCACGAGGAGTTGGACGTCGTTCGATCGAGCATCCCCTACCTGATGCGGCGCTACGAATCGCTCTGTCACGGCAACCCGGCCCGCCTCGACGCCCTGGCCGGCGACGCCATCGTCATCGAGTCCAGCCCGGGCAACCTGGGCACACTGGAGCCGGCCACCATCGCCGCCATCTATTATGACGGATTGGCCTCCTCCATATTTCCTCTCCTCGCCAGACTGGGCTGGGACGGCCTGGAGCTATGGCAGCTCCGCCACCAGCGCGCTCATCGGACCGCCAAATTCGGCCCCACCCCCATCGCCGTCGCCGCCGTAGGCATCGATCCCTCCTGAGTTCCGTTTACTGGAGTTTCGTGGAGCGCGGGCTGCCAGCCCGCCCCTTCGACTATGCGATCCCCACCCCCCTCAAACCAGAGACCTTTTGAATTCCCACCGAAAATCTGTAGAATACGGCAACTCGTATCCGCCTCTTTTGTTGGAAAAGTTGCCATTGGGTCCGCATATGATGCCGATTTTGAAACGCTCCCTGATTCTGTCGCTGGCTCTTATCTTTCCCCTGGCCACGGGAAGCCTGGCCTGCGGCCAGCCCGACGAGCCGCTGATCATCATCGATGATGAAGACGACGAGAATGGAAATGGCGGCACCGACAATTCGGCGCCCAACCAGACGGACAACACCAATAACTCCAACGGGTCGACAAACAACGACTCAAACAACAACACTACCAATCACAACAATAGCGACCCCACTCCGCGCAACGACGGCTCGGCCTGTCAGCAGGACAGCGATTGCATGAGCAATTTCTGCCTCAACAACTCGGACTGGCCAAACGGCTATTGCACTACCCTCGATTGCAGCAGCTTCGAGGACTGCGCCAATATCGACCACGACGAAAACCGCTGCCTCATCAATCAGCAGGGCGGCACCAACTTCTGCGTGCGAATTTGCGATCCCAACGGAGCCGACACCTGTCGGGACCAATATCGATGCCAGGCGCTCTCCGGTGGCCTGGGATGGTGCGCTCCCTCTCCGAGCAGCGGCGGCGGCGGCGGAATCGTCGAACCCGGCGGAGGCGGCGACTTCCCCTTCGAGATCCAATGCGTCGACGCCCCGGGCCAGCAGGTCTCGTTTGATTACGACGTTGGCTCCACGACCAGCTCCTATATGATCACCCCTATCACCTCCAACGGAGAAGCCCTGTGGCCGGTGAGCATCACCCGCCCCAGCGGTCAGACCGTGAGCTTCCAGGGCACCAACTCCTTCCAGGTCACAGGAGCCCAGCTCTTCGGATTTACCAATCCCACGGTCATCCCCCCCATCCAGGAGTTGGACTTCCAGCTCGAGTCGGGGACTCACACCTATACGCTCAACACCAACGATAGCGAGATCTGCTACTATATCGTCGAGAATACGGGCACCCCGAGCGTCATCGACGTCAACGTCTACCTCGTCGATCTTCCCAACCTCAGCGCCAGCAGCGCCGAAACCAACCCCAATCTTCAGCAGATGATCGACCGCGTCGACGATCTCTACGGACAGATCAATATCTCTCTTGGAGAAGTACGCTACTTCGACGTCCCCACCGAGGCCGCTCAAAATTACGGGGTTATCCAATCGGAGAGCGACGTGAGCAACCTGGTCTCCTACTCCGACGCCCCCGGCTCCTCTGCTGACGACGTGGTCAGCGCCAACGTCTTCATCGTTCGCCAATTTGCAATGGGCGGCGCCCTGGGAATCTCTCTTGGCATCCCCGGCGTCGTCGGTCTTCACGGCACGGGCATCAGCGGCGTGGCCCTGACCGGCGAATATCTGGGCCAGGGCGGCAACTGGTTTACCGCCAATATCTTCGCTCACGAATTGGGCCACTATCTGGGCCTCTTCCACACGAGCGAGCAAAACGGCCAGATGCACGATCCCGTCTCGGACACGCCGGAATGCACCAACTTTTCTAACCCCACCAACTGCCCGGACTGGGGCAACCTGATGTTCCCCATGGCCGACGGTGGTAATACGGAACTCACCCCCGGCCAGGGCTTTATGATGCACTCCAACCCCCTGACGAAATGATCTGGGAGAACCCGATGAAATTCTGGATAACACTGTTCGTATTGGCCCTCCTCGCCATGCCTCAAGCCATGGCCGGAGAGGTCGGCGGTGATGATCCGCGCTCCTCAGTGGATGTGGATCGCTCGGCAGCCGACCAGGCCGATCGTGACCTGAAAAATATTAAGGCCTGGCTGTCCCACTTCCACAAGGTTCCATCACGGGCCGAATTGGAGCAGGTCAGCGACGACGCTCGCGATATCGTCTTCAAGCTGGCCGCCGACGAAGAGTCCTTTCTCTTCCATCGCCAGCGAGCTATCCGCGCCCTGGCCCATTGGGCCGACGACGAGGTGCGAGCGCTGTTCAACGAAATGCTCGCCGACGAGGCCATCGAAGAGGGCTTGCTCTTTCATATCATCCCCGCCCTGGCCAACGGCTTTGGTGAGGACGCCATCGATGATCTGGTGCCCTATCTTCGCGATCACGACAATCCCCATATTCGCATCAGCGCCGCCAGGGCCATCGCCTCCATCCCCGGCGAGGAAGGCCAACCGGTGCTCGCCGAAGCGTTGCACGACGAGGAACATCCGATCGTCAAAAAACAACTGGAAGATCTGAGCATGATTCTTCGCTAAGACAACGAAGAATAAGCGACTTTCAAGACGCTGGAGCGCCGTTGCGCTTCAGCGTTTTGCGTTTTCTTGGAGGACCCGAAGGGCGTTTTTTCGCGCTACCTTATCCAGATTTTCCTCGCTCCATCCCCGCTGGCGAAGCCCATCGGTGATCCGCACGATATCTCGACAATCTCGATGATCACTCAAGATCGAGGGCAGCCAGCCGTCGTAATCAGATCCGATGGCCACATGGTCGACGCCGGCGCGCTCGGCGATATATTCAAGGTGATCGAGAGCGATCTCCGTATCGGCCCGCAGCTTTCCGCACAGATAAAGGGGAGCAAAGATAATCCCCATCACCCCACCCGTGTCGGCGATGGCATCGATGGCCTCGTCCGTAATATTGCGCGGCGTATCATAGAGGGCTCGCGCTCCCGTATGGGTGCAAAAGACAGGCTTTTCGCTGACCTTGCAGGCATCTAGCACACAGGGGCCGTTGACGTGAGCCAGATCGACGACCACTCCGTGACGATTGAGCTCCTTGACCAGGCGGCGCCCGAATGCGGTCAGGCCATCCGTTTCGTTCGCCCCGCGCCCCATCGACGCCGTGGCCGCCGAATTACTCGAAAAATGGGTCAACGTCAGATAGGCCACTCCCAATTCGGCCAGACGGGGCACCCGCTCGATGCGGCCGTTGAGCATATGGGCGCCCTCAACGCCGGGGATCAACGCCAGCTTGCCTTGCTCTTCGGCGCGCTCCCAATCGGCAAAACTGCGCACCCGCAGGGTGCGATCGTCGGCGGCCGCTACCTCGTCGAGGTAGGAAATCTGGCGTTTCATCTCCTCCCAGCCCCCTTCGCGCTCAAAGGGCCAATAGTGGATCCCCATGCAGGCACCGCCGTAGCCGGCCTCCACCATCCGAGGGATATCGGCGTGCCAGAATAGGGGTTGTCCGCCGATGCCCCGCCGATGAGTTCGGCGCACGTCATAGCGAAAAAGCCGTTGCTGAATAATGCTGTCCACGTGGAGATCCAAAAAGCCGCTCATCCATCACCTCTGGGTATAAATTGCAATGCCGCCGAATTCACACAAAATCGCAGACCCGTCGGCGGCGGTCCATCTCTGAATACATGCCCCAGATGGGCACCACATCTTGCGCATAAAATTTCTGTTCGAACCATTCCGGCGCTTCGATCCTCGCGAGTTGCCACCCGCTCTTCATCGACGGCGTCGTAAAAGCTGGGCCAGCCGCTGCCGGACTCGTATTTGGTCGTCGAATCGAAGAGTTCGGCGCCGCAGGCCACACAGGCATAGACCCCGTCTTCGTGGTGGTCGTAATATTTGCCCGAAAACGGCGGCTCCGTGCCGCATTGACGGGTGACTCGATAGGTCTTCTCATCGAGCAACTCCCGCCACTGCGCTTCGCTTTTCTCGATCTCGAATTTCTTTTCCCCATCGCCCATCGGGTCCTCCCTCATGGCCTGGCCATCTCACGGTTATGCCACGGCCTCGTCGCTCATGCTCTCGGCGTCGACCGTGGCGAGAAACTGCTCTACGGCGTCGCCGATTCGTTCGCGCTCGTCGAATAAGCCCGTATGCGTCGCCTCGTCGAGCCACAGAAGCTCGGCACCTTCGATGATCTGCGAAATCTGTCGGCCCAGTTCACCTGGCGAGAAGCGATCGCCGCCGCCAGCCACCACCAGCGTGGGCACGTCGATGGACTCCAGCACATCTTTGGCGCTGTGCTCCTGAGCGGCCAGGCCCATGGCGTACCAACTGGGCGGGTCGAGCTGGGCCAGGTGCCGATAAAAGGGCTCCATCTCCCAGAAGCTGACGTTTTTGCCGACGATGCTCAATCGCTTGGCCACTTCATGGACCGGCAGGAGCACCGCCGGGCTGAGGGTGCCGAATTTTAGCATCGCCCCCCACACCGAGGCAGGCACGTTGCGATAGAGCTCAAATACCAATGGGCCGAGCCGCGGGTGAAGCAACGTATCGAAGGGGCGGCCCCAGGGACCGAGGACGGGGATCAGACCGTCAATGCGATCGGGAAAATGGCGCCACGCCTCAAGAACGATCTGACAGCCCAGCGAAAAACCGCCCAGGATCGCCCGCTCCACCCCGGCGGCGTCGAGCACCCGCCGAAGATCGTCGGCACAACCGGCGATGGTCATCGTCGACATATCGCGCACCGCCCCGGAGCGACCGTGGCCTCGAAGATCCCAGCGCAAGACCCGGTGCGTTTGACGCAGCCGCTGGCGCAGCGGTTCCCAATAGAGGGTGGAATTGGCGTAGCCGTTGGTCAAGATGACTGGCAGCCCTTCTCCCTCGTCCCAGAACGCCAGAGACGTTCCATCAGCGGCGACGGTCCAACGTTGGCGGCATTTCATTGTTCCTTCTCCATCGAAGTCCTATTCTTCTTCGGTACGAACCTAACACGGAGCCAACCCTTGAGTGAACAACCTGACGATCCTCATCAGCCGGCGCCCACGGTCGAGCAGACTGTCCCTGCCGACGTGGCGTTGGACGCCCCTGATTCTCTTCAGGAGCTCATCGAGCGCGCCGGCGATGCCTCGTCCGTCGATCTCACACGATATAAGACGCAGGAACTCAAGAAACGTTTCCAAGAGCTCTTCGGCGTGGTCCACCTTCTGCCCTGGGCGGGGCTTGGTCTTGGGAGCTGCGTTGTCCTATCGATGATCCTCTGGGCGGTGCTCTTCATTCCCACCGCTCCCTTTATCGTCGCTTTTTTGGCCCTCGTATATATGCTCCTGCAGGGTTTTTTTCTCGGCGTATTGGCTGCTGCCCTGCTGGTGATCTCCCGGATCTTTCAGCAGTTGACGGCCATTATCGACATGACCATTCAATCCCTACGTCAACTCTTTCGAGACATCGGCCAGATAACCGACCGCCAAGTGCGTTCGGAAGTGGTGGGCGGCTTCATCCACGGCGCCATCGTCCCCGCCGTGCAAGGGGCCATCGCCGTCAAGCTCGGGCTATTGCGGGCCCCCATCAGCTTCGTCATCAACCGTATCCTGGGCAAGACGGCCAAAAAGCTGACCAAAAACTTACGACGCGACGTCGACGATCTGGCCCCTGCCCAACCATCTCGATCGTCTTCTGTGGAGCCGTCAACGGAGCTGGCCGCCCCTGGCGAATCGCACCTGGATCGCATGCAGGAGCGCGTGGAGGTCATCGCCCGTCGCACCCGGCGAGCCACCCTCATCCCGGCAGCATTATTCTTCGTCGCCGCCGCGTCGCTGTCGAGCATCCCCTGGATTCTGGTCTTTATCGGCTTCTTATGAGGTCTTTATGAGGTTCTTATGAGGTCATCGCAGGTCGAACCGGCGGGGATTCAATAATCCTCCAACTCACCGGGGATTAAATCAAACTCCCGATCGGCCTCGATGTCTTCGAAGCCGTCGGCCTTCCGGGAATGAACCTCGACAGGGGCCTCACGGGCCATAAACCATCCCCCGCCATCGTCGGTGGTGACCTCGACCCACCACTGCTCCGACAGGGGTTTGAATCCCTCGTCGCCCTCCAGTCCCGTAGTGTCCTCCACGCTCATCGACTCGCCGGGACAATCACTCAAGACCACCTCGTCGCCGACGAGCAGATAGCACATCCCGTCGCCGTCGTATTGATAGAGCCAGATCTGGTCACCCACATCGAGCTCGTAGACCTCGTCTTTGGCCTCGAGCTCACCAAACTCGCTATCGTAGGGGGTGGCCAGAAGCTCCACTTTTTCGTCGACCCGATAGGGCCGCGGTTGGTCGACGCGCACCAATGACGTCGACCACTCCAATAGCTCGCCGTCGTCCCAGCGCCCCTCATCGATGACCGGCGCCTCCGGGTCCGGCGCCTCTCGCAATTTCAGGCCCTCTCCGGAGCCCAGCCACATCAGCTCCGATGCCGCCCAATCACCGCCGCCGGGCCAGATCGAAAACTCCACCGTCGGTGGTCCCTCTTCTTCTTCTGGCTGATCGTCGACCAGATCGGGCCGCGGCAAGATCTCGGCATAACGGGTCTCTCGCTGCCGGGGCTCCTCCTCTTCGGAAGGCCCGGGCTCACACCCCGCTGCCATTGCCAGCCCCCCGGCGATGGCCATTCCTGCCAACAAACGTCTCATCGATCTACCTCGTCGACGCAAAGGCCCCAATGCCCCGCGTCCGTGTGCCATACCAGCCACCGCCCTTTTCGTCACGCTCCGTCGCCTAATTCAGAGCACCAATAACAAAAAGATGATCCACGGCCCGGAGATCAAAAAGACCAGCCCCGTATAGCCGATGATGTCCCGCGCTTTGAGCCCCATGATCCCCAATAAGGGCAACGCCCAGAAGGGCTGGAGCATATTCGTCCAGGCGTCGCCGTAGGCCAGAGCCATAATCGCTTTATGGGGTGCCACGCCAAGCTCCTCGATGGCCTCCATCATCACCGGTCCCTGCACGGCCCATTGACCGCCGCCACTTGGGACGAAGAAATTTACGATCCCCGCTGAGATAAACGTAAAGACCGGGTAAGTCTGTTCCGTGGACACGGTGACGAAGAATTCTGCGATCTGGCCGATCATCCCGCTACCGGCAAGGATACCCAAGATCCCGAAATAAAATGGGAATTGCAAAACGATCCCCGCCGCTCCCCGCACGCCGTCGGCGATGGCCGCCACATAGCTGGAGGGAGAGGGATGAGCCAGAATGCCGAGGGTTAAAAACATCATATTCAGCGAGTCCAGATGCCACCCGGCCGCTCCCCGGTCGACGAAATAACCGATCAAGATGGCCAGCATCGCCCCGCCAACGACCAGGTTGAGGGCCCGACTGCTCTCGAGAACCCGGACCACCGGATGGGCTGACTCGCTGGGCTCGGGGATTTTGAATCCCCCCTCGTGGCCGATACTGGAGGCGCTCATGCCGACCATTTCATCAGGATCTTTAGGCGTCAGTAGCCAGAAGACCAGGGGGATGATCACCAATAGAGAGCCGGTGACGATGAGATTCAACTCGCTGAATAAGGTCTCCGATACGGGGATCTGACCCAGCACGTCGATCAGATCGTGTTCCTCCTGGGCCACCGTCACCGGCGCCGTACCCGACAGCCCCCCGTGCCAGATCAAAAACCCCGCATAACCGGCAGCTCCCAGAAGTGGATAATGCACGGCCCGCCCCTGCTCGGCGAAGGCTCTGCCCATCTCACGGGCCATAAACGCCCCGGCGATCGCCCCCAATCCCCACTGGATCAGGCTGGCCAGACAGGCCACCAGAACCACCACCACCACCGCCGCCCCGGGCGTGACCACCACCTGGGCCAGGCGCCTGATCGCCTTTTGCACCGGTGTGGACATGGCCAGGGCGTGGCCGAGCACCAGGACCAACACCATCTGCAGGGCAAATCGCATCAACCCCACGTCATAGAATCTGGAGAACCAATATTCGCCCACCGCCCCGGCCCGCTCGACGGGGCTCATCCCCTGCACTTCGGCGCCAAAGATAAGGGCCACCACCGCCGTGATGATCGTCAAGACGAGCACCAACACAAAGGGATCGGGCACATAGCGCTCCGACCACCGACTCAGCCGCCTACCCAACGCAGAGATCACGACTTCTCCTCGCGAATGATTCAGATCCAACCGGGCCTTTATCTACTGCCAGAATCGGCAATTTTTCAAGGGCATTGCCCGCCGCCGCTGTTGTGGAGGTCCAGTCCCTTATGCCATTCTATGAGCAGATCACCTCAACCTTCATGGTCTCCGTCTTGAATGCTCCCGCTGTAAATGCCGTCTGGGTCAACCGTTTCGAAATCCGCCGCGAGTTGGGGGCCGGGGGGTTGGGGACGGTCTACGAAGCCTTCGACCGGCAGCGTCAGGAGTTGGTCGCCCTCAAGACACTTCGCAATCTGGCCCCGGAGACGCTCTATTCATTCAAGCAGGAGTTTCGCTTCCTCGCCGAGATTCGCCATCCCAATCTGGTCAAACTGGGCGAACTCTTCCACGACGGCCACCGCTGGTTTTTCTCGATGGAGCTCGTCGACGGAGAGGATTTCTTTCAATACGTACGTCGCCCACGAGATGGATCGGGGTTCGACGAACCACGGCTGCGCTCGGCGCTCACTCAACTGGTTCGAGGTCTGATGGCCCTGCACCAGGTCGGACTCATTCATCGTGATATCAAGCCCTCCAACCTCATGCTCACCTCGTCGGGGCACCTCTCTATTCTCGACTTCGGGTTGGTGACACGGCAGGAGGATTTCTCCAAGACCGGCACCGGCGACGACGCTCTCGTCGGCACCGCTCTGTATATGGCCCCCGAACAGGCCCAGAGCCAGCGCGTGGGGCCGGCCAGCGATTGGTATAGCGTGGGAGTATTGCTCTACCAGGCGTTGAGCGGCCGCCATCCCTTCGAAGGGGCGGCCATTCACGTGCTCTATCGAAAAGTCGTCGACGATCCTCCTCCCCTCGACGACATTCCCTCCAGCGCATCCGATCTGGCCGAATTGGCGATGGCTCTCATCGAACGCGATCCCTGCCGACGCCCCGACGGGCCGGAATTGGCCAAACGACTGGGTATCTCACCGGAGGAGATCGCCCCCGAAGTGGGGCCCGATATGGCGGGAGAGTCCCGTCCGCCCTCCGAGGAGTTCGTCGGTCGCCATCAAGAGATTCAATCGCTGAGCGATTCCCTGGCAAAGACCGACCACTGCCCTCAGGGCGTCCTCGTCGTCGGCGAAGCGGGGGTGGGAAAGAGCATCCTCGCTCGACGATTTCTCTTCGCCTCGGATCACCAGAACTTACTCGTCCTGGCCGGGCGCTGTTATCGGCGCGAGTCGGTGCCCTATAACGGCCTCGACGGGGTCATCGACGGGTTGACTCGATACCTGATCGGCCTGCCCGATGAAGAGCTCGATCAGCTATTGCCACCGGCCGTCGGATTGGTCTGTCGCCTCTTTCCCGTTCTGGCCGGCGTGGGGGCCGTGGCCAGGCGGATCGAAGTCGTCGATGACAACGCTCCCAATTTGCGGGAGCGGGCCTTCGAGGCCCTCGGTCAGTTATTGACGCGAATCGCTCACCGTCGTCGGCTATGCCTATTCATCGATGATCTACAATGGGCAGACGATGAAAGCCTTCACTTCCTTCGCCACCTCACCTCTCGTCAGGCCCCGGCAGGACTGATGTTGCTCGCCACGGTGCGCCGCAGCGACGACGGCACCTATGGTCTGCGTGGCGCCCAGGGGCTTCAGGTCCTCCGTGACCATACGGGGGATCCCGATATCCTGGAGCTGTCAAACCTCAACGACGATGATACGCGTCGCCTCATCCAGACCCTGTGGCCCGACCAACAGCTGCCTCGACTCAGGCTCATCGAGCGCCTGGTCACCGAGACCCGCGGCCACCCTATGATGCTCGCCGAGTTGGTTCGCCACCTCTCTGCGCAGGAGCCGCAGACACCTGGCGAAGGAATTCGTCTCACGGAGGTCATCCTGGCTCGGGTGGAGGGCTTGCCGCCCCTGGAGCGCCAGCTTCTCGATGTGGCGAGTCTGTCGGGAATTCCAATCGCCGCCCCCTTGCTGGGACATATATTGCCGGCCAGCCCCGGTGAACTCCATCATGCCATCGATCGCCTCCATATGGCTCGATTGATTCGTCTGGAACGTCGAAAGGACAGCGAACTCATCGCCACCTATCACGGCCGAATCCGGGAGGCTGTCCTCTCGGCGATGAGCGATGAAGACCAACGACAGCTTCACTCCTCCCTCGCCGACGCCTATCTCGACCCCGACGGCGAATCCTATCTCGACGATCCCCTGGTCCTGGTGGACCACCTGGAATTCGGCGGCCGTCCCCACCTGGCCTCCACCTATGCCGAAAGCGCCGCCCACCGGGCAGCCCGAGCCTTTGCCTTCGA
>SLJM01000455.1 GCA_007135085.1 Myxococcales bacterium
CCCTCGATAGTCCACCGAACCAGCGGGGTTATTGGGTACGGATACCGACCGGGTCGATTTACCAACCATCCGACGGGCCAAGGCCACGCGGCTGCTCTTGTCGCGCGACGCAAACTACGCGACGCGCGATTTATGCTCGGGGGCCAAAGGCCGCCCTGCGCTACGACACGACGCAGCCTCCGATGGGGTTCGATGGCCTCCGTCGGTCCGCGACCGAACCACCGAGACACGCAGCGCGCCGTTACCCCGCGGCGCTGTCCAGCCGCTCCACCCCGGGCCCGAAGGGCCCTCCACCCCGCGCCCTCCGGGCGCTAAATAAACCGCTTCGTCCCCTCGATGACCTCGCTGTCACCGCCGCGCTGGTATTTCGGATCGAGCAGATCGTTGATCCGATCCATGACCAGATCGGTCATCTCGGCGAAGACCTCGCCATAGCGATCTTCGGCGTCGTGGGTAAAGGGCGTAAAATGCTCGTCGATCTGAAATTGCGCCAGCGCTCCCTCAGGGGTCATGGGTTCGCCGATGCGATAGACCACCTCGCCGCCTTTGGACAGGGGGCTGTCGCCGGGATAGAGCTCGTCTGAGCCGTTACAACCCACGGGCACCACCGTGGCGTTCATGCGCAGCGCCATCTGCGCCAGGCCCGGTTTGCCGTCGCTCAGGCGTTTGGCGCGCGTGCCCTCGGGAAAGACCAGAATATTGAGACCTTTGGACAGGGCCTCCTCGTTGAGCTCGACGAAGCGCTCCATCATCTTTCCGAAGAGCTCGAACATGGCCTCCAGATAATTCTGGCGATTCGGATCAAAGCGCAGCCCCAGCATATCGCGGGCCGTGTCCAGGATGGGCACCACCTCGGAGAGCACCCCCTCGTCGGCGGCCTCCTGACGCACCTGTCGGGTGTCCGTGATATTGGCGTCGATAGCCCGCCTCAGGATGCGATAGGTCTTGTCTCGCGGCGCATGACCGAGCACCTGGGCGGCGTCGGCGGTGATCAGATAGCCCCTCGACGGCACGGCCAGGTTATTCATCTTGATCATAAAGGCCCGGATCGCCGCTTTATTATAGTATTTCCCCTTGACCCAGGTCGTCGTATATTGGCCGTATTCGCGCCACAATCGATATTGAAAGGGCCAGTAATTATAGCGGTCCGTATGGTTCATGGCGTAGATGACGGGACGATCCTCGGCGATATGCTCCGCCCCCTCGAAGCGAATCTCCGTTTTTGACGGCGGCAGCCGATAATTGGGCATCAAAAACGAGGAGGCCACCGCGATCTGACCCCAAGGTCTTTTCGACAACTCAATCGAATCCAGCACATCGAGAGTTAGCATGGCTCAGCGCTCCGCAGTATCGAGCATGATCGTCACCGGCCCGTCGTTGACCAACTCCACGTCCATCATGGCGCCGAAGACCCCGGTCTCCACCTGGACGCCCCGCTCGGCCACAGTCTGGCAGAACCTCTCGTAGAGTTCTTCCGCCGGCCCGGGCTTCATGGCCTTGACGAAGCTGGGACGTCGGCCCTTACGGGTATCGGCATAGAGCGTAAATTGGCTGACCACAAGCATCTTTCCCCCCACATCGAGCAGGGAGAGGTTCATTCGCCCGTCGTCGTCGGCAAAGATCCGAAGGTGGATCAACTTCTCGACCAGATACTCCAGATCGTCGTCGCCGTCTCCCTCTCCGCAACCCAGGAGCACCACCAACCCCTGGTCGATAGCCCCCGTAATCTCCCCGTCGACCCGCACCTCAGCGCGACTTACCCGCTGCAACAAAGCTTTCATAAATTACACCATCCTCATTTCATCGAAATCGCCGCAGGGCAACCTTCAAGACCCAGAACCCAAAACCCAAGACTCAAAAAGGCACTTCGATTCGCATTCCACCGCGCCAGGACTGAAAGCCCTCTTCCGGGCCATCGTCGCGATAATCTCGGGTCGACCATAACCCCTCCACGAAGGGGGCCAACATCAGGGGCTGGCCGCGCAGGCGGGCCACCACATGTCGACTCTCGGCGCGGCCCGTCAGATCGAAGCGCCACTGGGGGCCAAGACCTGCGAAATGACTGGTCTTTACGCCGAAGCGAAGGACGTTGGAAAACCTACCGTAGAGGTGAACCTGACCGAAGAGCCCGGCCGTAGCGCCAAGGAGGGGATTCTGGTCGCGATGGACGTCGTAGCGAATCGCCGGTCCCAGATGAGCCACCAGATGATGCACCTCCTCAGAGCCGCTGAAAATCGGCAGGTACAGCGCTGTGTCGAGCTCCCCCGCTGCCCATAGACCGCGGCGCCCGTCGTGGACGATCCGAACGTCTAGGCCCCAGCCCATGGAATCGAAGATACCTCGACGAAGCGGCCCGTGGGTCTTCTCCAGGCTGTCGTAGGTAAAGAGCACCAGATCGAAGCGCATATTGTCCAGGGCCTGTCGATCGACGGGGATCTGAGCGTCCACCCCCAGGATTCGGGTTCCCAGATCGCCGCCGTAGCCCCGACGCCGAACCTCCCCCAAAAACTCCTCCATCATCGAATAGGAGACCTCGACGACGGGTACGTTCTTCTCCCCGTCCCAACTGGCGCCGACGTGGATCCGATTTCGCCCCGACGGCCCTTCGGAGAGCTCGTCGATGCGCCGTTTTTCCTCGTAATATTGGCGGGCCCGCTCGTCGAGATAGGCCACACCGCTCCAATCGGGGACGTGGCGATCGATGAGCCCGGCCTGCACCTCCAGGGCCGTCAGATAGGTCTTTCGCGTGCGCTCCTCGAAGTCCAGGATGCTCAGCTCCTGCTCCGTAAACTCCCGGGGCTCACCACCTTCGACATCGGTCTCGTCGTCGGCGTTCATGGCGTTTAGGGCCTGGATCCGGGCCTCCAGATCTTCGATGCGGTACAGCTCACGGCGCCGTTCGAGCAATTCGTCGACGGAAAATTGACGATCGCCGCCCTTCACCTGGGCGTAGACGGCGCGCCGGGCGAAATGAGCCATCTCCATAAAATACCGCTCCACCAGGACGCTGTGGTACAAAAAGTCCACCGCCTCCTGACTGAGCTCGGGTCGTTTTTCGATGAATCTATCGAAGAAACCGGCGGCTCGAAGATATGCCTCGTGGCGTTGGCCGGGCTGAAGGGTGTCCAGCTCTTCGATCAATGCCCTGAATGACTCGTCGAGCTCGGGATCGTCTTCGACGGCCTCCATAAATTTGCCGATCAACGCCCGGCGCTGCAGCACCGCATCTTCGGCGACGTCGCGGTTGCTCCGCAGGGTATCGGGCCGCTTCACCAGCAGCGGCCCCTCATCCTCATTTTCCATCCTCGCCAGCCCGTCGAGCACGTCTGTGGGCATCACGATATTGATCCCTCGCCCCGGCTCGGGCACTTCCACTACAGGCGCCAGTAAATCGGTGAGAAAAGAGGCGCAATTTTTTGAGAAAAACGCGTAGGGATAGCGAATTCGCCGCTCCGCCTCCCAGATCCGCTGCAGAAAATGCTGCTTCTGATCCTCTGTGAGCTGCAGGGTATAGCGCTCCAGATTTCGCTGCTGATATTGCAGAAACATCCGGTCAATGCCCCGGAAGGTATGCAGCTCAAATACCGAGGGAAACCCGCCCAGCACACCGCGGGTGACATAGCGAAAGATATCGACGTCCGTCTCGGTGACCGCCCCGAATTGGTAGACCGGTTCAAAGCCCTGACCGCGCACCCGGCCGTCCGTATCGTAGCGCACGTGGAGCAAGAGGTGCCCAAATAAAGACTCCGGCTGATTGGCCGTGGCCGCGGCGAGCAAGATATCGAAGCCCGCCACCAGGTCGGGCCGCGCCCACAGATGGAAGGCCGGGCATCTGGGCTGGCCGGCCTCCTCATGGGGCAAGACCCGGGCCGGCTCCGCCCACTCTTCGTCGACCTCGGTCAACAGCTCGCTTAAGATTCGCCGATGCGTAAATTGCTGACAGGCCACGGTGGCGTTCGGGTCGAGGGCCTCCAGCCGCCGGGCTATCGCCGGGTCGTCGGCGCCCTCGATCAATAGATCCTCGGGGCGCACGAAATATTCTTCGCCAAAGGTCACCAGATCGAGATGCGCCGAGCGCATCCCCAGATACCGACTATAGCCCCAGGGATCTTCGTTGAGCGGCCGATTGGCGCTGCTCGACCAACCGTTGATCGACGACCAGGCCCGACCCGAAGACCAACCGAATTCCCGGTCCAGGTGGACCATCACCAGATGGACGATGGCCCGGCGCACCTGGATGTCGCGCTGCTCCTCGGCGTCCAATACGGCCAGCCGATCCACCGGCCCCTCCCCGCGAAGGGGCGCCTCGTCGTAGATAAAAAAGCGGCCATATCCCTCGGCAAAGGTGGGACAGGTCTCGCCATAGCGACCCATGGAAAACAGGCAGCGCTGCTCCACATACTCCAGCGTCACCGGCCCATCGACGAACTCCCAGGCCGCCCGAGGCAGTGCCTGTGCGCCGCGAAGCACCGACTCCAGATCGGCCGGCGACCACCGCTGGGGCTCCTCGACGATCAGACCAAACCGCTCCTGGATCTCACCGGCCAGGCGCAGCTCGGCACCTGCCGTCTGCTCCGGCTCCTCGGCCGCGGCCGTCATGGACGCGCCCAATAGGCCCATCGCCATCAATGCGGCCACCACAGGTTGTATCGAATAAGAGCGTTTCACTTGTCGCGCTTTAAGTGCCTCGAAGATTTCGACAAAATCTAATCCGGGGCAGAGAATATCAAGGTTTGATTCACTTCCCCACACAAAACTCCGAGAAGATTCGCCCCAGAATCTCCTCGGTGTCCACCGTCCCCGTGATCGCCCCCAGAGCATCCAGGGCCTCTCGCAGGTCGATGGCGATCAACTCATGCTCCATCATCATATCCAGCCCCTGCCGGGCCCGATCCAGGCTCTCGAGCGCCGAAACGACGCCTTCCAGATGTCGGGCCCGGCTCAACAGGACCCCCTCTCCAGCGGTCAATTCGGCGGCCAACTCCTCGAGGGCCTGCGTGAATTCGTCGATCCCCTCCGGCGGCACGCTCTCCAGGGAGGTCTGAAACCGCCGCTGGAAGCGCTCCACCAATCGTCGGTCTTCGTCGCTCAGCCCCAATGGACGGTCTGACTTATTGAGGATCAGCAGGACCGGACGCGACTGGTCGACTAACTCACCGAGCCCCTGCCGTTCCTCTTCGCTCATGGGCCGGCTCGAATCGACGACCCAGACCACCAGATCCGCCTGACGACCCAGCTCGTGGCTTCGCTCGATGCCGATAGCCTCTACCCGGTCCTCCGTCTTTCGAAGGCCGGCGGTGTCGACCAGCCGAATCGCCGTGCCTCCCAGATGCAATTCCTCTTCGATGAAGTCTCGAGTCGTGCCGGCCACGTCGGTGACGATCGCCCGATCCGTGCCGTGGAGGGCGTTGAACAGGGTCGACTTGCCGGCGTTTGTGGGCCCCAGAATGACGACCCGCACCCCTTCGCGGCGGCGTCGGCCTCGATCGAAGCGCTCCCGCAGGCTCTTGAGCCTTCGCCGCACCTGGTCGACCCGTTGGCCCACCTCCTGACTTTCGATCTGATAGACGTGCTCTTCGTGGCTGAAG
>SLJM01000409.1 GCA_007135085.1 Myxococcales bacterium
AACTTTTTTGGCCCCTATCTTCGCCGCGACGATGCTGCAATCGTCGCTACCGAGACCATTGTCTCAATCAACCGTCCCAGATAACGCCGCATTGTACGTATGCCTGGTCAAAAAACTGTTCGAGCCATTCTTCATCAGCGCTCTCACCATCTCTTCCGCTCAAGACCCAACAGGCTTCGGTCTGGTCCCAAAAACTGAAATAGCAGGACACGAGATTATCCAAATTTTCTACGGAGCATGTTTGAGCCGACGAGTCGACGCAGGATTCCAGGGAGTCAGCATTACCTTGTACGCATTGACTCAAGGGTGCCAGATCTCCGTCGTAGGGAGGGAGCTCCTCGATAAATTCGACCAAACAACCCCGGACAGTATCGTGACTTAAGTTGAGTCCCGGGTTGTTCAGGCACTGATCCTCACTGTCATAGCCGTCAGACCAGAAGCATCGGCACTCATATTTACCGATATCTTGAAAAGATTTATTTACCTGAGCAAAGGCGGTAGCCATCATCACTTCACCGCTCTCATCTTCAATTGTCTCAGCTTCTTCGCCGCCACAACCACCTAAAATCACAGCGCAAAGACTGGCGAGTGAAGTATTAAAAATTCGATTCATTTCATTCTCCTTAAGTATCCAATATTTGGTTCATCTAGCACAGGGCAGGTGTAGAACCTCGATGAGCTGGGAACAACCCTCACCGACCCGCGGGACAGCAAATTGGACCGCCAAGATTTCATCGAGAACTTTCACTGGAATCATGCTCATCGACCGCCCCCTCAAACGAGTTTGGTAATCGAGTTGAATGTGAAGAGAAGTTACTCGACCCAGGCGGGAGAGGTCAACAGGTCATGTTGATCGGATGGCGATGGAAACCCAACCTCTCGGCTCAACCCGGAGATATGCCGGCCGTGGTCATTCCGTGGTCGGACAGGCGCTTTCAATATCAGGTGGGAAGATCACACTGCGGCCGTCGGCTCCGACGTCATTCGGCCGCGGCGTATTGGGGATCCGTCGAATGGCCAGTCCGCCTTCGCGGCTCGAGGCGGGGCGCAAAGCGGTCCTCGACCCAGGCGCTATTTTCCTTGACGATCAGATTCTCCACGCGCTGGACCAGCAGGCGAAGATGTCCCCGCTGATCGGCGCCATCGTAGGGCGCGGACTGGGTCAGGCATAGATATTTTTCTCGCCTCAAGGCCTCGCTAATACTGCGGCATTCGAGCCAGCGCTGCTGGAATTGATATAGGCCGAGTACGCCGGCGGTCACGGCGACGACGATACCCAGCACGCCGAGAATGATCGCGGCCGCGCCGAAGACGAAGACGAGCCCGGCAAAGAGCGGGATCAGGGCCGCACAGGCCACCTCGACGACGCGAAGGCGCTTGTACCACGTCAGGTTGCGCTCACTGAGATCGTCGTACCAGTGAATTCGCTCGTCGATTCGGTCCTTCAGATATTGCTCGGCGTTCATACGTCCCCCCGAAAATGGCGTAGTGTGGAAAATCCTACGTAAAATCTGCGCACCCGGGGCGTGGCTGCCAGAAGGCGACGGGCCGTCCCGGTGGGGCGCATCTATTCGTAGACCACAATCACTCCCTCGCAGGAGGCAGGTCTAATTTTCGCAAATATCAAGATTTCTCAAGCGAGAAAATAATCATTTTCACGAAAATGCTTTATTTCTTGTGCCCTTTAGTTTATATTTTCGCACATGCTTTATTTTCTCACTCAAGAAACTAACCGAGACACGAAAATGAAAGAATCGCAATTCGAAGAAATCCTCAAGGAAAAGTGGTCGACCAGAGACGACTTTTACGCACCGTTGAGTCTAGAGAATATCACCCTCGAAATGACACTTCCGGCACCATCCACCCCGACTGTAGACGTTTCCTTCGTCATCGCGTGGCTAGAGAAGAGGATCCAATTCATCGGTGAATTCAAGTCAACGGCCACGCCCCGTACCGTCAGGGCGCCGATCGAGCAGATTGAGACCATTGCCAGGAAAGTTTCACCAGATCTCCAGCCAGCCCTCATCGTGCCCTATCTTTCCTCGGGAATCGTCACCCAACTCGAAGGGACTACGGTCAGTGGCTTTGATCTAAACGGCAATTATATCGTTCAGACGCCGCAAATGGTCGCGCTCCGTTTAGACCAGCCCAATGAATACCCGACATCGCGAGATATCAAAAAGGTCTACACTTACAACAGCTCCATCGTGGGACGATTCTTGCTGCGAGAAAATCGAAAATTCGAACAGGTCAACGAAATCAATGAAGGCATCCAACAACTAGGTGGTGGAATTAGTCTCTCCACCGTGTCCAAAGTACTAAAGGGGCTGGCCGACGACTTGATCATCGAAAAACGTCGAGGATGTATTCGGGTCCTCCAAGCTACGGAATTAATGCAACGTCTGATAGACGGCTACCGACCTCCTCGGATCGACGGAGAGTGGAAGCTAAACCTCCCCGGCGGAGACATGGCTTCCCAACGGGAGTTCCTCGAGAAGACACCGGACTTCAACGGATGGCTCTGGAGCGGGGCGACATCGGCCCCTGCATATGCCACGACAACGCCCCCCGGAGTGCGGACCGTCTACACTCCCAGACGTCTTCCAACGTCGAATCCACTCAGTGAATACGAAGACAATCGTTTCTACAACGTCGTCCTCCAGCAGACCGAAGACGCTTACGCCTATTTCGATCGCCGCGAATATCTGGCGTCTCCCATTGAATCCTGTCTAGCACTAGCCCAACTCGACAAACGAGAGCGCCAGGTCGCTCGCGAGATCGAAGCCTCCATCCTCGAGAAATTCAATGGAAATTACTGATATACTCTTCCAGCAATTAGTCGATCTGAAGCGACGCCTCGATCAGGAAAGGATTCCCTTTCTGCTTGGCGGCGGAATGGGATTATGGCTTCGCGACTCGTTTATGCATGGACATCGCTCACCACGCTATCCAAGGCGACCCGAGTCGCGCTCCACCAACGATCTCGACCTCTTGCTAACCACGACGGTGGTCGTCAACCCATCGACGATGAACAACCTCAGGGACGTTCTCCATGAATTCGGCTTTTCATCGGTCGTTGATTTCATGCAATTCAGCCGAGAATTCACTTCGGGCGGACAGAAAAGGACGGTGAAAGTCGATCTTCTCGGCGCACCGCCCCCGGCAGCGCAACGCGAAAAAGTAAAGATCAGCCCCCCGAGGATACGTCCCAAAGAAGTATCGGGAATTCACGCCTATCTCACTCCCGAAGCCAAGAGTATTCAAATTGCACCGGTCACTCTCGATCTCAGCCCCGCACTCCCGGGTAATGAGTCTGGAGATGTTCAGATTCCATCAAGTATGAACTACCTGATTCTCAAATTGCACGCCTTCAAAGACCGCCATGAAATTACCGATAAAAATCCCGACGGTGGACGCCACCATGCCTTCGACATTTTCCGCATTGTCACTGATATGCGAGAAACCGACTGGGAATCCGCTGCAGGACATATCAGCGCTGAGAGAGGAGAAGAATATCTTCAGATAGCAGCCTATTTAACGCGCAGATATTTCCGTGAAGTTTCAGCACTCGGCGTGACCCGAATCCGCCAGAACCGCGGCTATCAACGCTACCGTGCAGAATTCGACTCCTATCTACCGCACTTCTTCGAAGATCTAGAAGAATTATTCGAGAACGTAGCAAGTCCATCCAGAGACGTACTCGAGGCGTGGAGCGTTGAAGAGCCACAGGGCTGAAGTGGCCCCAAACCGGTGGTGAGCAAGCTGCGGCAAGCCCTAGTCAGAGCATATCGGCCCCAGGGGGTAGTCGGCCTGGTGAATCTACTCTATTATCGCCGGTATGACTGCCCTCGAGAACATAGCGGAGCTTAAGAGCCTGCGCATTCCCATGCGCGACGGGGTGAAGGTCGCCGTCGACCTGTGGCTGCCAAAAGTGCGGCGCGAGACGGTGCCGACCATCATCTTGCAGACCCGGTATCTGCGGGCCATTCAATGGCGTTGGTTAGCCCACAGGCTTGGGCTGCCGGAGCTGCTCGACGTGCACGGGTCGACGCGGGAGCGCTTCTTGCGGGCCGGCTACGCCTGGGTCGACGTCGACGTGCGCGGCACGGGGGCTTCCGAGGGGCGCCAGCTCCATCCCTGGAGTCGCGACGAGGTCCTCGATGCGGCGCAGGTCGTGGACTGGGTGGTGAGCCAGCCCTGGTCGAACGGGCGCGTCGGCGCCACGGGCGTCTCCTATGCGGGGACGGCGGCGGAGATGCTGGCGTCGAATCGACATCCGGCGCTAAAGGCGATCGCGCCGCGGTTTTCCCTCTTCGACGTCTATCCCGACGTGGTCTTTCCCGGCGGCGTCCACCTGGCCTGGTTTACCGAGGAGTGGTCGAAGTTCAACGACCTCCTCGACGCCAATTGCTACGCCAACGCCGTGGGCGCCATGACCAGGGTCAACCAGAGCGCCCTGGCCACCTGGGCTCGCCACCAAAACCGCCCCTTCCTCGCCGCCGCCCTCAAGGTCCTCGCCACCATGGGCAGCGAGCATCTGGTGCGCACCGGCGTGGGCCTCCTCGCCAGAGGCGTCAGGCCCTGCGACGGCCAGGATCAGACATATCTAAACCAACTCGCCAGTGCGCGAGCGAATACAGACGTCCACGCCGCGGCCCTCGGGATGGTTCATCGCGACGATACGGGATTAGTCGAGGACCACCCCGATATCGGCGCCGATAATTTCAGTCCTCATACGCGGGTGGACGCTCTACGCGAGTCGGGAGTCGCCGTGCTGAGCGTCAGCGGCTGGCTCGACGGCGCCTACCAGCACTCGGCGATCAAGCGGCATCACGCCCTCGGCGGAAATCGCCGCTGGCTCCTCCTTGGCCCCTGGGAGCACGGGGGCCGGCAAAATATCAGCCCCCACTCGGCGGCCCGGAAAAGCCAATTCGACCACGACGAGGAATTGCTGCGCTTTTTCGACGCTCACCTGCGCGACGCCCACCTGCACGACGACGGAGAGTTCGATGCCCCTCGCGTGCGATACTTCACCGTTGGCGAGGAGCGGTGGAAATCGGCAGAGCAGTGGCCGCCGAAGAGCGTCGAAACGTCGACGCTATTCGTGCAAGCCGACGGGGCGCTGAACGCCGACGCTCCCGAAACGGGCGGGGAGTATCGCCGAGAGATTCGCGACGACGTCGGCACGGGTGTCCGCTCCAGGTGGCGCTCTCTTCTCGGCCTGGCCGCCCCGGTCGGATACGACGTGCGAGGAGAGAAGACGCGGCATTTACTCCGCTGGGACGGCCCGGCTCTCGACAGGCCGCTGGAGGTGACGGGCCACCCCGTCGTTCGCCTCTGGGTAGAGGCCGACGAGGTGGACCTGGCCATCTTCGTCTATCTCGACGACGTCGCGCCAGACGGCGACGCCACCTACATCACGGAGGGCCAGCTTCGGGCGCGACACCGAAAAGTCGCCGGATGGAGCGAGAGCGGCGCCCCGAAACGCACCTTTGAGAGCAGCGACGCGAAGCTGCTCGTGCCCGGCGAGCCCACGGAGCTCATCATCGATCTCCTGCCGGTCAGTTATCGCCTGGC
>SLJM01000411.1 GCA_007135085.1 Myxococcales bacterium
CCCACGGCGTCGGTGTGCAACCGCCACAAGGCGACAATCCCCAATAAGACAATCAAAAAGGAGAGCACGATCCCCGGCGCATGGGAGCGCTCGTCGACGAGTAACTGGCCGAAGAAGAATAGATCTGGCCGCTCGATCCCCAGAGCGGCGTCGGGCCGATTGGCGGCCACACTTCGAATCCCCTCCGGGCCCCAGGCTTCACGTAATTGCTTGCCGTCGATCTCTACGAGTCGGTCGCCGGGCTCCACGCCGGGAGGCAGCCCCGTCGGATCGAGATGCTCCCCTTGCAACACCAGGGAAAACCGATGAATCGGGCGATATAATTGATAATCTAAGACCACCCCTTCGTCGTGGCGCACCTCGACGGGCTCCCGGACCTCCTCTTCCAACTCCGCCACCGGAGGCTCTGCGTGGGCCACCAGCAGCGGCAAGACCTGGCTCAACTCGCGCAGGTCGTCGACGGACATCCACACGTCGGAAGCGGATACCGCCGTGAGACGATCACCGCGTTGAACGGGCTGGCCGTCGATGGTCGGTCCTCCCTCAACGGCCACACTGCGCACCGTCAGGTCGGGACCGAGGAGCATCCCCAGATCGGGTAAACCGGCCAGGCGCACCCAACCAAATACTGCGCTCACCATGGCGAGCACGATGATCATTCCCCAGATTCCTGCCGAACCTCTCGTCCTCATACTCCCTTCACGGCTCTGCCCTGTCGAAATTGGGCTTCGACCTTAGATTGCTACCTACCTGACTCTGACGCTAAACTACAAGAGTGTTGCCCCGGGCTCCACCTTAGATTCAACCAAGGCACAACGGAAATTTTTTGATGCCTCGACCTGCGACCATACGCTCTCTTTTCGCCATATTAGCCACAGTCGCCCTCGTCGGCGCCTGCGCTACGATAGGTGGTGACCGATCTGATACCGCCCCTGCCGAGGCCGACCATGAGAAATCTCCGGCGATCGGACTGGCCTTCGAAGGTGCCGTCGCCGCTGCCACACAAGCGGTCCCGCCGCCTCCGGTGGATCTGGGCCCGGCCCTGGATCAGGCCCGCCACGATATCGATGAAGCTCTGACCCTGGCAATGGCCCATGCTCCGGCCAGGCGCTCTCTTCCGGAAGAACCCCTGAGTTATCGGGAAATCCTCAATGGCGATCGCGCCGTCGATGGCACTCTCTCACTTGGCACCATCCGAAGCGGCTCCCTCAGAGGCGCCCGGGCGCTGCCGCTGGTGGGCAATCACCACGAGATCATCGAACGCCATCGACGGCGTCACACCAATTTCGGCACCGACGAGCTCATTGAGGCCATCAAAGGGGCCGCTGCAAAAGTCGACGAGGTCCACGGAGGAGCCCCCCTTCGAGTGGGCAATCTGAGTCGGCGCCGCGGCGGAAATATCCCCTGGAGCAGCTCTCACGAAGCCGGCCGTGACGCCGACCTCGCCTTTTATGTGGTCGACAAAAATGGCGAGTCTGTGCCTTCTCCAGACCTCATCGGCTTCGACGAACAGGGTCGGGCCCTCGATGAGGATCTCTATTTCGACGTCCCCCGAAATTGGACCTTCGTCGAGGCCCTGCTCACCGACCCATCGATCAACCTTCATTGGCTCTTTGTCAGCGAGGGGCTAAAGACGTTGCTCCTCCAATATGCGCTGGACAACGACGTGCCCCCCGAATTATTCGCGCGGGCCGCCAAGATTCTCCATCAGCCCACGGACGCCCCACCCCACGACGATCACCTCCACCTGCGCATCGGCTGCTCCACCGCCGACCGTCTCGAGGGCTGCGTGGACTGGGGGCCCCAATGGGATTGGTACGACTGGCACGACGCCGAGCTCTTCGCCAGAACCCACGAAATACGCCGCGCCTTCGATGATCCCTCCCCCGAGATTCGACAGGAGGCCCTGCGATTTCTCCACCGGATTCGAGCCCCTTATGGCCCCGAAATAGCTCTGGTTTACGGCCTGGGCGACGACGACGAAGAGGTGCGCCAGGCGGCGCAGTCGCTTCTCAGCGATCTGCCCCTTCGCTCCGTCGGCGGCGTCCAGGTGCTGCGACTCCATTTGGAGAACGGTCTGGCTGATTCCGGTAATATGGAGCTCCTCTACTCGACGCTGCGTCGCGCCCAGCCAGAAGCGGCGGTCCACGTCGCCCTGGCCCGATATTTTGACGATGAGCTGTCGACCGACGAGCGCGCCCTGGCCATCGCCGCCATGGACCACCGCCTCGACACCGGGCTCATCCCCACCCTCATCGACGCTCTCGAAGCCGAAGAGTCACCGACCCTGCGCCCCCTTCTGGCTCGTCAGCTTCGCCGAATTTCTGCTCGCACCGACGGGGTGGACTGGAGTCAGGAGACACTGAACGAGGTCCACCAAAAGGCTCTGGCCCAATGGCGTCAATGGTGGGAGGAGACCGGCCCGGACCGCACGATCATGCTCGCTAAACTTCTAGAAAGTCAGGGCGTCGAAGAATGGAAAGACCTGGAGGCCGTGGACAGATTGATCCCCCTGCTGCGCACCGCAGACGATCACAAACGCTATAATATCAACCTCGTCCTCTCCGATTGGACGGGCCGATGGGTCCCCCATGAATGGGAAAATGAGCGCGACGCATACCGGTTCTGGACCCGCTGGTGGGATCGAAACCGCGAGCGCGTCCTCGACGATACGCCGCGCATCTGGGAGCAATGAGGCCGAACCTGATCAGGGCCTGATCAGTCTTCGAGCTTCTTGACCCGCTTCAGGTTGCCCATGGCCTTTTGATATTCGATCTCCCAGGCCGCCGAGCCCTCTTCCAGGTTCTTGATCTTGTCGCGAACCTCTTCGTCGAGCTCTTCTTCGACGCTCATATGCTTTTTGAGCACCGGCGACATCCGCTTTCGCATCTGCCGATCCAGAGAGTAGACCTCGTCCACGAAATGGGAGTGGAAGAAGGTCTCAATGGTCTGCTCGATGATATAGCCCACCGGGTCGTCGACGATATCGAGACCTTTGCGCTTGGCGATCTTTGCCTTTTCACGGCCGATACTTCCCCGACCGCCTCGATCGGCGATCTTATCTCGCGCCTGGTTGGTCATCTCTCGGTCGAGGCGAATGAATTCCTTCAACACCGACTCGATATCCTTCTGGACCTCCGGAAGATTCTCGGGTGTCACCTCGAGATCTTCGCCCTCCATCAGGACGTCGAGAAGATTCTTGGCCACCAATTCTACCTGTCCTGTGTACAACCTCATGCCGTCTCCGTATTTTCCCGCGTTTTAAGCTCCATGCCCCAACTCTTCCCACGCCGCGATTTTTGGCACCTCTCGGGGCTTTTTACAAGCAAAACCTCACCCAACTTATTTCATCGGCGATCGTGGCAACCGGTTTTCAAATTCGATGAATAAAAAATTAAACTGCTCCGTCAAAGGAGATGTAATGGAGTTTCGTTTGGATGCACCGTACCATTTGACACTGCAAACACGCGGCGCCCGACTCAAAATTTTTGGGCGCCCAGCCCCCAAGGGAGCGAGAATATGCTGCCGTCCACCTGGTCCATTTCGTCATTGCCCGGCTTCAAGCCCTCATTGCTGCGCCCCCTGGGCCTGGCGGCGTTATTTTTCCTATTCGTCAGCGCCGGCTGCGCCGGCTGTGGCGACGACGTCTACGACGACGACTGCGATGACGACGGCTATTGCCCTCAAAATTGCTCCGTCGACGACGATTGCGACGGCGACTCCATCTGCCGAAGCCAGATCTGCACCGAGGTCTGTGTCGTCGACGACGATTGCACCTTCGGACTTATCTGCTCCGCCGGCCGCTACTGCATCCCCGAAGATGACGCCGAGAGCTGTGACAGCCATTTCGATTGTCCCTCCCGCAGCTGTAGTACGTATGATATTTGCGATCCCACCAATCGCTGCGAATGGGATTCTGAGTGCTTCGAAGATCAATTCTGCAGCACCGACGGCTATTGCGTGGGCACCTGCTCGGCCAATATCCAATGTCCCCCGGGTCAATTCTGCCACGACGGCCGATGCATCGTCGGCGGCGATTGCGACGTCGACGGCGATTGCGACGGCCTGGGAATCTGCACCGACGGCACCTGTGAGGTGAGCTGCAACGACGATGACGATTGCGGCCTCGACGCCGTCTGCTACGAGGGCACCTGCTCGGCGGGCTGCGAAGAAGACGCCGAATGCGGCGACGGCCTGTGCTGGCGAAACGTCTGCGTCCCCGCCTCCGACGAAGACCCCGATCAGCCCGCTCCTGGACCGGACCCGGACCCCACCACCCCCGACGACAATGACGGCGAAGACTACGAGGACGCCGATCTCCCCGACGACGCCGGCACCCACCCCGACGAAGACCCCTCCCCGGATCGCGACGACGCCCTGGCCTGCGCCGACGCCTCGGAATGCGCCGCAGGTCACCGATGCGAGGACGGCCTATGCGTCTACGATGGCATCTGTCAGGAAAACGCCGACTGCTCCGAGGGCTCGACCTGCATCAGCGGCCGCTGCCGCCTTGGCTGCCACGAAGACGACCACTGCCGAAGCGGTGAGACCTGCAACGCCGACGGTCAATGCGAAGATGTCGAACCGGCCGACCTGGTCTGCGTCTCCTCCCACGATTGCGGTCCCTGTGAGAGCTGCATCGACGGCCAATGCGAGATCGTCGACCTCTTCTGCGTGACCAATAATCAATGCGGCATCGACAAGGGCTGCGTCGGCGGCTTCTGCAACTTCGAGTGCAGCTCCGACGGCGACTGCCCCTACAGCCAGTCCTGCGGCGCCGACGGCATCTGCGAGACCGCCGACAACCCCGACGCCTGCCACTTCAACAGCGACTGCGACTCCGGCCAGACCTGCATCAACGGCTGGTGCTTCGACGGCTGCAGCGCCGACGGCGACTGCGGCGACCAGATGCTCTGCGACTACGGCGTCTGCCAACCCGACTACCGCCCCGGCGCCGAATGCGACGGCCCCAACCAATGCGGCGCCGGCGCCAATTGCTACGACGGCTACTGCACCATCGCCTGCAACGGCGACTCCGAGTGCACCTTCGGCGCCGGCACCTGCCAGGACGGCTACTGCCTTCGCTGATTGACCCTCACTTCTAACTCCCCAGGCCGGGGCGTCCTCTTTGGGCGCCCCGGTTTTTTGATCGTGGTGTTCTGGGAGGGGGTCGGTGTTGGGTGGTGGTGCGGGACGCCCCAGGTGTCCCGGACAGCGCTCCACCTGGGGCTACTCTGTCTCGGCAAACAACGCCTCGACGGCACGAATACTACGCGTGCGGGAACACCAACGGCGTATGCGTCGGGGGGCTAAACGAACAACCAAAAGAGTTCGCAAGAATTAGTCGTCTAAGGTCGAAAAAAGCAGGGAGGTAACCCGAAGCCCACGCGCCCCATGTAGTAGCAGTTTCCGCACGCGTAGTTGCCGTGCCGTCGCGCGCAGTCCACGCGACATAGTGGCCCCAGGTGGAGCGCCGTATGCGACACCTGGGGAGGTGGATCAACCCCAAAGATCGCTACCC
>SLJM01000088.1 GCA_007135085.1 Myxococcales bacterium
GTCGTCTTCTTCGTCGAGAATATCGTCGAAGGGATCTTCCTCCTCCAGGCCCTCGTCCTCCAATTGCGCCGGCGGGGCCACGCATTCATCGCGTTGAAAATGAAAGACCCACTCCGCCCACTCGCTGGCAAGGCGGTGCTGGGCATCGTCGATACGCTCCTGGATACCGGGCTCCACATACCAGTCGCCACGGGTCGGAATCTGGTCCGGATGCTCAAAGTCAGAGGTGCAACTCCAGACCAGGGTGCTCAATACTAGCAGGCAGGCTAATCTTTGAATCATCGCTGCCCCCCTCGTTCGTGAGCTGGTGTGATAGGTATTCGATTGTCTTCTGGAGGCTGTCTGGGTGAGGAAAATCCGCTGATCCGCGCTCCGACAAAGAGCCGGTAGTCGAATTCATTTAACTGCGCAAAGTCCAACCGATCGTAGCGCACCTCCGGTTGGACGAAGAGCGAAATCGGGTTGTCTGTGACGATGAACAAAATTTGCTCCAGCGATAGCGATCCGGCGCCGACGACCCACCTTTCTCCCGTCCCCAGCTCAGCGGCCAGCTGCGCTCGGGTGTCGACGGCGATCTGGGTCAGCCCCCGCGCCCCGAGGGTCCAGGCCATCTCGATGCCCGCCTCGGGGTAGAAATAAAGCGGGGTGCGATCGATGGCCGACAGCCGGCGCAGGCCCGTGCCCACGCCCAGGCGAACCAGGGCGTAATCCTCGAGCAACGCCCCCTGGTAGAACTCCCAGGTGGTGTGAATCCCCAGCAGGTCCAGCAGCATGAGCCGGCCGCCGTCGATCTGCCGATAATGCAGCCGGCCCAAAATGGCGCCCACTCCCAACTGAAGCGGGATATCCAATCGCAGATCGCCAAAGGGCAAGGCGATCCATAACCCGGGCTCGTCGCTGGCCCGGACCGAGTCGGTTCGCAGAAGCTGGGCGTCCAACTCCACGGGAGACATCACGAATCGGCCCTCCAAAAACCGGGTCCGTCGCCGCCGCCGCTCGGAGCGGTAGAATTTGTCGTTAATGCCCCCCACCTCCAGGGTCAGAGAGTGGGTCGGAGAGGGCACGCCGTCGCTGCCATCGAGGTCGAAATGCATCCGGTCGGCAAACCCCAGATACCCCCGCCGGCGAAGATCAAAGCTGGTCTGCACCAACCGCCCCCGGGCGTCACGGCGATAACCGCGCGGCGACTCCAGCCGGGCCTCGATCATCTCATAGCCCTGCTCTTCGAGCCTCTCAAATAGACCGGGCTCGCCGCGGTAACACCGCCGCATCTCGGCGGCCACCAACGGCGTGGGCTGCCCTCCTTTGAGCACATAGGGTTGGGCCATCAAGCACTCACGAAGTTCATGATCGCATTGAAGGCGCACCTGAACCCCGTCGGGCCGTTCCGTGCACACGATATCGCGCTCGTAGTCGAATTCCGGCAACTCCCCGCCCATGGCTGTCCCCATCAGGGCTCCAAAGGCCACCAGAACCGCCACGGCGACGACCCCACTTTTTCTGACTGAACGAAAATCTTTCATTTATCCTACCACTACGGCGCCAACATCAAACTTCTCATCCACTTCGACGAGAGAATCCATCCCATTTATTCATCCTCACTAAATATCACTCATGATCGGTTACAAATCTACCCCCCAGCCCGCCTTGCCTCTCCCCATCGGAGGTGGCTATGATACTAGCTCTTCAAAATGGCGTATCTTGGCGAGGGCTCCCAGTGGACCGACGACTGGAAGAAGAAGTCCAACGACGACTGCGCGCGATCCGTGAGGATCGAGAGCGCCTGATGCGCTACGACATCAACGGCGACGGTGTCATCGACGGCGTGGAGTGGGAGGAGGTTCGTCGGGTCATCACCGCCGAAGTTCAGACTGAGTGGCGGCGCGAACAGCGGCTCCACGACGACCGGGGGCACCACTGCGACCCCCGATCACTGCGCCATTTCGAGGTCTTCGAACGGATCGGCCGTGGCGGACAGGGCTGGACCTACCGAGGCCGCGACAAGACCACCGGCCAGCCTGTGGCGATCAAAGAATTAGACCTCACAGGGGTCGACGACTGGAAAGCGATCGAACTCTTCGAGCGCGAAGCCACTGTCCTGGAGAGCCTCGATCACCCGGCGATCCCGGCTTATATCGACTCCTTCCACCTATCCGGTGACGATGGACGCAGTGAGCGATTCTTCCTGGTCCAGGAATTCGTCGAGGGCCAAGACCTGGCCTCTCTTCTCGATGAAGGACTTCGATTCGACGAAGCACAGGCCCGGGCATTTCTCATAGAGATGCTCGAGATTCTGCAATACCTGCACAGCCTGGATCCGCCGGTCATCCACCGCGACGTCAAACCATCGAATATTATCCGACGCCACGCCGGGCCGTTGGCCCTTATCGACTTCGGCGCCGTTCAGGCCCTGCTCCCCGACCAGGGTGGCGCCTCCACTATCGTGGGCACCAGCGGATATATGCCGCTCGAGCAATTGATGGGCCGAACCGTTCCGGCCACCGACCTCTACGCGTTGGCGGCCACGGCGGTTCATCTCCTCAGCCATCGCCATCCAGCAGACTTGCCCGTCGACGCGATGGCCCTCCAATTTCGCGAATTCGTCAATATATCTGAGGAATCGGCCGCTCTACTGGAGAATATGCTGGCTCCTCATATCGAAGACCGCCTCAGCACCGCCGACGAAGCGCTAAGCATCCTCCGAGGTGAAATATCGCTCGCCACACCACCGACAACCCCGCCCCGCCAGGTCGCTGTGGCCACCATAGAGCGGCCCCAAAGAATGCACTCCACCGTCGAGCCCCACGAAAAGGGAATCCATATCGACGTCCCCCCGACCAGACGTTCCCCGGCTCAGACGTCGGCTATGGTCCTGATCGTGCTAGGCGTGGGTCTGGCCATGCTCTTCGGGGGGATGGGTGTTGTGACCGGTCAGGGATGGTACTTCGCCACAGCCCTGATCTTGGCACTTCCCTTTCTCGGCGGCGGGCTACTTAAGCGTCGCGAATCTTCCTGTGCCATCACCATCACCATCGATGGCGACAAGGCCCAGATCGGTCGCCGCTGGCGCCGCAAAAATAAGTCGATCGAATTGAGCACCTCGGACCTGGGCCCCCTTCGAATTCATCGACGAGGGGCTAATAACCACCACTACTCAGCCACTTACGAGCTGGTCCTGAACTGGCGAAACCAGTCGGAACACCTTCTATCGAAAGTTGTCCTCACTTCGTCGCTGCGATTTGGGGGCGGACTCCCCACAGAGGAGCAGCGCTTTATCGCCGAGCAATATCGAAACGCTTTGATCCGCCACCGTTCCTCCCGGGCTTCTCCAAACACTTAATCTTTCGCAGGATATTAGCCATGCAACGGACCCCCACTTTCGTTCATGACAGATATGAATTGCTCCAACCCCTCGGCCAGGGCGGCCAGGCTACAACCTATCTGGCCAGCGATACTCATTCTCGGGAGAAAGTGGCGATAAAAGAGCTGCGCCTCGACCGGGCGGCCGATTGGAAGTCCATCGAACTCTTCGAACGCGAGGCCAGCGCCCTGAGGAGCTTAAGCCATCGCGCCATTCCCTCGTACGTCGATGCCTTTCATCTCGACGACGGTCAGCGCTTCTTTTTGGTCCAGCAATTCATCGATGGCAAAGGGCTGGACACCCGGCTGGCCAGGGGCGGTTCGATCACCGCGACGGGGGTCAAAGACTTCCTCAGGCAGATGCTCGACATCCTGGTCTACCTCCACGGTCTGAGCCCGCCGGTCATCCATCGAGACATCAAGCCCTCCAATATTCTCATCGGCGACGACGGCGATTATTCCCTCATCGACTTCGGCGCTGTACAGATCATAAATACCGACTCCATCGGTGGCTCCACCGTGGTGGGAACTACGGGATATATGCCACCGGAGCAATTGATGGGCTGCGCCACTCCGGCCTCCGACCTCTATGCCCTGGGAGCGACGGCGGTTCATCTCTTGACGGGAACCCATCCGTCGCAATTGCCCGTGGTACGGATGAAGCTCCAATTTCGAGATCGCCTCGACTTTCAAGATCCAGTCCTCGGTCTCATCGACCAGATGGTGGAACCCGATGAAAAAAAGAGGCTCCATTCAGCCCAACGGGCACTGCAGCTTTTGAATAACCCTTCTGCTCAGCTGATGCAGCGTCGCTCAGCGGGAAATACGACCGCAGCCGTAATTTCCGCCCCTATGGCACAGACGGTAAGCCACGTTGAGGTTCGCGGTGACACGCTCCTTATCTCCGTGGACACGGGAACCCCTCTGGCTTCGATCCTGCTTGGAGGATTCGGTGCCGCCTCAGCGATGAGCGTCATCGGCATTTTTTTCTGCCTCATAAGCCCCGCAATCTTCGCTCCCCTGGGCCTTGGCGCCACAGTCCTCGCCATGCCCCTTGGCGCCTACTTCATTTCCAAAAAACTTGAAAAGAGGGGCGAGCTCCTGGTCGTCTCCCCAGATGGCATAGAGATTCGCCGGGGCACCACGAACTTCGACGACGACGCACGTGAGATCATCAAAATCCCGATGGGTGATCTGGCCCATTACTATGTTCGAGAGAGCAGAAATCTCAGAACCCACGACTGGTTCCAACAGATATTCGTAAATTGCTTCCAGAACTCCACTCTGGTCTTCGCCGACCGAGATGGGAGATATTTTCATTTTGGAGAGGATATCTCGACCAGGGGCAAGACCCTCCGGGTGGCACTGCCGGAGACCATCGAATTAGAGTGGATTCACGGTCTGATCCGCCACCACCTCCAGCGAATACTGCCCCCTGCCCAATAAACGTGGTTTAAACCCTTTAGAACGCTATTCCCACCGCTGTATGCAAGGCCGGGTAAAAGCTGCGGGTGCCGAAATCCTCAATATCGTAATAGAGGTATTGCACGCCAGCGCCACCGGACACCACGAGCCAGCCGAAGGGAATCCACGTAAAGCCGATCAGGCCGCTGGAATACCCGCCGAAACTCCTGGCGATCTCTTCGGTGTCGTAGGTCCATAGATGGGCGACCACGGTGCGCCCGCTCAACCACAGCCCCGACGGCGCCGAGCCGAAGGGAAACCACCTCACAGCCAGCTCACCGCCGGCCCCGTAGAACGGTTCGTGCTCCTCGGCGAGGAGACTGTCGAAGAGCCGCAGATGGGGCCCTCCATAAACGGTCATGGACCGGCTGACACGTCGTTCGATCTGCAGGTGAGGATAACCGAGCGCCACCGTCAGGGGATCGACGGTGATCGTCCAACTGGGCTGCCGCTCCTGCCCCACGGGCTGCGCCGCGAAGACAGGATTGGCAACGAAAAAGAGAACGATAAAAACGACGAGTGCAGAAATTCTCATAGCAGCACACCTGGGCGAGGAACGGTCCACTCTACAGTTTCCCGAAACTCCTCCCCCATGTCCAGCACTCCCCCTTCAGCCTCTCTCCTCCTGAACCGCTGCGCCCTCTTCCTTAACCTCTGTGCCCTCTTCCTTAACCTCTGCGCCCTCTTCCTTAA
>SLJM01000117.1 GCA_007135085.1 Myxococcales bacterium
AAGGGCGCGAAGAACACAAAGGGTTTTGGGGTTGAGAAATTTCGAAGGTGTGCGATTGTTCGATCATCGAGGCTTCGGCGGCGAGAACCTTGGTGAGCTCTGTGACCTTCGCGGTAAAACCCCACTCCCAGCGTCTCGCACCCCGATGACGGTTTACAACGGGCGCCTTTCCCACCAATATGCGCCGCGACTTGCCGAGATTAAGTCCTTCTTATGACGAGTAGATTCATGAGCACCGAAAAAGAAGAAAAAAACGAGCCGACCACGCCAGGTGTCAAAAAGCGCAAAAAAGAAGAGCGCGTAAAGGCCGAGGAAAAGAAACAAGCAGACGGTGTAGCCCGGGCGCCCGAGGCGCCGACGACGGCTCCCAACGCTCCGCAGAGAGCGGCCGAGGCCAAAGACAAGAAGAAGACAGGCGGGCGGCGGGTGGTCGACCCGAAGGCTGCCGAGGCGGCGGCGAAGAAGAAAAAGGCGGCTGAGAAGAAGGCCAAAGAAGAGGCCCTTCGAAAGTCCAAGAAGCAGACCACACAAAAGCCCGGCCAAAAGGCCGCCAAGAAAGCCAAGAAGGCCCCGCGCCGCGACGACGGCAGCACGCCGGGGATGACCTTTGGCGATAGCGACGCCACCATGGACGACTTCGCCGCCATGCTCGACGCCGGCGGGGGCGTAGCCATGCCCGAGAAGCGCCACTTCGACGTCGGCGACGACGTGGAGGGCACGGTGGTGTCCATTGGCGAGCGCTATATCGTCGTCGATATCGGCCAGCCCGACGAGGCCATGGCCGAGCGCAGCCAATACGAAAATAAAGAGGGCGAATTAGAGCTGGAGGTGGGTGATACGAAGACCTTCTTCGTCGTCGGCTTCGATGACGCCGTCATGCTCGGCCGCGAGATCGGCAGCGGCGGCAACGCCCTGGAGGCCATCGAGACCGCCCACGCCTCGGGCATGCCGATCAGCGGCAAGGTCACGGGCACCAATAAGGGTGGGTTTGAGGTCAACGTCGGCGGCGTCGACGCCTTCTGTCCGATCAGCCAGATCGAACTTGGCTATACGGAAGATCCCCAGATTCACGTGGGCAATACCTACCAATTCGAGGTCTCCGAGGTCCGCGAGGGCGGCCGCACGGTCGTGCTCAGCCGCCTGTCCCTGCTGGAGAGCCAGCGCGAAGCGGCGCGCAAGGAAACCCTGGAGCGACTTGAAGTGGGCACCGAGATCGACGGCGTGGTCACCCGCGTGGCCGACTTCGGCGCCTTCGTCGACGTCGGCGGCGTCGAGGGATTGGTACACGTCTCCGAGCTGAGCCATACCTATTTCGAAAAGCCCACCGACGTGGTCTCCCAGGGAGACAACCTGACCGTCAAGGTCTTGAAGATCGAAGAGCAGGACAACGGCCAGCTCCGCATCGGCCTGTCGGCCAAAGAGGCCCAGCCCGATCCCTGGGAGCAGGTCAACGAGAAATTCGCCGTCGGTGAGACCGTGGTGGGAACCGTGGTTCGCCTGGCGACGTTCGGGGCTTTTGTGGAGCTATTTCCCGGCGTCGAGGGTCTGGTCCACGTCTCGGAGATGAGCCGCACCAAGCACGTGGCCACTCCCGACCAGGTGGTGAGCACTGGCGAGACCGTGCAGGTCGAAATTCAGGATATCGATCTCTTGCGAAAGCGTATCAGCCTGAGCATGGCCGCCACCGAAGACGATCCCTGGAAGACCATCGACGAGCGCTTCGCCATCGGCCTGGAGGTCACGGGCACCGTGGCCAACACCGAGGACTTCGGCGCCTTTATCGAACTCTCCGACGGCATCACCGCCCTGCTCCCCCGCAGCGAGATGAACCTGCCCTCGGAGGTCTCGCCACACCGAAAATACCAACCGGGCCAGGACGTCACCGCCCGAGTGCTCAATATCGAGCCCGAGCGTCGTCGCATGGCCCTGACCCTTCGCGAAGAGAGCGAGATCGACAAGAGCGCCGCCGCCGAGCGAAAGAAGAAAGCGGCCGCCAAGCCCTCGGGCCCTCGCTCCTATACGGACGAGGGATTCTCCGGCGGCGGCCTGGGAACCCTGGGCGATCTGCTAAAAGCGCGGGAAAAAGATAAAAAAGACTGACCGGAGCGCGGGCTGCTAGCCCGCATGGCGGCCAGGCTGGCCGCGCTCCAATCTTCACATATTAAACGCCTCGCGATAATCGGGGAAGAACTCCCATTCCCCGACCTCGCGATATTGCTGGGCTTTTGCCACCAGATAGGCGTCGACCACGCTGGCCAGGGAGAAGAGCCCCATTCCCGAGCAAGTGATCAGGGCCACCCCGAGGAGCACCAGCCCCTTGACGGTCTGGCCGAGTAAGAGCTGGCCAAGGCCGGGGATGAGGGCCGCTATGACGGCGATGATCTGGTCTGATTGGAGCGCGCCGCTGCCGGTGGTGCGCGCCGGTGGGCCTCCGCCGTAGGGCTCGAGTTCGCCCGGATCGGGCGGTCGATGGGGCGGGGTCGATTGCTCGATCTGTGGTTCCTCTTCATCTCTCGACGCCATAAGACTCCCCAGCCTGGGTTGGATTCTCGATCACAGCTCGAGGGCTTTCGGGTCGCCGCTTCCGACCAGAGCCTCGATCTCGTCGACCTCTTTGGGGCAGGAGGCGGTCAAATTCTCGTAGCCCGACTCGGTGACAAGGATGTCGTCCTCGATTCGCACGCCGATGCCCCGCATCTCTTCGGGAGCGTTCTCGTCGGCGGCGGGCACGTAGATGCCGGGCTCGATGGTGAGCACCATATTGGCCACCAGATCATGAGCTTCATCGTCGCTGACCTTGAACAACCCCACGTCGTGCACGTCGACCCCAAGGGGGTGACCGATGCTATGGGGATAATAATCACCGTAGGCCTTCTCCTCCATCAACTCGTCGACGGAGCCCTCCAGAAGTCCAAGCTCTACGAGCGCTTCCGTGATCATCCGTCGCGACGACTCCTGCAGCTCTTCGTAGGTGGCGTCCGTGGAGACCAGCTCGATGGTCGCCTTTTCGACCTCGAGTACGGCCTGGTAGATATCGCGCTGGGCCGGCGTAAATTTGCCGGAGGCCGGAAAGGAGCGGGTGATGTCGCCGGCATAAAATTGGTATTCCACGCCGGCGTCGATAAGCACCACATCCTGGTCGCCGATCTTCGAATTATTGTCCGTATAGTGGAGGATCGTGGCGTTGTCGCCGGCGCCGACGATGGAGGAATAGGCGGGGAATTCGCCGCCGCTTCGGCGGAAATGATATTCGATTAGCCCCTGTAATTCGTATTCGTATATGCCGGGACGGCAATGCTTCATGGCCAGGATATGGGCCTCGCTCGAGATTTCGCAGGCCCGGCGCATCAGCTCTAATTCTTCTTTGCTCTTGGTGAGGCGAGCCTTGAAGAGGAGGTCGCGCACGTCGACGACGGCGCCGGGCATCTTGGCGACCTTGCCTCGAGAGTGGCGCTTGGTCTGCGTCCACCGCAGCATCTTCTGGTCAAAATCGGGATCGGAGCCCAGGGTGTAGTACAGACGCTTTCGCCCCTCGAACCACTTCGGCAATTCCTCGTCCAGGTCTTCGAGAGCAAAAGCAGCGTCAGCCCCAAATTTCTCGACCGCTCCTTCCGGACCGGCCCGACGCCCCTCCCATCGCTCGTATTTTTCATCTCTTTTGGGCACGAACATCACGAACTGGCCCTCGTCGTGGCCCGGCGCCAGAACCAGCACCGCCCGGGGCTCGCGAAAGCCGCTCAGATAGACCACGTCGCTCGACGGACGGTAGGGATAATCGGTGTCGTTGGAGCGATTGCGCGGCGGCGGGCCCACGAATACGGCCACCCCCTCGTCGCCGATCTGATCCATCATCTGACGACGGCGGGTTTCGAATACTTCGGGCGACAATGAATCCATATGGGTGCTCCGGAAAGTCATTTTAAACGGTTCTACGCCCGGCCATACTGCCATCTATGAGGGCACCTGTCGATTGGCGAGGGTTTCCCACAGGAGTCTCCCAGACTTGACAGGAATAGCCTCATCTGGTCAATCGTTGTGCTGTCAAGCGAAGCCTTTGCCGATCTACTTATCCACGCATTCGGAGAATGATGCCCATGTCTACGTCCCCCGTTGAAATCCCCGACACCTTTATGTCCACCGGACGCGCCCTGTTTAATGACCTGCCCTTTTTGGTGGCCGACCTGTCGCCGGAGACTGTGGCCTTTGGTCGAAAAGAGATCGAGCTGGCCGAAGTGGAGATGCCGGGACTGATGGCGCTTCGCGACAAATATGGTGAGTCCAAGCCGCTCAAAGGCGCCAGGATTTCGGGCTCTCTCCATATGACGATTCAGACCGCCGTGCTCATCGAGACTCTGGTGGAGCTGGGCGCTGAGGTTCGCTGGGCGTCGTGCAATATCTATTCGACCCAGGATCACGCCGCGGCCGCCGTGGCCGTGGGCCCCAACGGCACGGTGGACAACCCGCAGGGGGTGCCCGTGTATGCATGGAAGGGCGAGACCCTGGAGGAATATTGGTGGTGCACCTTCCAGGCGCTGAACTGGCCCGGCGAAGAGGGCCCGACGCTTATTTTGGACGACGGCGGCGACGCCACGTTATTGGTCCACGAGGGCTATAAATTCAACCAGAAGGGAGAGCGCCCGGATCCGTCGACGGCGGGAAATAAAGAGTTCAATATCGTGCTCAACGTCCTGGCCGACCTCCACGATCAGGACAGCGAGTACTGGAACCGCGTCGCCCCTAATATTCGAGGCGTCAGCGAAGAGACTACCACCGGCGTGCTTCGCCTGTATCAGGCCCAGAAAGAGGGAACGCTGTTGTTCCCGGCGATCAACGTCAACGACTCGGTGACGAAGAGCAAATTCGACAATATCTACGGCTGCCGTCACTCCGCCGTCGACGCCATCATGCGCGCCACGGACGTCATGCTCGCCGGCAAGCGCGCCCTGGTCTGCGGGTACGGCGACGTCGGTAAGGGAAGCGTCGAGTCTCTGGCCGGCCAGAAGGCAAAAGTTGCGGTCAGCGAGATCGACCCCATCTGCGCGTTGCAGGCCTGCATGCACGGCCTGGACGTGGTCACCGTGGAGGACGCCCTGGAGCGCGACTTCGATATCTATCTGACCGCCACGGGCAACTTCAACGTCATCACCGCCGACCATATGAAGCGGATGAAGCATAACGCCATCGTCTGCAATATCGGTCACTTCGACAACGAGATCGATATGGCCGGCCTGGAGGCCATGGCCGAGCGCGGCGAAGTGGAGAAGATCGAGATCAAACCCCAGGTCCACGAATGGAAGTTCAAGGACACGGGCAATAGCATCATCATTTTGGCCGAAGGCCGATTGGTGAACCTGGGCTGCGCCACGGGCCACCCCAGCTTCGTGATGAGCGCGTCGTTTACCAACCAGGTGCTGGCCCAGATGGAGCTCCACAAGAACGCCGAGGATTACGGCCTGGACGTGGTCACCCTGCCCAAGCACCTCGACGAGCACGTGGCCCGGCT
>SLJM01000102.1 GCA_007135085.1 Myxococcales bacterium
AGGTCGGCGTGAGTGCGCTGTCCCGTGGCCAGGGCCGTGGCTGCCCCGAAGCGGCCGTTGACCAACCGATCCGCGCCGTGGGTGGACACCAGAGCGGCCCGTTCCATCGCCATCATCGACGACGGCCCATTCACCAGTTGACCCGCCGTCAACGCCGCCGGGCCCAGTCCGTCGGCGACGAAGAGCACCACATTCTTGGGCACCTCCTCCTCATCGTAATCAGGCCTCACCGGGCGCGCCGGCGCCGGTGGGCTCTGACCGTCGACGAAATCCATCAATTTTCGGCCCAGATCGGCATTATCGCGAACCGCCGCCGTCTCCATCGCTCCCGGGCCCTCGGCGAAGATGGGCACCATCACCGGGGTGTGAATCGCCGAAAACCGCCCCTCCCCATCCCAACTGGCCCGACTGGCCGCCGAGAAGAACCCGAAGCTCGTCGTCAGGCGTCGATCCTCGGCCAGCGCCGGCCCGAAGACCGCCGGGTTTTCCATCTCCAGGAGGGCAAACGGTCCGGCCAGGCTGCGCTCCTTTTCCTGGTCTAACCCATCGGGGATCGTCTGTGATCGAGCGACCTCCTCTCCACCGAGCATTTTCAGATAGCGATCGGCTGTGGGCCCGTCGATGACGTCCATCGCCCCCGTCTCGTGGTCGGAGGTGACCACCACCAGGGTATCGTCGCGCCGACGCGCATATTCCAGGGCCCGACGAACGGCGCGATCCATATCCAGAGTCTCGACCACCACGTTCTCTCCATCCATTGCGTGGCCCGCCCAGTCGATAAACGATCCCTCCACCATCATCACAAATCCCGGCGGATCACCTCGGTCCAGGACGGCCAACGCCTGATCCACCATCTCCTCGAGCTCCATCGCCCGCTCTCCCTGCGTGACCCAGGGCATATCCCGGGGGTGCATCAAGCCCACCAACCGCTCCACTTCTGCGGCGGCCTCTCGCACCTGATCGCCTGTGCGGGCGATCCTATAGCCCCGCTCCTCCATCTCCTGGAAGAGATCCCGCTCGTCCTGGCGGTCTTCAAAATATTGGCTTCCCGCTCCCAAGAAGACGTCTACCCCGGATTTGCTCATATCGAGGGCGATATCCTCGTATTGATGGCGCTGGTGCCGATTGGCCGCAAACGGTGCCGGCGTGGCGTGATTGATCCGCGTCGTCGCCACCAACCCCGTCTTCCATCCCGCCTCCTGGGCGGCGTCGAAGATACTTCGAAGATGGAAATCCTCGTCTTCCTCCTCCTCGGGCCCCGTCCCCGGGGCGACGGCGACCCCCTCGAAATGGGTCTTCGCCCCGGTAGCGATCGCCGTGGCAGACGCTGCAGAATCGGTGGTCAAATATTCGTATTCGTGGGTGGTCATTAGGCCAAAGGCCGGCATCTCCAGCATCGCCAGCGGTCCTCCCGCTGCGTAACTGGCGGCCGTCACCGCGGGCACCCCCATTCCATCCCCGATAAATAAGATGATCCGCTTTGGCCGAACTTCTCCCTGAGCTTCGTCGTCGCCCTCGGCGCGCACTTCAGCCACACCCTCTTGCTCGTCGACACCGGTCGAAGCAGGCCCGCTCTGACAGGCCATCAGGGCGATCAATGACAACAGGACGCCCACACATGGCTTCACCGCCCACCTACAACCTATCATTGAAGGACTCCACGCTCAGACAGCACTTTAATTCGTCTCATCGCTCGGCCGCCGCGGCCAGGCCGATCAGAAGAGCTCCCGCGTCTTCGAAGCCAGTATATTCAACCAGGCGCTGCTCCACTTGCGAATCTCGCTGGCGTCGATCGAGGAGGACGAAACGGGCCAGGGCATCGATCATATCCTCCCGGGTGCTGCCCTCCTGTGCATCCTCCAGAAGTTGTGTCCGGTACATCTGGAACGCACTGTTCAGAAATACGCCTATCCCCTCACCGATCTGGTCGTCCAGCGGGCCTCGCAGGTCGTCGACCGTCGGCAGAGGATCATAGCGGGAGGCCAAACGCAACTCCGGTTGAGCATCGTAATACTCGGTGACCTCCTCATGCTCTACGTCGAAGCTTACATGCGCCGCAAAATCCAGCTCTTCCACTTCCACTTCGGTCCGCACCTCGGTGTAGAGCAATCCGTATTGCAAGATCACCTCGTATCGATGCTCCGTATACACCGGCTGCTCCACATATTGTTCGATACGGCGCATCTCGAGGTTGCGTCGCTCCAGATCGTAGCGCCGGTCGTCGAGCTGCGATTCCCGACGGTCCAGATTGCGGTGGGCCCGGTCGACGCGACTCTCGTCGATACTGGTGGAGCGCCCGTCGCGCTGGGCTTCGCGAAGACGGCGCTCGGCGTCGCGTAGCTCCCGCCGTGCGCTGCTGACGTCCCTCTCGGCCTGCAACATCCGCTCTTCCGCATCCAGGGCTCGCTGGTAGGCCGCCTCATATTCGGGGTTTGGCACCCACTCAGTGCCCGACTGATATTCGTCGCTTCGGATCACGGCCTCATCCCACTGCTCGAATACGGGCTCCCCGACGAGGATCACCTGCTTTGCCTCCCACCCGTAGCGCTCGGCCTGTCTGCCATCGCGTATCGCCGGAGGAAGCTCTTCGTCGAAGGCTCGGTCCAAGATACGGCTCAGATGCCGCTCCCCTGCATCGGCGTCGGCCATCACTCCCCAGCTATACTGGCGCATCATACGCTCATAGGCCCCCAGGGCCCGGGCGCTGGTCTCACCGACTCGCGCCACGGCGTTGGCCTTGGCGAAATACAGCGCCCCCGCCGCCGGCCGATCGGCGCTCATATAAGCGTCGCCCTCTTCGCGCAGCACTTCGTACCACTCGGCGCGAATCGATCGGTCCCGGTTCGCCACCGGCTCCAGGGGCTGGCCGAAGGCCTCCACATGAATCTCGATCAGATCGAGCGCCCCCTGATATTCTCCCCTGTCCTGTCGTCGCGATGACTCGTCGAGCACGATCCGCTCCGCCCGTCGCTCCAGCATATCGAGGCGATCCGGCTCCTCGATGAGCCTGGTCGCCTCCAGAGCCTCTACCATCGCCTCGTCGGCATCGTCGCCGGCCATCCCCTCGGCGATGCGCTCCAATGCATCGTGGAGCACCTCCTCCTCGGCCCGATCGAGCTTGTTGCTGATCGCCTCCGAGTTGGGACGCATCCGATGCGCCTTGCGATAATGCTCCACCGCCGCCCGGGGGTTGTTCTGCTCCATCGCCTGGTCGCCGGCCTTGACATGGGACCGGTGCGCACACCCTGCGGTGGCCAAAAACAACACACCCAGCACCATGGCGGCGATTAATTTCCATCTCATCGTCTCTACCTCCACACCCTTATCGAATCTCCCCCCCACTCTATTGGTCGTCTAGAGTGACCTATTTCTTCAAATAAAAAAATCCCGGTTGCCTCGGGCAACCGGGATTTCTTCTTTTTCCTTCATCGACTTCGACCCTCTCAGGCCTCGTCCTCGATGACTTCTTCTTCGGTCACGAACTGCTCCCGAATATGTGCCGGGTAGCGAAGCTCTTCCGTATTCTCCAGGGTCGATCCCACCCAGGAGATTCGCGAAATCGGTGCGTTGTCGCCTTCCCGGTTTCCGAGCTTGATGACTCGCGTATAGCCGCCATTGCGGTTGGCGATGTCGTCGCGCTGAGCCAGATCGTCAAAGATCTTGGCCACCAGCTTCTGGTCGCCGAGCTTGGCGATCGCCTGGCGCCGGGCGTGGAGATCGCCACGTTTTCCAAGGGTGATCAACTTGTCGGCATAACGACGAAGTTCTTTGGCCTTGGCGTCCGTGGTCTGAATCATTTCGTATTGAACCAGGCTCTTGGCCAGGTTCATCAGCAGAGCCTTTCGGTGGCTCGCTTTTCGATTGAGGGAACGTCCCTTCTTCCTGTGTCGCATCTCATATCCTCTTGCAGTTTGCGGCGCGGCGCTGTCGAGCGCTCACGCCGCGCCCGCGCTGCATGGTCGATTCCGCGGCCGGGTCAACTTCCCTCGGCCTTCTTTTTTTCCAACTCTTTCGGTGGCCAGCTCTCGAGCTTGGTGCCCAGCTCCAGATCCATCTGCCCCAGGATATCTTTGATCTCCTTGAGCGATTTGCGGCCAAAATTCTTGGTCTTCAACAATTCGGCGTCCGTCTTCTGGACCAGATCGCCCACAAATTGAATGCCCGCCGTCTGCAGGCAGTTGAAGCTTCGCACCGACAGCTCCAGATCTTCGATGGGCTTGAGCAGCTCGTCGTTGAAGTCCGGCTCCGCCTCTTCGACCTGCGGCGGCGGCTCCACCGACTCATCGAAGTTGATGAAGATCGTCATCTGCTCTTTGAGGATCTTGGCTGCATAGGCCACGGCGTCCTCGGGCAGCACGCTGCCGTCGGTCCACACCTCGAGTTCCAGCTTGTCGTAGTCCGTGCGCTGCCCCACGCGAGCGTTGCTGACCTGGAAGTTGACCTTCCGGATCGGGCTGAACAGGCTGTCGATGGGCACCACGCCGATGGCGTCGTCCTCCGACTTATTCTCTTCGGCCGGCACATAGCCCCGCCCCGATTCGACGGTCAGCTCCATCTGGAGGTGACCCTCTTCACCGACGGAGGCGATCACATGGTCGGGGTTGAGCACCTCGATATGTGATCCCGTGTCGATATCGGCGGCCGTCACCGTCGCCGGCCCTTCCACGTCGATGGTCATCGTGCGCTTCTCAAAGCCGTGCATCTTCAGACGCAGCTCTTTGAGGTTGAGCACGATGTCCGTGACGTCTTCTTTGACCTCGGGCAGGCTCGTGAATTCGTGGAGCGCGCCCTCGATCTTGATCTTGGTCACCGCCGCGCCAACGATGCTGCTGAGCAAAATTCGCCGCAGCGCGTTGCCGATGGTGATCCCGAAACCACGTTCGAAGGGCTCACAAACGAACTCGGCGTAAGTCTCGCTCTTGGTTCGTTCGTCGATCTCCACTTCGCGAGGTTTAATCAGATCTCGCCAGTTTTGAAACATGTTCCATGCCTCCACACAACTATTCCCAAGCCATCAGACCAGCCCCGCTGCGGGGTTGGTCTGCACGTCGCCGGCGGTTAAACCGCGTCAAAAAACCGTCTACTCACACCCGTCGTCGCTTCGGCGGACGGCAGCCATTATGCGGCAGCGGCGTCACGTCGCGAATCAAGGTGATCTTCAGACCCGCCGACTGCAACGAGCGCAGCGCCGACTCCCGACCCGGTCCCGGGCCGTTGAGCTCGACCTCGATCGACTTCAGTCCGTACTCCTGGGCCTTTCGGGCCGCATCCTCGGCAGCGATTCCCGCTGCATAGGGCGTCGACTTTCGCGAGCCCTTGAAATTGCGCGATCCCGCACTTGACCAGGACAGGGTATTGCCCGACGGATCAGTGATCGTCACGATCGTATTATTGAACGTGGCGTGGATATGCGCTTTGCCCGTTTTGACCTTGCGCCGTGCTTTGCGCTGGGTGCGCTTTTTCGTTTTGCCTTTGCCCTTCGCCATATACTCTTCTCCGTGTCGCCGAGACGAGCTAATAGGCCTCCTTGCTGAGGCCCACAAGTTCGCTGGCTATCGCTTAAAATATTCGAACTGGTCGCCCCGCCTCAGCGCTTGCGACGCACCATGGCACGTCGTGGCCCTCGCCGAGTACGCGCATTGGTTCGGGTTCGTTGCCCTCGCACGGGCAGCCCGCGCCGGTGCCGAAGGCCTCGGTAACAACCCAGGTCCTTGAGCCGCTTGATATTCATCTGCACCTCTCGGCGCAGATCACCTTCGACCTGATACTCCTCGTCAATGATATCGCGAATGCGTCGTACTTCGCCTTCGGTCAATTCATTGGAGCGCGTCGACGGATCGAGATCGGCCTTCTCCACGATCTCGTCCGCACTCGTGCGGCCGATCCCGTAGATATAGGTCAATGCAATATCGATGCGCTTTCCGCGCGGCAGGTCAACACCAGCAATACGTGCCACAGTCTCTCTCCTTAACCTTTTTGACAGGCCCTGGCGACTCGTCATGGTGACGGGCCGCCGCGGCCGCTGTCCTTAACCTTGCCGCTGCTTGTGGCGCGGGTTCTCACAGATGACCCGGACCACGCCTTTGCGGCGAATGATTTTACACTTATCGCAGATTTTCTTTACGGAAGGACGAACCTTCATCGCCGTCTCCTCTGGCTGACGAAATTTCCCCCGGCTCATTGCCGGTGGGGTTGCTCATCGAGTTTATTTTTCGCGGTAAACGATCCGTCCCCGAGTCAAATCGTAGGGGGACAATTCCACCGTGACCGTATCGCCGGGCAAGATCTTGATATAATGCATCCGCATCTTACCGGAGATATGGGCCAACACCTTGTGACCGTTCTCCAACTCCACGCGAAACATCGCGTTCGGGAGTGGTTCGATTACCGTGCCTTGAACCTCAATGGCTTCTTCTTTCGCCATAAACGTGTTTCCTCTTGGTGAATTTCTCGTTCTCTTCGTCCGGTGGTCGCGCACACTTATGCAGCGATCGCCCTGGGCGACGAGGGGGCGTTACATACACACTGGGACCGCCGGCGTCAAGCAGGCGCATCCATAACAGTCGAATCAGATTCCAGGGCGATCGCCTCAACAGGCTCCATGCCACCTCTGATCCGGCCAGGGACTGCGGCGAAACATCGTCGCCTGCGCCGCAGAGTCCAGCTCACCGGCCTCAATTGGCCTCTAATTCTTCGACGATCGCCTCGGTCACCTCGTCGGGCGCCGATTCTCCATCGATATTCTTCAACGCTCCTTGCGCTTCATAATACTCGATGAGGGGCGCCGTTTTTTCATGATAGCCCGACAGCCGCGATCGGATCGCCTCCGGTTTGTCGTCGTCGCGGGTGATCAATCCCTCTTGTCCACAGGCGTCACACTTATCGTCTTCGGCCGGCGGGTTGTACTCCTTGTGGTAGACCGCTCCGCAGTTGGGACAGCTGATGCGGCCACCCAGTCGCTTGACCACCTCGTCGTCGCTGACCACCACATTGACCACCGCGTCGAGCTCAATGCCCATCTCGGTGAGCGCTTCGGCCTGGGGACGAGTGCGGGGAAAACCGTCGAGGATAAACCCCCCTTCGGCGTCATCCTCGCTGAGGCGATCGCGAACGATGCCGATCACCACCTCATCGGGCACCAGCTTGCCGGCGTTCATATACTCTGCCGCCTTCTTGCCCAGCTCCGTTCCCTTTCGACGGGCCTGGCGAAGCATATCCCCCGTCGACACATGCGGTATCTCAAAACGCTCCGCCAATCGCTTGGCCTGCGTTCCCTTTCCCGCTCCCGGGGGCCCGAGCATCATCAGTCGATAGGTGGTCATCTTGATCTCCTTTTCATCACAAAATTTTTGAAGCCGCCACAGCACAGAGCCCATCGCATCACTGCGATGGGCTCGGCGCGAGCACCACTATCTTATCGAACCATCACGGCTCGTCGGGATCACCGTCGGTGGGCCGCTTGTCCCGGTCCTGTCGACCGGCGATGCGACTGCTGCCCTCGGAGGCTCCCGGTCTGGAACCGAAGCCCTCGTAGTGGCGGGTGATCAGGTGGTTTTCTATCTGACTCAACGTATCCAGTCCGACGACCACGATAATCAGCAAGCCCGTACCACCGAAGTAGAAGTCCACACCGAATTCGTCGATGAGGAAATAGGGCATGATGCACACCGCCGTAATATACAGCGACGCCACTGCCGTCAGCCGGGTCAGAGAGTGATCGATATATTCGGCCGTCTTCTTACCGGGGCGTATCCCGGGGATGAAGGCGTTCGATTTCTTGAGGTTGTCGGCGATGTCCATCGGGTTGACCTGCACCGCCGTGTAGAAGAAGCAGAAGAAGATGATGGCCACGCTGTAGAAGATATTATAGCGCCAGTCTCCGGGCATAAATATCTGCTGGATGGCCTGGCCGATGGCGTGGTCATCGAAATAGCTGGCCAACGTGGTGGGGAACATCATGATCGACATGGCGAAGATCGGCGGGATAACACCGGCCATATTCACCCGCAGCGGCAGGTGATGGGTCTGCCCGCCGTAGATCTTTCGTCCCACCATCCGCTTGGCGTATTGCAGGGGAATCCGCCTCTGGGCGGTCTCCATAAAGGTCGTAAAGGTGATCGCTCCCACCAGCACCAGCACCAGACCGGCGGCGGCCATGGAGGTCATCGAGCCCGTCTCATAGGAGGTATAGGTCTGGAAGACCGCCGTCGGGAAGTGGGCGATAATCGCCGCCGTAATCACGATGGAGATACCGTTACCGACGCCGCGCTCGGTGATCTGCTCACCGAGCCACATCACGAAGATCGTACCCGCCGTCAGGGTCAGCACCGTCAGAAGCCGAAACCCCCAGCCCGGGCTTAGCAACAGCCCCATCTCGGGGTTGCTGCTGTGGAGGTTCTCCAAATACAGAGATATGCCAAAGCCCTGGATGATACCCAGGACCACCGTGGCATAGCGCGTATATTGGTTGACCTTCTTGCGACCCGCTTCCCCTTCCTTCTTGAGCCGCTCGATGGTGGGAACCACCACGGTGAGCAACTGGAAGATAATGGCCGCTGAGATATAGGGCATGATCCCCAGAGCAAAAATGCTCATCAGCTCCAGCGCACCTCCCGTAAAGAGGTTAACCAGGCCCAGGACCCCACCACCACCGTCACCGGCGGCCATCATCTCCGACATGGCTGTGCGATCCACGCCAGGCACGGTGATGAAGACGCCGATTCGGTAAACCGCTAGGAGCGCCAGTGAAAATAAGATACGCCGGCGCAACTCCGGCACTTTCGGGATGTTTCGGAACTTTCCTGCCACGTCAAATGACCTCTACGCTTCCCCCGACGTTCTCAATCGTCGCCTGGGCCGACTTGCTGAATTTGTGCGCCTTGACCGTCAATTTTTTGGTCAATTCGCCGCGGCCCAAGATCTTGATGCCGTCGTGGTTGCCTTTGATGAGTCCCCGATCGCGCAACGCCTGTTCGTCGACGACCTCGCCCTCTTCAAAACGGGCCTCCAGGTCCTCGAGATTGACGATCACGATCTTCTTGCGGAACTTTGCGTTGGAAAAGCCGAGCTTGGGAAGCCGTTTGTACAGCGGGGTCTGCCCGCCCTCGAAGCGAGGATGCGTCTTGCCTCCGCTTCGGGCGTTTTGACCCTTGCTTCCACGGCCGGACGTCTTGCCCAGCGTGCTTCCCGGACCGCGACCCACCCGTTTTCGCGACTTCGTCGCCCCTTCGGGGGCCTTCAAATTACTTAAATCCGTCATGGTCCAATCCTCATCCATGGCCTGATATTCGTTACGCCCTGCTCACGCGGCGCTGCCGCGCGTCGCGGTGGCGTCGTCGAAACCTGGGGCCAACCTTCGCTGAATCCTAACAGCAACGGTTCTCCACTTATTCGAAACGGTTTCGAAAAACCCAGCTCAGCTGGTCTTTTCACCGTCTTCTTATTCGTCCTCCGAGGCGCTCTGCGCCTCGGCTTCACCGTCGTCACCGCCGGCTTGCTCCGGGGCCGAATCTTCCTCTTCTTCGGGAATCTCCTGGCCCAGTCGCCGTCGGTACTCGTCGGGATCGTTGAGCTGCGCCAGAGCCGCCATGGTGGCACGCACCACGTTGTGGGGATTGTTCGATCCCAGGCTCTTGGTCAAGATATTATTGACCCCGGCCAGCTCGAGAATGTAGCGCACGGCTCCGCCGGCGATCACTCCCGTACCGGCACCGGCCGGCTTGAGAAGCACGCGACCGGCGTTGAATACGCCCAGCGATTCGTGAGGAATGGTATCCTCGATAATCGGCACTTCGATCATGCTCCTGCGAGCAGCATCGTTTGCCTTTCGAATCGCCTCGGGCACTTCGTTGGCCTTGCCGTGACCGACACCGACTTTGCCTTTGCCGTCACCGACGGCCACGATGGCGCCGAAGCTAAATCGACGGCCGCCTTTGACCACTTTCGAGACTCGGTTGATCGTGATGACCTGATCGCGCAGGTCGTCGGATCGCCTTCTTCGTCGTCCTCTCGCCACAGTGCCTCCCTTCAGAGCTGGAGGCCCGCTTCGCGGGCTCCTTCGGCCACAGCCGCCACGCGGCCATGGTAAATAAATCCATTTCGATCGAAGACCGCGCTGTTAATACCCTTTTCCAGGGCACGTTCAGCGAGCAATTTGCCGACCGCTTTGGACTGTTCCAATTTTTCCAGATCGGCCAGGTCCTCGCGGTTCTCTCGGTCATTCGAACCCGCCGACGCCAGGGTATGTCCGGCCAGATCATCGATCAGCTGGGCATAGATTCCCTGGTTGGACCGATACACGGTCAACCGAGGGCGATCGGGGGTACCAAAAACTTTTTTGCGGATCCGGCGCTTTCGCCGAAAACGCTTACTATCGCGCTTCTTTTTTGTGAGCATCGTTGCAACCTTGTCTTGTTGGGCCTCCACAGGGGAGGGCCCATCATCCAAAAATCAGGCTCCGGCCTTACCGGCTTTTCGCCGAATGACCTCATCGCTGTAACGAATCCCTTTGCCCTTGTAGGGCTCGGGCTTTCGCAGGGCACGAATCTTGGCGGCCACCTGGCCGAGCAATTCGTTGTCCGCGCTCTCCAACGTCACCTTCGTCTGCCGGTCGATCTCAACCGAGACCGCCTCGGGCAACTCGAACATGATCGGGTGACTATAGCCCAGGTCGAAACGAATGAAATCGCCATACGTCTCGGCCCGGTAACCAACCCCGTTGATCAGGAGCGTTCGCTTATAGCCCTTTTCGGCGCCGTGAACCATATTGGAGATCAGGCTTCGCACCAGACCGTGATGGCCCCGCGAATCCCGCGAGTCGTCGCGGCGGGTGACCACCAGCGAATCCTCTTCGACGTTGATGTCGACATAATCTCCAAACTCACGGGTCAACTCCCCTTTCGGTCCTTTGACCGTCAGAGTTTGACCCTGGAGGTTGATCTCGACGCTGTCGGGCACTTCAATGGGAACTTTACCAATCCGACTCATCTTATCCTCCGAAGGTCAATATACGGTGCACAGAAGCTCGCCGCCCACATTGGCGGCACGTGCGTCGTCGTCAGCCAGCACGCCCCGGGAGGTGGACAGAATCGCCACACCCAGTCCGTTGAGGACGGGGGGAATCTCTTCGACTCCCACGTAGACCCGGCGCGACGGTTTGCTGACCCGTCGCACTTTCTGGATCATCCCCACGCTCTCCTTATCGTAGCGAAGGCCCACCACCAGCGTGCCCTGAGGGCCATGCTCGGTGCGGCTCACACTTTCCAGATATCCTCGGTCCACCAGGATCTGAAGGATCGCCTCTTTGAGGTTACTCGCCGGCACTTCCGTGGTGGCGTGGCCGGCTTGCTGTGCGTTGCGTACTCGCGTCAATAGATCCGCTACCGGATCTTGAATCCCACTCATGTTCTCCTCCCTCGCCTGGTTCCCCTCGCCACTGCTTCGACCGGTCCTTCATCGGGCCAGCCGGGCTCGCTTCGAGGCCTGGGGCGATGGCACGGGCCTCGTCGTGGTGTGACGATCGACCCGCAGCGTTAAGTTAAAAATACGGTTGGTTTACCAACTCGCCTTGGTCACGCCCGGAATCTCTCCGTTGAGCGCAAGCTCTCGGAAGCAGATTCGGCACATATCGAATTTGCGCATATATCCTCGAGGCCGACCACATCGGGGGCATCGATTATATTCGCGCACGGCGAATTTTTTCTTCTTCTTCGATTTTTCTACCAGTGCTTTCCGTGCCACTGTCGTCTCCGCTTGATGCGCAATTTCATCGCGCCAATTTCTTCGGTCGCCCTCGGAACCCGTCGGGTTCCCTCACATCACTTGCGAAAGGGCATGCCGAGTTTTTTGAGCAAACTAAGAGCCACTTCATCGTTTTCGGCGGTCGTGACGATCGTCACGTTCAGCCCCCGGATCTTGTCGACCTTATCGTAGTCGATCTCGGGAAAGATGATCTGTTCCTGCACGCCCAGCGAGTAATTGCCGTGGCCGTCGAAAGACTTGGGGCTGATCCCGCTGAAGTCGCGCACCCGGGGAAGGGCCACGTAGATCAGGCGCTCCAGAAATTCCCACATCTGGGTCCCTCGAAGGGTGACCTTCACCCCGATGGGCATCCCTTCACGCAGCTTGAACGCCGCGATCGAGCGCCGGGCCCGGGCGATGACCGGAGCCTGGCCGGAGATGAGCGCCATCTCTTCGACGCCCTTCTCGATGACCTTCGGGTTCTGCACCGCCTCGCCAAGCCCCATATTGAGGCTGACCTTTTCGATGGTCGGCACGCGCATGGGGTTTCCAAATTGGAACTCCTCCATGAGGCTGGGCCGGATCTCCGTCTTATATTTCTCTACCAAAAACGCCATGGTTCTCTTCTCCATTTCGCCGGGTTTCTGTACCGGCTTCAAAGACTTGCTTCTCGCAGTCCACCTGGCTCGTCTTTCAGGGGCGCTAAGAGCGGCGGCGCCTCACAAAAAAACGACGATGAAGATGACCCTCATCGCCGAGTCAGGGCGCACTGGGTAACGAATGGTTTGACCCCTGTCAAGCAGGGGACCTGATCACTCGAAGACCTCGTCGGTTTTCTTGGATACTCGCACCTTCTTGACCCCTTCCGGATCTTTGTCGCCGAAGCTGGCGATCGCCTCTTTTTTGGTGGCGAAAAGCTCGCCTCCAAAGCCGCGCCACATCTTCTTGGTGCGCACCGGCCCCTCGAGCTCCTCGCTATAGAGGGCGACGTTCGAGGAATCGATCCAATTTTCCACTTCCACTCGCGCCCCTTCTTCCCCGGTGATCGGGTTGGGCTTGCGGTGGCGGGTGATCATATTTCGCCGGGCTACTTTGACCCGCCGTCGATCGCGATCGACTTCGATGATCTCGCCGGTGAAGCCCCGATCTTTGCCGGTCAGGACGATCACATTGTCATTTTTCTTTACGTGCATGTCCCTGTCTCCTCGTGGCGGCTGCGGACAGCCCCCGATTCGCCAGGCCCCGGGTGCTTAGAGCACCTCTGGGGCGAGGCTGATAATTCGCATATATTTTTTGGCGCGCAATTCGCGAGCGACGGGCCCGAAGATACGGGTGCCAACGGGCTGGTTATTGTCATCGATGATGACCGCCGCGTTGTCGTCGAATCGAATATAGGTGCCGTCGGGCCGTGCCAACTCCTTGCGGGTTCGCACTACCACTGCTTTTTTCACTTCCCCGGTGCGCACCTTCGAATTGGGCAGCGCTTCCTTGACGGAGACGATGATCGTGTCGCCGATCGAGGCATAACGTCGCTTCGATCCGCCTACGACTTTAATGCACTGCACCTGGCGAGCACCCGAGTTGTCGGCCACGCCGAGCCTGCTCTGCATCTGTATCATTGGGGTACCTCTCGTTTTTCGCGTCGGACCCCGTCGATAATTGGGACGGAGTCAGCTCTGGGCTTGTGGTCTCGACAATTGGCTCACACCTCTGGGGCGCGCTCGATAATCTCTTTGAGTCGCCATCGTTTATGCTTCGACAGCGGTCGGGTCTCTTCGATGAGGACCTTGTCGCCGACGCCGCATTCGTTGCGCTCGTCGTGCACCTTATACTTGAGACGTTCTTTGACGTACTTGCGGTATTTGGGGTGCATATAGCGTCGATTCACGGCGACGACCGCCGTTTTATCCATCTTATCGCTGAGCACGTGGCCGATGCGCGTTTTGCGCTGGGCCGGTTCTTCTGTCTTTGGCTGTTGCGTCGCCATGATCGGTTCGCTCCTGTTAAACTTTCAAAATATCTGCCCGCTGACTCAGGCCCTGCGCTCGTGCAGGATTGTCTTGATGCGGGCGATGTCCCGGCGAGTCTCTTTCATCCGGTGCGATTGCTGCAATTGGTTGGTATATTTTTTGAGCCCCATGCGGAACAATTCTTCCCGCAGCTGGCCCTCCAACTCCTGCAGCTCCTGGTCGTTCTTTTCTCGTAGCTCTTTCGCTTTCACAGCGGTCCTCCTCGCTCCACGAATTTCACCTTGATCGGCAGCTTATGTCCGGCCAAGCGAAACGCCTCGCGGGCATTTTCTTCGGGCACGCCGTCCATCTCGAACAGCACTCGGCCCGGCTTGACGACAGCTACCCAGCGATCCGGCGAGCCTTTACCTTTACCCATTCGGGTCTCGGCGGGCTTACGGGTTTCCGCTTTATGGGGAAAAATTCGGATCCAGACTTTTCCGGACCGTCGAATCGATCGGGTCATGGCAATACGCGCCGCCTCGATCTGGCGCGCCGACAGTCGCCCCGGCTCCAGGGCGATTAGCCCGTAGTTGCCGAAGGAGACTTTGTTGCCGCGCTGCGCTTTTCCCTTGGTGCGCCCTTTCTGGGGCTTGCGCCAACGTACGCGCTTTGGACTCAGCATAACTTCTCCTTACCTATCTGCAGCCCCAGATCGTGGTGTTGCGATCCGGTGCCTTTCTATTGTTCGAGCACTTCGCCTTTGAAGATCCAAACCTTGACACCGATGATGCCGTAGGTGGTCTTGGCTTCGGCGAAACCATAATCGATATCGGCGCGCAGGGTGTGGAGCGGCACGCGGCCCTCCAGGTACCATTCGCGGCGGCTCATATCGGCGCCGCCCAGACGGCCGGCGCAGTGCACGCGAATGCCCTGGGCCCCAAACTTCATCGCCGTCTGCACCGACTTCTTCATGGCCCGTCGAAAGCTGACCCGCCGCAGCAACTGCTGGGCGATGCTCTCGGCCACCAGCTGGGCATCCAGCTCGGGCTTTCGGACCTCTTGAATATTGACGAAAATCTCGCCATCACTCAGCTTCTGGAGGTCGGCCTTGAGGGACTCGATACCTGCGCCGCGCTTGCCGATGACGATCCCCGGCTTGGCCGTATGGATCGTGACCTTGACCTTATTGGCCATGCGCTCGATCTCGATCTTGCTCACCCCCGTATTCTCCAGGTGCTCACGAATATAATCCTTGATATTCAGATCTTCGTGAAGCCACTTCGAGTAGTTACGCTCTTCGTACCACTTCGAAGCCCAGGGGCGAATGATGCCTAATCGAAATCCGGTTGGATGTACCTTCTGACCCACAGTGTCCTCCTAAAAATTCGTCGCCATTTTCAGGCGCGCGGTTGCAACACCACCGTAATCTGGCTGGTTCGTTTGTTGATCCGAGTCGCCCGGCCCATGGCTCGGGGCTTAAATCGGCGCATCGTTGGGCCTTCGTTGACAAAGGCCTCGGCTACCACCAGCTCGTCGGTGTCCCAATCCAACACGTCACTTTCCATGACGTTATGAAGGGCCGACTCGATGAGTCGGGAGACGATGGGCGCAGCCTTCTTGGGCGTAAACTCCAAGAGTTCCAACGCCTCTTCGACGGGCTTGTTGCGCACCAGGTCGATGACAACTCGCGCTTTGCGCGGCGCTATGCGAACGTTTTTCGCCAGCGCGCGATTTGCATTCGTTTGTTCAGCGTTGCTCATGACAAATACTCTTCAGTAAGGCTGCCTGTCGGCCCCGTCACCTTGACGAGGTCGATCGCGGTCAGCACTTGAGACATTCTCAACGACGCACCTTCGTGGAAGCGCGATCGGTGGCGTGGCCAAAAAAGGTTCGCGTCGGCGCAAATTCACCCAGCTTGTGTCCGACCATATTCTCGGTGACGAAAACCGGGACGAACTCTTTGCCGTTATGCACGGCAAATGTCAAGCCGATGAACTCGGGCACGATCATGGAGCGTCGGCTCCAGGTCTTGATCGCCCGGCGATCGCCGCTTTCGCGCGCTTTAGTGACCTTCTTCTGGAGTCCACTGTCGACCCATGGTCCTTTCTTAATTGAACGTGGCACGTTGCTCTCTCCTTAGCTCGATCGCCTCAGCGCCCCAGCCGGGGCGCCTGGGATCAACGCTCTTGTTTGCCCTTCTTCGACTTACGGCGTCGGGCGATAAACTTGTTGGTGCGCTTATTCTTGCGCGTCTTCTTACCCTTGGTCTTGGCGCCCCAGGGGGTCACCGGATGGCGACCGCCAGCGGTGCGACCCTCACCACCACCGTGGGGGTGATCGACGGGGTTCATGGCCACACCACGCACGGAGGGACGCTTGCCCTTCCAACGCGATCGGCCTGCCTTACCGAGGGAGGTATTTTCGTGTTCCCGATTCGATACGGCGCCCACCGTGGCACGGCAGGTCAACAGGATCCGCCGAAGCTCTCCGGAGGGAAGTCGAACCAGACCGTATTTGCCCTCTTTGGCCATCAACTGGGCCCAGGCGCCGGCCGATCGGGCCAACTGCCCACCCTTTTCGGGGCGGAGCTCCACATTGTGGATCACCGTACCGGTGGGCATATACTTGAGGCGCATCGCATTGCCGGGCTTGATATCGGCCTTGGCGCTCGAGATGACCTGATCGCCGACGCCCACTTTTTGGGGTGCCAGGATATAGGCTTTCTCGCCATCGGCGTAATGAAGCAACGCCAGGTGAGCCGTGCGGTTGGGATCGTATTCAATGGCCGCCACCGTGGCGGGCACGCCGATCTTATTGCGCTTGAAATCGACCACGCGATAACGGCGCTTATGACCACCGCCTCGGCGGCGCACGGTCATGCGGCCGTAATTATTACGTCCACCGGAGCGGGTCTTGGTGCCGGTCAGATTCTTCTCCGGCTCGTCCTTGGTGACCACCTTTCCGGTGTCGGGCAATCGGAGAAACCGTCGGCCCGGCGATGTGGGTTTAAAATCTTTCATAGCCATCTTAAAACCTGCCTTCGTTCGTCACGTTCTCAGGAGTTGGTCGTCGAGACCGCCTCGGCTCACACTTCGCCTGCGGGCTCGGCGCTCTCCAGGGCGAACAGATCGATCATTTGGTCTTCGGCAACGGTGACGACTGCTTTTTTCCAGGGGTTTCGTCGTCCCACCGTCAGCCGGACTCGTTTAGGCTTTCCGGGCATGATCATGGTGTTGACCTTGACCACGTCGACGCCAAAGATCGTCTCCACCGCTTCGCGGATCTGCGTTTTGGTGGCGTCGTATTTGACGCGGAAGACGTACTTATTGTCGTCACCCATCTGGGTGCTCTTTTCGGTCAGCGTCGGGCGAATGATGATGTCGTAAAGGCTGCTCATGACTTCAATGCCTCCTGAATCTGCTCGACGGCGCGGCGGCTGATGACGAGGTGATCGAATCGAAGAAGATCTTCGACGTTGAGCCCTTCGGCGGCCAGATATTTGGCGTCGCGCAGGTTTCGCACGGAGAGGCGCAACTTTTCGTTATGCTGCAATGTGTTGTCGTCGTCGCGTTCGGTGACGTCGACGACCAGTGCCTTGGGAGCGCCCAGGCGTTCCAGGGCCTGCACGGCGTTCTTGGTCTTGATCTCGGGCAGCTCCCAGTCTTCGACGACCTTGAACTGGCCGTTTTCGACCTTCATGCTCAGCACGGAGCGAAGCGCGGCGCGGCGCTTTTTCTTGGGCATATTATAGCTATAATCTCGCGGGCTCGGCCCGAAGATCACGCCACCGCCGGACCACAGAGGGGAGCGGATGGTACCGGCTCGCGCACGGCCCGTGCCCTTCTGTCGCCAGGGCTTTCTCCCACCACCGCTGACGGCGCTGCGATTCTTGACCTTATGGGTGCCCGCCCGACGTCGGGCGCGCTGCCAGTTCACCACTTCCCAGAACAGGTGCTCCCGAACGGGGGCACCGAAAACTGCATCGTCCAGGTCCAGCTCACCGGTCGCTTCGTTGTTCAGATCGACCACTTGTACTTTCATTCTCGCCTCCTGCGCCGCCCTGATCACTGCTCGGACGGGCGAAAGAGAATCCCACGAACCCCCTGACGGACAGGGCGTTCAAACAAATTGATATGACCTTCTTCAGGTCTTGATCTCGACGTCGACGCCGGCCGCCAGATCGAGACGCATCAAGGCGTCCAACGTCTGCTGGGTCGGCTCCAGGATGTCGAGCAGTCGCTTATGCGTACGCATCTCGAACTGCTCTCGAGACTTCTTATTGACGAAGGGGCTTCGCAGCACGGTCCACCGATTGATCTTGGTCGGCAGAGGGATCGGGCCGGAAATCCTGGCTCCCGTTCGTCGGGCGGTCTCCACGATGTCCGCTGCCGAAGCATCGAGCAGCTTGTGATCGTAGGCCTTGAGTTTGATTCGAATCTTTTCGTTCGCCATGTGACAGTACCTTAACCATTGTCGAGCCCGATCTCTTTTTCGACCGGGCCATTCGTGTCAGACCTCATCGGTGAACGCAACGAAGGCTCGCGCCAATCACAAACGTGCGGCGCCGAGCCCCTTCGGCTCGATGACTCACCTGTCCGAAGACCGCTTTAGATGCGGCCTTGCGGGCCGTCATATGCGGTGTGCTCCCGGGCGGCTTGCCCACAGGGAGTGCGGACCATACAGGAGGGTCATATGGAGATCAAGGCGCTTTTATAACAAGCGCCTCAGACGATCGCCGACCGGGGTTATCGACCCGTAAATTGGTGGACGATCTCGTTGGCTATCCCCCGGGGCACCACCCCGTAATGGGAGAATTGCATCGTATAATTGGCCCGGCCCTGGGTCTTCGAGCGCAGGTCTGTGGAGTAGCCGAACATCTCCGCCAGTGGCACCTCGGCGTCGATGACCTGGCTGCCCGATCGGGGGTTCATGCCCTGCACGTCGCCACGGCGGGAATTGATATCGCCGATGACGTCGCCCATAAACTCTTCCGGTGTGACCACCTCGACGTTCATGATCGGCTCCAACAGGGTGGGCGACGCTTTTTTGATCGCCTCTCTCAATCCCATGGACGCACAGATCTTGAA
>SLJM01000028.1 GCA_007135085.1 Myxococcales bacterium
GGCACCTTTGCCACCCTTTTTCGCCCCGAGCCGAAGACACTGCATGTGCGCATCTGCAAGATCGGCGACGACAACTCTATCGAGTGCCGCCACCAGCGGGAGGTGACCAATATGCTCAATCCCCACCTGGTCAATGAGCATGAGTTGGAGGACCGGTGGAGACCGATCTTCTGAGTATGCGAGACTCGAGGCTTGGGAGTATTTTTTTTACCGCGAAGGGCGCCAAGGGCACAGAGGGTACGGCTATTAAGAGACCTGACCTCTGTGTGCTTTGCGTCCTTTGTGGTTTCATTCCGGTCAACTACCGCTCTGTGTCCTCTCCTCGAGTTGATCGTAGAGGGCCTGGTCTTGTTTGATGGGCCCCAGGCTCAAGGTGGGCAGGCTGCTGCCCACGGTGAGGATGCTGACTTTGCCATTTTTGAAGAGCGTGTTGAGGGGGCCGCGGTCGATGAGGATCTGATCGATGCGGTTGACCAGAACTGTCTGGGTGGTGCGATAGAGCAGGCCTCGCAGGCGGCGTACTCGTCCCTCTTCGACGACGATTGAGGTGCGGCGGTACCACAGGTAAACGAGGAGGGCGGGGATGACGGTTAGAATGGCGATGAGCAGAGTCAACAGGGTCCACAAGACCAGGGCGTTTCGGGCCTGGGGGCGGTGTGTGGAGACCACGGTGCGGTCCAGGTCTTCGGCCTGCGCCACAGCGCGCATGGGATGGGCGTAGAGGCGCTCGTCCAAGTCTTCGTGGAGGGCCGCTATATCGCGCAAAAAGGGAAGGCCCATGGTGCGGTTGCTGCCGGGAATCAGGCGAAGAGTGCCCGCTTTGCGCAAGGGATAACGGGTGGTGACCTGGCTTCGCAGTTGGTCGTAAGCCACGTATTGGTCGGTGATGAACAGGATTCCCTGGCGAATTCGGAGGTGGTCGCCGAAGAGGAAGAGGCGGCCAAAGCGGTGGTAGAGGGCCTGCTGGACAAAGCGCAGCAGTGGGATGAGGGCGATGGCGGCGGCCACGTACAGGGCGGGCTCCCACAAGGGCGTGAAGGCGGCGGCGCCGGCGGCGAGGAGAAGCCAGAAGAGATTGGAGTACAGTCGGCCCAGGGCAAAATTGAGGGGCGATACCGAGGGCCTGTGGGTTTGGTCGGCGTCGTCGATATTAGCCAGAAGACCCAGGCGGCGGCGGATCTCGGTGACTCGTTGCGCTGCCTTTTTGACGTCTTCGAAGATCAGGGGGCGGTCGTTTCCGATGGACCAAAAGGAGATGGTAGCACAGCCGGTGAGGCGGTCGACGACGTCGCGCTCGACCTCCAGGGCGGTGATCTTATCCATCGTAAATTCGACTTCGTCGCGGGAGATAAAATCTCGCTCCCAGGTCACTTTGCGACGGCCCACGGCATATTTGGTGGTCATGCAAAAGAAGATGGCCCGGCCCACTTGCAGGAGCATGTAGAGGCCGACCAGACCGAGAAAGCCGTAGAGGGTCCAGTCCAGAGCGGCCAATTCGTCGGCCGTCAGGTCGAGCTGTTCCAATTCGAATTCTGTGAAGACCACGGCGGCGTAGGCCACGGCGGCGACGAGGGCGATGGTGGCCGGAAATTTGACGGCCTGGATGATCGCCGTGATTAAACGGCGCATCAGGGAAGGTGAAAACTCCAGGGGGGGCTCGTCGATGACGGGAAGTCGTCGGGCGGCGCCACCGGTGGTCTTCCCTAAGGCGTCGGCTTCTTCGGCGTCGGCGTCGACCTCGCCAGGGGCGATGCGGTCGTCGGGGAGCGTCGCCTCCGGGGTTTGACTGCGCTCGATGAGCTCGTCGAGATGACCACGGAATTGGGCGGCGTTTGGCATGGAGGGAAAACTTATCCCTCCCGCCGAACCGTGAGGGCGAAGCACGACGTTGGCCATGCCGAAGAGGCGTTTTAAAAAGGGTTCACTCGTCGCCGTATCGGCCAGGTTTTCGACGGGGATGAACTTATAAGTCTCCGTCAAAAAGCCGTCTTCGTAGTCCACCACGTCGTCCCACAAGGTGTAGGTGCGGCGGTTGAGGTCGACGAAATGAATGGCGAGCTTTGCCAGCCCCAAAATTCCGCCCAATCCGGTCAGAAGCGCCAGCCCCAGAGTACCCCTGGCGGCCAGGGCTGCTTCTTCGCCGTCGTCTGGCTCCAGGGTGCCCGTGAGCACCTCGAAGAGCTCGAAATAATTGGATAGGTCGAGGATATCGATGATGGAGCCGGCGATGGTCATGGCCACGACCACCATGGCGATGAGGCCGCTGATGGCCATCCCCGAGGTATCCAGAGCGGTGCCCACCAGGTGTGGTTTTTCGCGCTGCAGCCGCTCTTTTCGAGCCAGTGAGAAGCCGCTGTCCCGCAGGTGAGCGGCTATCTTTTGGTAGAGCTTGTGGGGTTCATCAATGGATTTGAGCAGGGCCACGCCCCGGGCGCTGCCGGCGGCGTGGACCCGGAGGTGGCCCGTGGCGAAGAAGCGATGTTCCAGCCAGGGAAGTCGCAACACCACCTGAGTGACGTTGCGATAGGGCAGATCGATGGTGGAACTCTTGGCGAGGGAGCCGGTCTTGACGATGAGCCGGTCGCCGTGAAATTCGTAGAAGGTCTTATTAAAAGCGATGATGCGATGCACCGTCAGAGCGGTGACGGTGCCTATGACGGCGGCGACCCAGACCAGGGGACCGGGATCGACGCCGGTGAAGAGGGGAAAGAAAAAAAATCCGGCAATGGCGAGCACCGTATTGATGATCGCTGCCCGGATGATGGGTCGCCAGATAAATACGCGTTTATTGGGGCGAAGGATTTCAGGATTCATCAGTCGCTGCCGTCGTCGACGCCACCACCGTCGTCGCAATCATCGGCGGAGGTGGTCTGGTCCGAGGGCGCCTCGCGGTGGAGTTTGTTCGTATCTGGCTGGTCTACATCTAGTTGTTCCGTATCGGCCTCCAGGCGCTGGAGGATATGAAACATAAAGCCCTCGATATCTTCGATAAATACGAAGGGCGTAAAGAGGGGAATCTCGACGCTCTGGCCGGCGGCCTCCAAAAAGATCTTGCCCTGCATCTTCGAATTTTGCATCTCGTCGAAGTTCAAGCTGTCGCGATTGACCAATTCCCAGTGGATACGCCAGGCCTTATCGTCTTTGCCGACGTATAGAAATTCGTCGCTGACCCCGATGAAATATTTGGTCTTGAAGTTGCTCCAGAAGGAGACCATGGAAAAAAAGGTCATCCCAAGAGCGAGGGCGATGGCAAAGCCCGCCGTATAGCCGCCGCCCAACCCCGGTCCGAAGACCAAAAAGAGGGCGGCGCCGAAGGAGGCGATCCCGAAGACGAAGAGCAGGCCCACCGTGGCCGGGTTGAGCTGGTAGCGAAAGAGCTGACGGACGCCGGTGATCTCCAGGGAATCCTGGACGGCCGGCCCCGTCAATAATTGGATCTTCGACATGAGACTCCCTTGTCTCGCGGGACCGTCCGTAGACCTGGCTACTTGGAGGTGATGGGCTCAGATATCGAGGTTTCGCACATCCAGGGCGTGGGTCTCGATAAATTCACGACGCGGGGCGACCTGGTCACCCATGAGCACCGTAAATAGCGAGTCCGCCTCGATGGCATCTTCGATGCGCACCTGCAAGAGGGTCCGGGTTTCGGGATCCATCGTGGTGTCCCACAACTGGTCGGGGTTCATCTCGCCAAGACCCTTATAGCGCTGGATGCTCTGACCTTTGGTGCCCGCTTTGAGGGCCCGGGTGAGTACGCCCATCATGGTGTCGTACTTCTCTTCTTCTTTGCCGTCGTCGACGATGACGTGATCGCCCAGGGCCTTAAAGGCGCGCCAGACGCGGACCATCTCGCGATAATCGGGGCTGGCCAGCAGGGCGCGATCGACTCTGGTCATCACCGAGGTGCCGGCGACCCGGCTCTTCCACTGGGCGAAGACCAGGTCTTCTCGCTTCGGATCTTCGAGGATCGTCGGTGCATTCCAGGGCACCGTGGTGTGGGCTTCGGCCAGGCGCTCCAATATCTCCTGGCTGCGGGCGGCCAGGTGGTCGGCGTCCTTGAGGTCCTCTTCGGTGAGCTCGGCGCGTACGGTCTGCTCGATGATGCGCCGGTCAAAGCGTCGCTCCAGTCGTTCGATCTGGTCGCGATAGCCGAGGAGATCGTCGATGAAGGTGGCCAACTCCTCGTCGCTTAAGGTCTTGCCGTTGGCGCCACGGACAGTGATCTTTTCCTTGGCGCGGGAGATCAAAAAGTTGTTGAGCGTGTTCTCATCCTTCATATAGTCCACTGATCGTCCCCGCTTGACTCCGTAGAGTGGGGGCTGGGCGATATAGAGGTAGCCTCGCTCGATGATCTCCGGCATCTGCCGATAGAAGAAGGTCAACAGCAGGGTGCGGATGTGGCTGCCGTCGACGTCGGCGTCAGTCATGATGATGATATAGTGATAGCGCAGCTTTTCGATGTCGAAATATTCGTCGCCGATACCGCAGCCCAGCCCGGAGATCATGGCCGAGATCTCGTTGTTGGACAACATGCGATCAAAGCGCGCTTTCTCCACGTTGAGGATCTTTCCGCGAAGGGGCAAGATGGCCTGAAATCGCCGGTCCCGGCCTTGTTTGGCCGAGCCGCCGGCGGAATCACCCTCGACAATATAGAGCTCACTCTCCTCGGGGTTTCTCGATTGGCAATCCGCCAATTTGCCGGGCAGGGAGCTGACCTGGAGGGCCGATTTGCGGGCGATTTCCCGTGCTTTTCGAGCGGCCTCGCGAGCCCGTGAGGCGGCCATGGCTTTTTCGATGATCGCCTTGGCCACCGAGGGGTTTTCCTCGAGGAAGATCGACAGCCGCTCGTTGATGACCGATTCGACGACCCCTTTGATATCGTTGGAGACCAGCTTGTCTTTGGTCTGGCTCGAGAATTTGGGGTCCGGCATCTTCACGGAGAGCACCGCCGAGATACCCTCGCGGATATCGTCGCCGGCCAGAGTGTCGTTGAGCATATTATTGGACACCCCGTAGGCGTTGACCGTACGGGTCAGAGCGCCTCGAAATCCGGAGAGGTGGCTGCCGCCGTCGCGGTTTCGGATGGTGTTGGTATAGCAGAAGATATTCTCCGAATAGGAGTCATTCCACTGCATGGCCACTTCCACGACCGCCCCTTTTTCGTCGACCTCTTTATAGATGTAGATCGGCTCGTCGTGGAGGGGGTGTTTATTCTTGTTCAGGTCTTTGACGAAGGAAGCCAGGCCGCCCTCGTAGCTGAAGTCATGGCTCTTGTTGGAGCGCTCGTCGTTGATCGAGATGCTGATCCCGGCGTTGAGGTAGGACAACTCGCGCAGGCGCTGGGAGAGCACGTCGAAAGAAAATTCGGTGAAGGCAAAGATCTTGGAGTCGGGCTTGAACCGGATCGCCGTGCCCGTGGTGCGGGCATCGCCGATGGACTCCAGGGGCTTTTCGGGGATGCCGTATTGGTAGCGCTGGTGCCAGACCTTACCGTCGCGGCGAATCTCCATCTCCAGCCACTCCGAAAGGGCGTTGACCACGGAGACGCCGACGCCGTGGAGGCCGCCGGAGACCTTATAGGAGCTTTTGTCGAATTTGCCGCCGGCGTGGAGGACGGTCATGATCACTTCCGCCGCCGAACGACCCTGCTCTTCGTGGATGTCGACGGGGATGCCGCGGCCGTTGTCCTCGATGGTGACCGATCCGTCGGAGTGGATCGTAATGGTCACGGTATCGCAATAGCCGGCCAGGGCCTCGTCGATGGCGTTGTCCACCGTCTCGTAGACCATATGGTGGAGTCCCGAGCCGTCGTCGGTGTCGCCGATATACATACCGGGACGCTTGCGCACGGCCTCCAGTCCTTCCAAAACCTGGATGCTCTCGGCGTTGTAGGTGCCCTGCTCGAGAGCAGCCTTGGGATCGTCGATTTCTTCGGGCGGCAAGATCGGTTCTTCGTGGGCCATGGACACTTCTTATTTTCAGGGAATCGAAAGCGCGGCGATGCGTTTGGTGCCGCGAACTTACAAGGAATCCAACCAGTCAAAAATTCCCCGTTTTACAGCGTAAAATAGGGCGACCGGAAAAGTCGCGAAATCCTACCACAGCAAAGCGGTGATGACCAGCGATACAGGGGGGGGAGGAAAGGGAGAAATACAACTTCATTTACCACGGAGGACGCAGAGGACACGGAGGGGGCTGGGAGAGGATGTGATGGAACGAGTTACGGCATCGATCGGGGTGTGATCGATGCCGTAACCTCAGTGTTCTTCGTGTCCTTTGCGGTGAAAGTGACTCACTCGCCGTCGGGTCCGGCTTCGAGGAGCTCGGCGGCGCTGGCGCGCTGCTGGGCGATTCGCTCGCGCTCTTCTTCGCGGCGCTCGATATAGTCGGCGAGCTCCGGGAAGTTGATATCGAATTCGAAGACGTAGTTGCAGTGATTCTGGATGGGATCACTGTCGGGGATACGAGCTCGCTCGTCGTCGTCCTTCCACTGGCATTCCCACATATTGCGGAAGAGTTGGGTGCCATAGAGGACGCGCTCTTCTTCGTCTTCATCGGGGAGGAAGATCTCGACCGGGACGCCCTGGTCGGGAGGCGTATCGACGCGGAAGTCACGCTCGCGAAGCTCGAAATCGTCGAGATCGATGTCGAATTCGTCGATGTCGCGAATGGAGCGCACGTCTTCGAAGCCCTCTTTTTCGCGAATTTCGTCGAAGTCGATATCGAGGGTCCAATATTCCTCGAGGACCGCCGGGGTCTTGATGGGCTGACCATCTTCATCGCGGACCAGATAGCCGTTGACCAGGATGACCGCCCCTGCCGGTTCGGTGTTGAAGGTCAGCTCACCAAGAAAGGGGCCGTGGCCTTCACCGAGGGTGGTGCGCGCCGAAAACTCGCGGTACCGGTCACCGTCTTCGGGTCGCAGGTTGGCCGAGACGGAGTAAAAATATTCGCCGCCTCCCGTGCGCTCCCACATATCTTCGTGGAGGGTGAACTCGAAGGTCTGGTGGCCTGCGAGATCGACCTCGATCTGATGGACCTCGTCGATAGAGAGATCTTCGGCGTAGGTCTGAGGGGTGGTTCGCAGCTCGCGCCATTGCCCGGCGGTGGTCTCACCGAAGGGAACCTCTCCGTTGAGGCGGATCAGGGCATAGCGGGGGCTTCCAGATATGTGGAGACGACCGTAGCGGGGCATGGCGTCGAGCTGAGCCTGCCGGTGCTCCTCTTCGATGCGCTCGCGCTCGCGCTGGGCGTGGTCGCGGTACTCACCGGTGATGACCATGCCGATATCGTGAAATAGGCCGTGGCCCGTGTCGTCGAGGGTCAAAAAGTGGGCTCCAACCAATCCGCCGCCGATCAAGGCGAGGATGATGACGATGAGGAGCTTGTTGACCGGGCTCTTGGGCTGCAGGTCGTCGTCCAGGCCGAGGTCGATATCATCGAGGTCGATATCCTCATCGGCCGCCCCGGGCGTAAAGATTCCGTCCGTATCGGCGGTGGACGGTTTTTTCTTCTTCTTCTTTTTCTTCTTCTTTTTCTTTTTCTTGGAGCCCTTTTTGACGGCGAAGACTCCTTCGATACCGGCCATATCGCCTGTGCCGTCGCTCTCTTCTTCCTCGGCCTCTTCTTCCTCAGCCTCTTCTTCCTCGGCCTCGGATTCTTCGTCCTCTACGCCCATTTCTTCGGCGAGGTCGTCGACGATTTCGTCAGCGGTGGGGCTGTCTTGTTCTTTGGTTTCCGACATCGTGAGCGTGCTCCTTGGACGGACGGCGTCAAAGGGCTAATTCGAAAGGAAAAAGCCCGCATATTTTCAAGGACGTGAGAGTAAAAGGCCGCTCGTCGTGGTGTCAAGGCTGAGCGCTCTGCGCGTCGCTCGCGCGCTGGGGTGGAGGGCGCTTGCGCGCCCGGGATGAAGCGCCTTTGGCGCGGGATGGAGGGCCCTTTCAGGCCCGGGATGGAGGGGCTGGACGGCGCCCCGGTTCTAACTGCGCGCTGCCGTGTTGGGAGACTTGCTCCTGTCGAGGTTGGTTCGATAGGGTGGCGTATCCTGAGAGATCTCACTTTTTGAATGAGGTATGGTTTATGGAGCGCGAGCAGGTCATCAAGGCTTTAATCGAGGCGGCGGCACAGACCGAGGACGGCCCAGCATTCGAAGAATCCGTGGGTGAGACCCTCTGGGCACATGCAGAGAGGGAATTCGGTGATTGGACCTCTGCGCTGGCGGCGGCTCTGGTCGAGGCGGCAAGGGGCAAGCGCCGCTCGTCGACGCGACGCACCTCGGGAGTAGCCGATGTGGAGCGAAAAATAACGGAAGCCTTCGAGCATCCCGTCTATGTGGAGACTCTCGATCAGAAGCTATACGGCATCCCCGGGTCCGAGCTGTCTGTCAGCGATCAGGTGCCGCCCGTCGACGAAGGGACGTTGAGCGAAGGAATTGGGGCCCTTCATTATGTGGGCGATTCCGACGCGGTCTATCTATTCAGCAATCAGGGGCGCTTCTTTGGGCTCAACTCCCAATTGGTGCCGACCTGGGATCGGCGCGACCAGCGTCGGTCGATCAGAGATCTCTTATTTTTGGAGCCCGACGAGGCGATTCGCGCCGTCGTACCCCGGCGTCGGCTGGTGGCGGGAAGGCTCATTCATATCACGCGCGGTGGAAAGGGTAAGGCCAGCGACGCCTCGGAGCTGGGCAGCGGCCTGGACCGATCGGGGCGCCAGGCGTTCAAAGTGCGCGACGGCGACGACGTGGCGGCCGTGATGGGGGTGGACCGAGATACGACCGTATTTTGTGCGTCTGCAAAGGGAAAGGGGATTCATTTTGAGGCCGACGAGATGCGCACCATGGGGCTCGTGGCAGTGGGCGTGAACGTGATCAAGCTCGACGGAGATGACGACGCCGTGATCGGTGCCTTCGAGGGCAAACGAGTGCGCCAGATCGCGGTGATAAGTGAGCAGGGGCTGGGCAAACGGGTCGATTTCTCGGAGTTTCGAACCCAGGGCCGTGCCGGTCAGGGCATGCAGTTGGCCAGGCTCAACCCGGGCGACCTGCTCGCCGGGGCTGTACCCTGCAACCCCGCCGAAGATCTAGCGATCACCACCAGCCGAGGGCGAGTATGGCGGGTGCCGGCGGCGCAGTTTCATATGATGGGGCGGCCCGCCAAGGGCAATCCCGTCGCCGAATTGAGCGGCGATGAGCGGGTGGTTCATCTGGCGGCGCTTCCCTGCGGGGGATGAAAATCTATAAATAGATCTCTAAGAGTTGGCCTGCCCGATCCCGTCGCATTCGGTCGCCGTGCTCTTCCCAGGCGTCCATGGTTTCTCGAAGGAGATAGATAAATTCGCCCTTCAGGGGGGTCATGGGGGTCAGGGATCTGGATAGCACTTCGGCGAGCTTATCGAAGAGGGGGCCGTCGTTCTGGTGAGCGGCGGTGGCGAGGAGGCCCATATCGCCGATGGGCCGGAAACCGGGAGAGGCGTCGGCGGGGATGCGGTCGCTGAAGAAGGCAAATTTGCGGCGGGCTTCTTCGTAATATCCCTCAGCTAAATCGCAGAGGCCGTGAAGGGGGATGGTGAATGCAGCCAGCATATGGCCGATCATATGGGCCAGGTAATGGGCCCGATCGTAGTGGCGACGGGCGCGATCGATGTCGCCGGCGCGACGAGCATAATCACCCAGGTTACGGTGGGTCACGCCCATGCCGCTCCGGCACCCCACAGAATCAAAAAGTTCGAGGGCCCGCTGAGCATCGGCCTCTCCCTCTGTTTCGCCTTTGAGGAACGAAATCTCAGCCACCCCGCGCAGACACCAGGCGGCTTCCAGGACAAGGTCGGCGTCGATGGCCACGTCATAGCCCTGCTGGTAGATGCGGCTCGAGTCGTCGAGTCGACCCATGCTCAAATAGATCCAGCCGATGCCGTCCAGGCATTGACTGATCCTGCGGCGGTCGCCCAGAGACTCGAATAATTGATGGGCTTTCCGATAATGACCGAGGGATGCTTTGAGATTGCCGTCGACGTTGGCGTAATTGGCAGCCACGCGGTGGGCGTCTGCCAAAAGGGCGTCGTCCAGAGCTTCCGGATGGGTCAAGAGATCGTTTAGAAGAGCCCGACCTTTTGTTAGATTACCCCGATACCGATGGGTCTCGACTCGGCGGATGAGGAGGCGCTTTCGCCGCCTGTCGTCGTGGGCCACGCCCAATGAATCGAAGGTCTGTCCGATCAGGGTCAGAAGTGCTCGGGCCTGGATATAGGCGCTCTTTTTCATTCGATCGTCGACAGCGCGCCATAACAGAGGCAGTGCTTCGTGGGGACGGTCGGCAGCGATGAGGTGTCGGGCCCGGCGTTCAGCGAGGCAGGTGCCGTTTTGAGCGCTCGAATCGATGGTGTCGGCGATCAGGCCGTGGAGGGTCGGCCATCGTTCGTCGCGGCGGCTGATGATCTCCAGAATATCGCGGTATAAGGGGAGTCGAAACCGCCACCCGCCGGGGTGGGGCACGGCCAGGCCGTGGATCATAAAATGGTCGACCAGGGCCTCGTCGACGGTCACACCGGCGGCGCGGCAGACCTGGGTCCACTCCTGTCGATCGATATCGATCCCCATGGCGGCGGCGATCTCGAGGGCCTTTTGAGCCTGTCGTCGCTGATGCCAGGAGGTGACGACCTGATAGACTCGCAGCTCCATCAGATCGTCGAGGTTGTCCGGAAAGGGAGCGCCTTCGTCGAGGATATAGCCCTCATTGCTCTCGATGAGCGTATCTTCGGAGACCCACTCCTCGATGAGCTGGAGCGGGAACAGAGGCAGCCCCTCGGAGCGGTCGGTGATGTCGTCGATGACCGAACTCTCCAGGCCGAGCAGGAGCTCTACCAACTGGCGCTGGTCCTTATCGGTGAGGGGATCGAGGTCGATCGTCGTGGTCGCCTTTTGACTCTGGAGAAGCTCGAGGCTCTCCCTTTCCATAAGACGATCGGTCAGCGCCGAGGGACGGATCGTGGAGACGATGAGCAGGGGAAGCGGATTTTCGCTCTGCCGCGTCAAGAGGTGTCGCGCAAAGCTCAGACTGTCATGGCCCCATTGACCGTCGTCGATACCCAGGATGACCGGCCGCTGCTCGGTGATGCGCGATAGAAGCTGCTCGATGACCAGGTAGCGCTCCAGCGGGGTCTCCAGGTTGACGATGGGGATGCCGTCAGTTCCCTCCGAGCTATCGGATCGGGGGGCGAGCCACTCCACGATGGCCGCCAGATGATCGATGTCGATGTCGGTGTCGTTGAAGTGGTCGGCGTAGACTCGCTGCAAGCGCTCGAAAAGCGCTGAACGCTCCAGGCCCGTGGCGCCCAGATGAGCCCGAAACGCATGGGGGAGTCCGTCGTTGGGGTTCATGATCGGACTGTGGGTGGCGATGAGCGGCTTGGCCAGGCCCAGTTCGTGAGCTCGTGTGGCGAGCCAATTCATGAGGCTGCTCTTGCCCATGCCCGCTCGGCCTCGAACCAGTACCAGCCGGGCCTTTTGATGGTCGCAGACCTGGCGCAGCTCATCCCATAAGAGGTTGCGGGCGTCTTCGCGCCCCACATAGGGAGGTTTGCGCAGGCCAAAGATGCCTTTTCCCGTGGCCGGGATGGCCTCTGGCGGGCTCAGATCACCTGGGCGCCGCCACGAAGATGGTGGGACGATGATACGGCCCGGGCGGGGGCCCCGAGCGGAGTGGGCAGGAGCCGAGGTTTCATCGCGGTCGCCGGCGACGATATCTTCAATGCTCCTGGTCTCGAGAAGCAGGGTTCGCATCGGCGGCGGATCGGCCAGGGTCTCCACCGACTCTGTGGGCCCCGTGGCGAACCTGAGGGTCGGCGTGCGCTCAGGGGCGGTGGCCGGATCGGGCTCGCCAAGACGCAACAGGTCCTCGGCGGCGTCGGCGGCTCGGCGATAGCGATGACCCGTCTTCTTGGCCATCAGTTGGTGCAGCCAATTTTCGAACCCCGGGGGGATGGCCAGCAGGGGATCCAATTTGGGCACCGGATCGGAGAGGTGCTTGATGGCGATGGCCATCACTGAATCGGCCTCAAAGGGCGGCCGGCCGCTGGCGAGCATATAGGCCACGCAGCCCAGGGCGTAGAGGTCGGTCCAGGGGCCGTAATCGCGCCACTGGCCGTGGAGTTGTTCCGGCGACATGAACAGCGGGGTGCCGGCGGCGGTGGCGTTGATATCGCCCGTGCGGGAGCTGAATTTGGGGTCCTGAATATGGGCGATACCAAAGTCGGAGAGCAGCCACCGTGCGCGGCCGTTGTCGTCGTATTGGCACAGAATATTGGCCGGCTTGAGATCGCGGTGGATCAGATCTCGGGCATGAGAGTGGGCCAATGCGTCGAGAATTTGCAGCAAAAATTCCCGCAGATCTACCCAGTCCAGGCTCTTCGGAGTCTCTTCCAGAGAGCCGCCCTGGGCGTATTCCATGGCCAGCCACAATGAGCCCCCCTCGAGATCGCTATAATGATCAGCGGCCTGCGCTGAGATCTCCCCATAATCGTAGAGCTTGACGATCCCCGGGTGGGATAGGCGGGCGATGGCCCGCACTTCTTGGTGGAAGCCCTCCAGATATTTTTGATCGCCCACAAACTCGGAGCGCAGGACCTTGAGGGCCACAGGCCGACCGTTACCACGGTGGCGGCCCTTCCAGACCGTGCCCATCGCGCCCTGGCCCAGAGGTCCCGTGATTTCAAATGGTCCTAACATCTATGCACTTACAGAGAAGGTGGGCTGGTTGCATATATCGTAGTCCCCACAGGGGTCGAGAATCAATCTGCCTGAGCAGGTTTGAGGAGAAAATTTGAGAAAATCGGAAAGATTTGCCGCAAATCGTCGACAACAGATATGGCTCGAGTGATCGGGCCCGTCGAACCTGGCCAAAGCGGTGAGGTTCGCCTCAAACGATACTCACAACCCATTGGAGGTTGATCATGAATAGCACGCTGATGAAATCATTGGTTCTGTTCGCCGCCGTCACACTTCTGGCCGTCGTCGGTTGTTCCGATGCCAACGCCGCCACCTCGACCTATTTGCCCGTCGATGAGTCCTGTCCGTTTGAAGATGACGACCATCGGGAGTCCATGTTGGAACTTCCCGATCCGCTGTGGGAATTCGACGAGGCCAGCGGTGAGGAGGCGATGGACGTCGACGATGAATTGGATCTTGAGTTCAGCTCCTCAATGGCCGACAGCGCCGACGGCATGAGCGCAGGGGAAGGGGCCAATGAAGAGAGACTGATCAATATTAATAGGGCCGGCGTCGACGAGCTGACCGAGCTGCCCGGTATCGGGCCCGCTCTAGCAGAGCGAATCGTGGAATATCGACAGCAGCGTCGGTTCGAGGACCCCAGCCAATTGATGCGCATTCAGGGCATCGGGCCGGCGACCTGGGAGCAAATCGGATCGAAGGTGACCGTGGAGTAGTGGGGGCAGCTCCCCGCCTGGAGATCTCTCCGGGCGGGGAGTAGCCAAATCAGATTTCTTGCTCTTCGGCCGCTTCTCGCTCTCGCTCACGACGTGTGGTCTGCAGGTAGGCGATGCCGATGGAGATGGCGTAGAGGAGGATCATCGGTCCCGCCAGCAGAGCCTGGGTGATGACGTCGGGAGGCGTCAAGATAGCGGCCAGGATGAAGGCGACGACCACGGCGATTCGCCACTGCTTGATGAGCATGCGGTGGGTGACCAGGCCGATGGCGGAGAGGAAATAGGTGGCCACGGGCAATTCGAAGACGATGCCGAAGGCCAGCAGCAATTTGGTGGTCAGCGCAAAATAGTCCTGGATCATCAAGACCGGATCGGCAAAGGACTCGGAGAAGTCAAAAAGAAAGCCGTATCCCAGGGGGATGACCATATAGTAGCAAAAGGCGGCGCCCACAAAAAAGCAGACCGTACCCATGAACATAAAGGGCAGGACCGCCTTTTTCTCGTTGGGATAGAGGCCGGGGGCGATGAACTTCCAGATCTGGAATAGGATGACCGGGCTGGCCAAAAAGACGGCGGCCAGCAGCGCTGCTTTGAGGGCCGTGAAGAAGACCTCGGCCATATCGGCCTGGTGCAGCGCCGCCATATGTTCTTGAGGGGCGGCGATGATGAGCGGCTGCTGGAGAAAGAGGAAGATCTCTTCGACGAAGATCCAGCTCACCGCGAAGGCCGCGACCACGGCGATGATGCTGATGATCAGCCGTCGACGCAGCTCGCCGAGGTGTTCGAGAAAGCCCATGCGAAGGTCCTGAAGGCCCTGGACTTCTTCGCGGCTAAAAGTCTGCTTTTCGTCGGTGCTCATAGGGTGGCCTCGGCGGCTCGGAGCGTGACCGGGGCGGCCAGTTCGGTATTTCTATGGGCCTCGATGGGGACGACGATGAGGTATGGCGATGGCTCGGCCTCGGCGATAAAGACGGTGCGAAGCCCACTCTGTTTGCGATACTCCTGGTTGAGGATCGCCTGAAAATGGTCTTCGTCGACCTGGTCCAGGGCTGCCGGCAAAGAGGTTTGGTCGCCCTTTTTGGCATAGGCCGGGTGTTCACCGCTAAAGTCTGGGGGCGGCGGTGTCTGAGGATCGGGGTCGATGACCTTGTCGGCCACCGCCGAGGGCTCCTGGGCTTTTGGCCGATCGTCGGCGATCTGGCGCTCGATCTGACGTCGGGGGTCGATCTCATCGAGCATGAGAGCGTTGCGCAGCGTATTAGAAGCGCGACGCAATTCGCGCATTCCTTTGCCGGCCCACCGGGCGACTTCGGGCAATTTCTCGGGCCCCATCACGATCAGGATGAGGAGGCCGATGATCGCCAATTCTGAGAAGGATATACCGAACATGGGGGGCCATTTACCGAAGGGCCGTCACTGCTTCCACTTGATGCTACAGCCCCGGGAGGGATGTTGTTCCCCGCCGGGGCGATCCCCGTCGAGGAGGGCGACCACTGCATCGTGGAGATCGCGCCTTTTAACCTTGTCGGGGTTTTTCCAGTTGTCGTCGAGCCGACCGGCGTAGGCCAGCTTGCGATCCTCGTCATAGACGAAAAAGTCCGGGGTGCATACCGCTTTATAGGCGCGGGCCGTTTCCTGGGATTCGTCGTAGAGGTAGGGAAAGGGAAAATCCTTGGCCTCGGCGAGGTCGGCCATCTTCTCGAAGCTGTCGTCGGGATAGCGCTCGGCGTCGTTGGCGCTGATCGCCACCAGGGCCACTTCGTCGTCGTCAAAGGTATTGCCCAGCTCGACCAGACGATCGATGACGGCTTTGACATAGGGGCAGTGATTGCAGATGAACATCACCACAAGCACCGGGGCGTCGGCGAAGTCGTCGCGGCCGTAGGTATTGCCGTCGGTGGCCGGTAGCTCAAAGTCCGGGGCCGGGCTGCCGAGTTGTGGGGCGTCGCTTTCGAGGAGTACCATAATTCAATTTCCTACTTTCTCGAGCCCAAATTGATTCGGTCAGTTGACGTATCGAACAAAGGTCCAGTTGACGACCTGGCTGCTGGTCAGATCGTTGTGATTGATCGCCCAGACGGGGACCACCTTATAAGTGGCCTGAGCCCCCATATCTTCCAGATGTTCCTGGGCTTCGCCGAGATCGTCGAAGAGGGGGCGTTGCTGGAAGTGTGGGCCAACCGTGGCCAGTCGGGGCAAAACGGCCTGAAGATCGGGATGAGGGCTTTGCACGGGATCACCGGAATAGGTAGATGATTGGCTGGAGTAATTCATGATGTCTCCATGACTTATTGGGAAGGAACTGCGGGCACTTCGTGCAGCTTCATCGAATATCTTCACTGGAGCTAAATTGTAAAGGGGGCAAGGGAGCGCTTTCGGACGTCAGTTGAATACCCGAGAGCCCAGTTCGATATAGAGGTCGATGCCGGCGATGAGGTTGTCCAGGGCGATCTGTTCATCGTCGGAGTGGGCGCAGCGAATATCGCCGGGGCCCACCAGCCAGACCGGGCCCAGGGTCGTCAGGTAGGTGGCGTCCGTATTGAAGGGCACCGTGCAGGTGGCCAGGTCGTCGGGGACGTCGAAGAAGACGGGGTCGTTGAAGATCAGATCCTCGACGAGGAGCTCGTCGCCGGCGAGGTGTTTGATCTCGTCGATCATGGGCTCCACGGGGGCGACGGCGCGAAAGAGAACCTCCGCTCGGGCGCTGGGGGCGAAGACGTTGGCCGCCACTCCGCCCTCGATGACACCGATATTGATGGTCGTCGGTCCGAGGATATCGTCTGTGGGCCAGCGGTGGCGGCGGATTCGCTCGATGCCGTCCAATAGGGGATCGACCGCCGATTTTCCGTCGCCGGGAAAGGCGGAGTGGCCGGCCACTCCCTGGGCGCGAAGGGTGAGGCGGACCATGCCCTTCTGGGCTCGCACGACCCGGTTGATCGTGGGCTCACACAAAATGATCTGAGTCGGATTGAGCTCGAGATCTTCTGCAACCCGGGCGCCGATATGATCGACCTCCTCGCCGACGACGAGCAAAAAACCGATGCCCTCCAGACCCCTTCGGCGTAATTTTTGGGCCGCCGCCCACATGGCGAGCAATCCACCTTTGGTGTCGCAGGCGCCGCGGCCGTAGATGATGCCTTCCTCGGACTTCACGGGAAGGGTGGGCGGCACGGTGTCGATGTGGGTCGAGTAGAGGAGCCTGGTGGGGTGGCCGTCGTCGATGACCAGGTTCCAGCGATCCTGGGCCACCTGTTGGCGCTCCACATTCCAACCGTCTTCTCGAAAAGCGGACTCGAGATGCTCTAAGAAGGCTCGCTCTCGCCCTGAGGTGGAGTCGATGGCCAACCACTCCAGGAGGGTAGCTTCCAATGCGTCACGGTCCAGATCGGTCATGGGCAAAGCTCGCTTATATAGAGGGCTCGAAGTCGAGAGGTCAGGGGTAGCACTGATGAAATCGGGGCTCAAGCCAAGAGCTTATGTCTCGGCGCTGTGGTTGACCCTGTCGGCGCGGCGCGGCTACCATGCGGCGCTAGTGGCGAAGCGGTCGCTAAATCGTAGCCAAATTCGTTGTAGGCGCGAGATATTGATGACCCTGTATTGTCCGGAGTGTGAGACGACTTACGAGGGGGACGAGTACGAATTATGCCCTGCAGACGGCTCACGGCTCTTCCAGCTTTCGGCGTTGCAAAAGAAGGGCGATCCCCTGCTGGGCAAGATCATCGATGATCGGTTTCGGGTCGAAAAGATGCTCGGCGCCGGAGGAATGGGGGCGGTATATGTGGGCACTCAATTATCGGTGCGCCGTGAGGTGGCCATCAAAGTGCTCAGGCCCGAGTTGGCCGATCGGGAGATGATGCTGGAGCGGTTTTTCCGTGAGGCCAAGGTGGTCTCTGAGCTGACCCATCCCAATATCGTGCGCCTCGTGGAGTTCGGCCAGGATCAGGAGCTCGATCTCTTATATCTGGTCATGGAATTGGTGCGGGGCACCGATCTGGGAGATCTTCTCAAGGGGGGGCGGCTTCGCACCAATCTGGCGCTCGAGGTGGTATACCAGGTCTGCGGTGCGCTCACCGAGCCCCACGCTCGAGGCATCGTCCACCGTGATCTGAAGCCGGAAAACCTGATCATGATGCCCATCTCCGACGGGACGCTGCAGGTCAAGGTGCTCGACTTCGGCATCGCCCGGGCCCTGGAGGGAGGGACCCAGCTGACGAAGACGGGCATGGTCTGCGGAACGCCCTCCTATATGGCCCCCGAGCAGGCTCAGAATGAGGGGTTGGACGGGCGCACCGATCTCTACGCCCTGGGGGTGATCCTCTACGAGATGATGATGGGCCAGCCCCCGTTTGTGGGGGAGTCGGGGCTGCAAATCTTGCTCAAGCATATTCAGCGCGAAGCGCCGAGGTTGAGCGAGATGATGCCCGTGGGTACCGTCCCCGACGAGGTGAGCGAGCTGGTGGAGCAATTGCTGGCCAAATCTCCGGAGCATCGGCCGGAGTCGGCGCGGGCGGTGCGCGATCGGATTGACCAGATCAGAAGTCAGCTCAAACTTCGACCGGTGCGCCTGGACGTCGGTGTTGGCGAGGAGGATCCCTTCGATGCCTGGGTTCTTCCACGGATTGCCAATAAGGGAATTAGCAAAGGCGGCAGCGAAGACGATCTGCCGCTGGGGCTCGACGAGTTGAATACGGGCGGCGATCTGGCGTCTCCAAGAAGCACGGACGAGCTCGACTCACAGGAGACGCAGGTCCATCAGCGACGCCAGACCGACAAGGAGTTCATCGGGGCAGCAGAAACTCTGACGGCCACCCCGTCGGGGGCGAGGCCGGCGATGGGCAGCGGCGCCGATAGAGCAGAACCGGCTCCAGCTGGCGACAAGAGTGGAGAGCAGTCATCTCAACAGGTGGAGCCGCGGCGCACGAAGAAGAAAAAAGAGTCCACCCAGGTCGTGGCTGCCTCGGTTTCCTCGGCATCGCCCGGTGAGACCGAGGCGGTGATGGAGCCGGCACAATCGACGGGCGGTGATAAGAAATTGGTGGCGATTCTGGTGGTAATCGCCGCCGTCGGTGTATTGGCGATGACCGTCGTGGCGGGAGTGCTCGTCTATCAACTCATCGGTGATGCCGACGATGATCGCAGGCAGGCCGACGCCGTCAGCGTCGAAGATGGAGAAGAAGAAGAGAGCGTCCAGGAAGCAGACGAAGAGGATGGCGAGCGAGAGGAAGCGGCGGCGACAGATGCCATCGACGAAGGCAAGGCGGTGGCGATTGAACTCGAGTCACAGGTACGGTCGCTCAGCGAGGAAACGGTCGAGGTGGGTGAGACCGACGACGCCGTCGGAGCCGAGTCCTCCGGACCTGCAGGTGGTAGAGAGCAAACACGGCCGGTACGACAGATGGAGCGGGAACCGGAACCGGAACCAGAACCGGTGGCCGAAGAGCGAACCGAGGCACGAGCGGAACAGGTAGTTGAGAAAGAAAGGGATGACCCAGAAGACGATGTGGCGAGTTCGCCACCACCGCCGGAACGAGCGGAGCAGGAGGAGTCAGACGATGCCGAAGACGATCGCGATCAAGGGCGGCTGGAGCAGATATTCGAAGGTGGACGGTTTCGCGGAGATTAATGTGAGAGCTTCGAGGCCGCTGTGGCTGATTCTACTCGTGGTGGTGGTCACCTCCTTTGGTGCCATGGCGCCTGCTTTTGCTTCCGGTGGCCATGCCCACCTCTTCGAGCAATTGACGCCAGAGCAGGAAGAGGAAGTGTTGCATCTGCTGGAGTTGGCCGAGGAGGCCTACGATGACGGCCAATTTCGCACCGCCCTGGCCCGATTTAATGAGGCCTATGCTTTGTTTCCGCACCCTGATCTGCTGTTCCGAATCGGCCGATGTTACGAGCAGTTGGAGAATTATGAATTGGCCATTCAGCATTATCGACATTTCTTGGAGGAGGTGCCCGACGCCCGGGAGCGGGGGCGGATCGAGCAGAATATTTCGAGGCTCGAGGAGCGCGTCGGTGAGCAGATGAGTCTGGTTCGCATCGAGACTTTTCCGATCGGCGCCAGCCTCTATGTAGACGATCCGGATACGGCGCCCGTCGGTGAGACGCCGCGGGATATCACGCTGCGGCCCGGCAATTATGTGATCATCATCAAAAAAGAGGGATATGAAACGGAGCGCCAGACCGTCCATCTCGAGCGTGGCGAGCAGTTGCGCTACCAATTGCGGCTCACCGAAATAGAGAGCGATGCCGATGGGAGTTCGCGCTCCCGATCGGGCGGGGCCTCCGTGGATTGGTGGAAGCCCGTGGTCTCCGTGGCCCTTGTGGGCGTGGGCGGGGTGGCGCTCTTTCAGGCCGCCGGTCATCAGACCACCCATCGAGAGTACGAAGCGGAGCTCGACGATCTGCGCGGCGCCGAAGGGACGCCGGACGAGCAGGCGCGGCGGGCCTATCTGCGTGAGCAATCGCCGGTGGAGCGGTCATTGGCGGTGACCTACGGAGTGGTGGGCGGCGTCTCGTTATTGGGAGCAGTGGCGTTTACCACGTGGTGGATGTTGAGCGATCGAAGCACGATGGCTTCCGTCGGAATCAGTCCGACCAGAGATGGGGTGAGCGTCGGTGTATTCGGTCGATTTTGAGTAAAATGAACCAACAGATAGGGGGAGGCAGAGAGGACGCGGCCGAGGCGGTGGCGCGACATCTGTCCAGGCTTCTCGAGGAATGGAGCGAAGGGGGACAAGAGACGTCGGCCGAACGTCTGCGCCGGTCTATATTGGAGGCCGGTTGGCGAGAGATGGCAAAGCGCCGTGAGCTCGATTGGCGTGGTTGGGGCGAAGGTGGCGACGGTGATTGCGATCCCTTTGTGGCTTCCAGGGTCGCCGAGTGGCCAGAGGAGATCTGGGCCGACCCCCATGGGTTGGGGTGGATCCACGAGCAATTTGCGGCCAGGGCCCGTCACGCCAGCTTTGCCGGACACGTCCAGCGCGAGGAGAAACATCAAAACGCCACGGTGAGCACCCAATTATATACGCCGCGGTGGATCGCCGATGCCCTTGCGGACGAGACGTTTCGATTGGCCGAATCCGACGAACCGGCCGTACTCGACCCCGCCGTGGGCGGCGGCCAGATGTTGCTCGCCGCGCTGGAACGCCTCGCCGAAGCGGCCCCCGACGGGCTCGCAGAACGATGGGCACAAAAGTTGTGGGGCCTTGATCTGGATCGGCAGGTGGTCGACGTGGCCAGACGAACTCTGGCGCTTGAAATCGGGCGAATCAAGGGGCAGCGCTCGCCAGAGGCGGAGGCGGTGCTCAAAGAGCAGATCTTCGCCGCCGACGGACTGACCTGTGACCGCGGTGGGCCCTGGCAGGTGGTGTTGACCAATCCGCCCTATATGGGCTGGCGCTCCATGCCCGGTGAATTGCGGGAGGCGCTGGACCCTCGGTTTCGGCCCTATCATAGTGATTTATTCTCCGCCTTCATCGCTCGCTGTCACGAATTGGCAGAGCAGGCGGTGGGGATCCTGGCCCAGCAGTCGATCTGGTATTTGCGTCGCTTCGAGAAGGCGCGGCGCCATCTGATGAGCGGTGGGGAGATCTCACTTTTTTTGCATCTCGGCGCCGGCGCCTTCTGGAATCTCGACGGTGAGAAAGCGAGCGTCGTAGCGTTTGCTCAACGCTCGAAAGAGAGCGCTCAGGACTGCGGCCAGACCGATGTCTGGGATCTGAGAACGCTGAGAACCCCCGGGGAGAAACAGCGCGCCTTTATCGCGGGTGATCGGCGCTACCTATCGCATTTCGACGCCCAATCCACAGCGGCGATCCCGGGCCGGCCCTTTTGCCACGACCTCTCGCCAGAATTGAGGGCCCTATTTGCGACGATGCCGGCCCTTCAGGAGTTGGCCGACGTACCGGGGGGGCAGAATAAGACTGGAAAGAATAAGCGCTTCGTCAGGGCATGGGCCGACGTACCGGCCGAAGCACTTCGCTTTGTTGAGGCCCTGGGCGGTCGGGGAGACGAGGCGGGCCGGTGGGTCTTCTATAGCAAGGGCGGTCGCTTCGCCCCCTGGTGGGGCAATTGGGATTGGGTCGTCGATTGGAGTGATGAGGCGCGTCGATTCTACGATTCGAATCGAACGTCGAACCTCCTCGATCAGCGCTATTGGTTTCGCCAGGGCATCGTCTACACCGACTTTGGTGGAAAGCGTTTCAACGCGCGATGGATGCCGCCGGGATGTGTCTTCGATATGACCGGGCCGGCGATCTTTCCGGAAGAGCATTGGTGGCCGGGGTTAGACGAGAAGACCCGGATCGGCGCAGCCCTGGCGATCCTCAATTCGTCGCCGGCGCGACGAATGTTGAGGGCCCTGAATCCGACCCTCCACTTCCAGGTGCGAAACTTGCGAGCCTTGCCCGTTCCCGAACTAGGCGAAGAAGAGGCGGCGGCGTTGGCAAAAGACGTGTGGGCCATCGTCGATGGCGTACGGTGGCTGCACGGACTCGTCGAGGGCGATCCCCTGGAGGGTAGCCAGGCCGAGGTGGGAGAGCCCGCAGCGCTCTTAGAGCGCCTGGTGCGGCTGGAGGCGGATGTGGACCTTCGGGTTTGTGAGGCCTACGGCGTGGCCCGGGAGCCGATCGACTCGGCCAGGGTCTGCGATCATCATCGGCTAGCGAAAATATTGAGGTAGGTTTGGGGATCAGGCGCGGCGAGGTTGAGGACAGATGCGGTTCATCGAGGTGAATCGCTGAGTGCCGAGCTGGTGGAGGGTTCGGAGTGCCCTCGTAATTCGACCAATTCGAAGTAGATCTGAGCCATGACATCGTCGACCTGGGCGGGCCAGGCGGGATAAGCCTCGCCAAATTCATCGAGGCGTTGGTCCAGTTCCTGGAGGTGCTGACGATGGTCGTCGAGGCGGGTCATCGTCTCGCGCCAGCCACGGGTGCTATATCGGCCCCGTCGCCGGCGCAGATCGGTCTCCAACTGGCGGAGCATGGCCCGCTCGTCGGCGATGAAATCGCGGTGCTCCGTGATGACCTCAGGAATATTCGATAGCCTCAGGCGAAGGCTGCCGCGAAGGATGCGGGCCTGATCGATGACGTAGAGAAGTTGGAGGGCGTCGTCACGGGATGAGGTGGAGACCTGGTCGAGCCGTTCCAATAATTGCGGGGCATGGGTGGGGCGGCAGGTCAGCGGGGTACCCTCCAGGCCGGCCACTGGAGTGGTCAGTCCTTCGTACTCGGTGTTGAGGCAGTTCATGGCGACCAACCTCAACAGGGAATGGGGAAGGTCCAAGGGCCCCAGCACTTCCAGCAGCGAGGTGAAGCCCTCGCTCAAGTCCTGGAGACGTTCAATATCGGCGAGGATGGACTCTTGAGAAGCGTCGATGGAGTGAAGCCGAGTTTCTACGGCTCGCTCAGACGGTGAGAGATCGGGAGGGTCCGGGTCGGGGACGGTAGCGCATCCGGGGGTCACCACCAGAGCGGCGGTGACCCCCATCAGCAAGAGCATGACGAAGAGTTTCATGGGGTGGTGATCAGCTCTCCGAGAGAAGGTCTTCCGGAATCGAGGGCAGCTCGTCGATGGTGGGCATCAAGATGATCTCGATGCGGCGATTCAATGCCCGGGTCTCGGGATCGTCGTTGCTGGCGATGGGATCGTATTCCCCATAGCCGGCGGCTGCAAGATTTGTGGGATCCACACCGTTTTCCTGTAGGAATTGGACCACCTCGACGGCGCGGGCCGTGGACAGCTCCCAATTGGAGCCAAAGCGGGCCGATCGAATCGGCACGTTGTCGGTGTGGCCGGCGATGAGGAAGCTGCGGTTTTCGAAATCCTGAAGGACTTCGGCCAGCTCCACCAGGGCTTCCTGGCCTTCGTTTTTAATGTCCGTGCGGCCCGAATCGAAGAGAATATCGTCGGCCAGATTGATGACCATTCGGCCGTCGCGGATCGTCACCGAGAGCTGTCCCGCTTCGACCATGCTGGCCAACTGAGAAGCCACGTGGCGGTAGACCTGGAGGCGTTCTTCGGTCTGGCGGCGGGCTTCGCGCAATTCGTCGAGCTCCTCGCGGCTGGCCTCCAGGGCTTCTTCGAGAGAACCCTTTCGCGATTCATAGAGAGCCAGATCGCCTTTGGTCACTTCCAGCTCCTCCTGGAGAGATGCTTTTTCGGCGCTGACCTCGTCGATGCGGTCGTTGAGGGCGGCGATTTCGCCGCTGAGCTGTTCTTCCAGGTCGGCTTTGGCTCGCTGTGTATCGGCGAGCTCCATCTGCGTATTTTCTAAAAACGCCAGAACCTCATCGTGTTCCTCTTGTGGCACTCCACAGGCGGTGAGGAGAAAGACGATGAGAAGGGCGACAAAAGAAGAGCGAACCATGAGAACCTCCAGATTACGGAATTGGGTGTGGCGTCGATGGTGCCAACAAAGGGAACATATCGCGCACGTTGCGCGTGAGAAGAAAGATTGGCAATGGCAAATATGCTGTTGAGCTAACAAATAGAATAGCCGGAGCGCGAAGTAGATAAAAGAGGGCAGCGCCGGCTTTTACGACTCGTTGCAAGCCCGCTACATGGTTGCAGAGATCACTCGAAAAGAAGGCTATGCACCATTTCAGCGAGGTTTTCAGGGCTAAAGGGCTTTTCCAGGAAGGGATCGTCCGGGCTGATTCCGCGGGAGGAAAAGAGGTTGGCTCGATCGTGGCCCGACATATAGAGGACCTGGGCCTGAGCGTGGTGCTCGCGAATACGTCTGAGTAGTTCGGGGCCGTTCATACCCGGCATAGTGACGTCGGTGACCACCAGATCGAGCTCATCGCCGCAGGCCCGCGATAATTGAAGCGCCTCTTCGGGGCCGCGGGCGCTGATGACCTCGACGTCCAAATCTTGGAGTACCAGGGAGGCAAAATCACGCAGGTCCGGTTGATCGTCGACGACCAGTACGGTGGGCAGACGTGGCTCTTCGGAAGCGTCCTGGCCATCGACGCGGTGGAGGTACATCGTAAAGGTCGTGCCCTGGCCGGGGGTGCTCTGTACGTCGATGATGCCGTCCTGCTGGGAGACGATCCCGTAGGTGGTGGACAGACCGAAGCCGTGATTGCGATCGGTGGACTTGGTGGTGAAAAAGGGTTCGAAGATATGGGGGATGATCTCCGGGGGGATGCCGTCGCCGTCATCGTCGACCTCGATGAGGACGTAGGGCCCGGGATCGATCTTCAATCGCTGAGCCAGGGCGTCGTCGACGCGAGTATTTCGGGTTCGGATAACCAGGTTCCCGCCGTCCTGCATGGCCTCTCGGGCGTTGACCACGAGGTTCATCAACACCTGTTGGAATTGAGAGGCGTCGAACTGAATCTTGCCCAACTGATCTTGGAGGCGGACCTGGAGCTCAATATCGTCGCCCAGAAGGCGGTCGAACATGGTCTCCATATCGTTGATCAGGGTGTTGACGTCGATGGCCGAGGGAGTGCTGGAGTCGGAGCGGGAAAAGGCCAGCAGTTGGTCGATGAGTTCCGCGGCGTGATGGCCGGCCTTGTTGATCTCGCGGGCATGGCGAGCGACGGGTATATCGTCGTCGAGTTGATTCATGGCCAGCTTGCTATAGCCGATGATGAGGGTGAGCAGGTTATTGAAGTCATGGGCGATGCCGCTGGCAAGGCGCCCCAGAGTCTCCATGCGATGAGATTCGCGAAGTTGCTGCTCTAATTCGTCTTTTTCCCGCTCCGTATGGCGCTCGGCGGTGACGTCGACCAGGGCGCTTCGACAATGAAGATCGCCGGTCTGAGAGTTGTCGACGGCGACACTCCACATCTTGAGATAGACCGTGGCTCCCGTAATGAGTTCGACGGCCAGGCGGCATTGATGGACGCCTGTGCCGGCGGCGACCTCTTCGAGGTGGCGTCGCAAATGGTGGCGGTGGGAGGGGTGAACGTGGTCTTTGAGGAAGCTGCTTTCCAGTGTAGACCTGCTGACCCCCAGGAGTTCAGCGGCTCGATAATTGGAGTCGCTGACGGCACCGTCGAAAGAGAGGGTCAAATAGCCCACGGGAGCGTGGCAGTAGAGGTCGCGAAACTTTTCGAATTCTTGTTCAGTCTCGGCGTTCTGGCGTTGGAGTTCTTCGTTTTTTAGCTCCAGCTCGATACGCTGGAGTCGAAGCTCACGGATAAGCTCGGCCGGGGGGAGGGATTCGTCGTCAACCAATCTTTCGGAGTCTTCCAGCACTGCCTCAGCCCGCCGGCGAAGTTCGCGGGCCATTGCGTCGCTCAGACTGCCTTTGATTGAGTTCATGAAATTACCAGTATTCACAATAGAGTCGGTGATATACAACTCATCAATGGAAATACAGTCCCTGGGGACTTCCACCACTCCTACTGCGTTATATATAGTATTAGAGACTAGTAAAAAAAACGTTTGGTGACAATCGAAAAACAGGGCCAGGGGCTGACGCGATCGCCCCTGACCCTGTGTGGAGCGGGATCAGCGAAGCAATGAGGTGCAGCTTCGCGGTGCCTCGAGGGCGGTCCATCCCTGACGTTCGGCGTGGGCCATGACGGCCAAAACAGATGCTTCATCCCAGGCGCCGCCAATAAATTGGAGGCCGAAAGGAAGTCCTCCGTGGAGCCCGACCGGCACCGAGCCGGCGGGGAGGGCGGTGATATTGGCCAGAAAATTAAAGCGGGTCATGGTGCGCACCGCTTCGTCGTCGGCGATGCCGATACCGTCGAGAGCCAGGGGGTAGTCGAAAGCAGTGGTCTGGGTGGTGGGAAGAGCGATGAGATCGACGTCGTCGAGGAGATCCCGTGTGGCGATCTTGAGCGCCGCTCGGGTGCGTTGAGCAGCCAAAAATTCCCCGGCATCGACGGTGTCTAAAAGGGCGAGCATCATGCGCAATTCGTCACTGAAGTGTTCGCCTGCCTGGTCGAAAAGATCAGCGACGTTGGCCAAAGTCTCCAGTCCGATGGATAGAACCCCCACGGCCGGGGCGTGACCAAGCAGAGGTTCGTCGATCTCAACTAGCTGGGCGCCGTCGGCTTCCAGTTGCTTCAGGGCGTCCAGACTCGGTTGTTGCAGTGGGGCGTCGAGATCGTCCCACTCGGCGCTGGGGATTCCGATCTTGGCGCCTTCCACCCCGCGGCCCAGAGCGCGTCGCCAGCGCTTGTCCAGATCTCGCTGGGCCGGTGCCCAGCGCCGGGTGGGATCGTTGGGATCGTCGACGGTAGCGCTGATGCTCAACAGATCGACCAGATCTTCAGTGGAGGCGCCCAGGGGGCCGACGGTGGATACGGAGCTGCTGCCGTAGATATCGCCGGAGCGACCGATTCGCACATAAGTGGGTTTGATGCCGAAGACGCCGTTCATGGCAGCGGGGATGCGGATGGAGCCGCCGCCGTCGGAGCCGGTGCCCACCGGAGCCAGTCCCAGCCCGACGGCCACGCCGGCGCCGGTCGACGATCCGCCGGCGCCATGATTGGCGCTATAGACGTTGCGCGGCAATGACATATGCCCGCAGGCGCCGCAGGGGTTCATGCCCCATTCGGTAGTGTGGGTCTTGGCGTAGAGCAGGGCCCCGGCGGCGCGTAGGACCTCGATGGCGTGGGCGTCTTCGGCTGCCATTTCGTTGAGGCAGGCGCTTCCTCCGCTGATTGGAAGTCCCTCCATCAGGTGCTGATCTTTGATGGGTACCGGGATTCCGTCGAGCGGACCCAGCGGTTGGCCTTTGGAGTAGCGATCGGCGCTGGCTTTTGCGGCCTCTTCGGCCCGATCGAAATCGAGATGATAAAAAGGGCTGAACGTAGCGTTGCCAAAATCCCCTCTGTCCACGCGGCGGCGGATCTCGGCCAGAACCTCTACGGGACTGGTCGTGCCGTCGAGATAGGCCTTTCGAAGTTGGGCGGCAGTGCTCCGCGCCGAGGAGGGTTGGGGCACATCGAGATCGGCCCCGCGCCATCCTCGTCGCCGAGTTTGTTCTCGTGGCCCGGGGTGGACGTCCAGGGGAGCTCGGCTGGTGGGAGGCAGCTCGAGGAGGCGATCGATGCCGTAGTCGGCGAATACCTTTTTGCGCAAGATCAATGCGCCGGCAGGGGTTTCAGCCAGTCGGCGGGCGGCGGTCAGTGAGAGTCCGGTAAGGCGCATGGTTACTACCCGGTCAGTGGTGTCAGTTGTCGGTGCCGAGGGCGGCCAATAGATCGTCGACGGCCTGTCGATGTTCGTCGGTGCGTTGGATGAGTCCCTGGAGGGCGGCCGTGATCTGGAGCGCTGTCTCCAGATCGCGGTCCACGCTTCGATAAAGGGCGGTCTTGGCGGTCTGAACCGCCTTGGGCGGCAGAGCGGCGATCTCGCTGGCGATCTGGCCGGCCCGTTCCAGGACCTGCTCTTGTGGTACCACATGGTGAACCAGATCGATCTTGAGCGCTTCGTCGGCGTCGATGACCCGGGCGGTCAGGATCATTTCCAACGCCCTGGCAAAGCCCACGACCCGGTTCAACAAATAAGCACCGCCGTCGCCGGGGATGACGCCGACGCGGGCGAAGGTGGAGCCAAATTTGGCGCCCTCGCTGCTCACTCGAATATCGCAGGCCAGGGCCAGGCCCAATCCGGCGCCGATGGCCGCCCCATTGATGGCGGCGATGGTCGGTTTCTCAAAGCTGTCGAAGCGCCGGGGAATGGTCTGGATTCCCTGCAGGTATTTTCGCCGCAATTCGATGGGATCGCCGCCGAACATACCCGTGCGATCGCGCATCGCCTTCAGATCCCCGCCGGCGCAGAAGGAGCGACCGGCGCCGGTGATGATCAGAGCCCGCACATTCTCGTCGGCCTCGGCCCGGTCCAGAGAAGCGACTAGCTCGGCCACCATCTCATCGGAGTAGGCGTTTCGAGCCTCCGGGCGGTTCAAGGTGATCTGGGCGATATTTTCGCGAGTCTCGTAGAGAATATCGGACATGAAGTAATTCCCTCTCAGCGCAGTAGCAATTCAGTTGGTCGTGAGCTCTTCGCAGGCCACATTATCCCGGTGGGGGCGGTGGCGGCAAACGAGTTCCGTGATTTCTCGCTCATAGTCGCCGGCCAGCACCGACCACCGAAGATGAGACAGGTCGGGGCGGGTCAACTCGCGGGTTCTTTTCGGATCGGCCAGCAACCTGTCGAGATGGGCGGCCAGGGCATCGGCGTCGGCCTCGTCGTCTTCGGGATGAGAATCGTAGAGGCAAGAATCGTCGAAAAAATCGGGATAGGCCAGACGGTCGGGCAGCACGGGAAGGCAGCCTCGCATGACCGCTTCTTGAACGGCGAGCCCTTGAAATTCATGGAGCGCCGTGGAGACGACCAGATCGCTTCGCTCGAGCCACTTCAGATAGTCACGCCGGTCTTCGACGTATCCCCATTGGTCAATTCGACTGGCGAGCCGATCTTGCATCCGGGCAAAGACGGGCGGGGCTTTTCGGAATCGTTGGCCCATCACGACCAGGCGAAAATCATGGCGCTTCTCCAACCTCTCGAGGGCCGAAAAGAAGGTCGCCGGCGCCTTGTCATACTCCCAGCGGTGATTCCAGACGATTCGCAAAGGGCCCTCGTCTGGTCGCGATGGGTATGGGTCGGCCAGCGAGTTGGCCAGGGGCACTGGGAGCACACCGCTTTTGGCGGCCACCGCCTGGGCCACACCCGCTGGGATCTGATCGGGCATCTTGGAGAGAAATTGCCGGGCTCCCTCCAAAAATGAACGCCGATTATATGGGGAGTTAAAGAGCACCCGGTCTGCGGCGAGCGCGCTATAGAGGTTTGTGACCCCGTAATTGCCGTCGTTTCGCTGGCCCCGATTGGGATAGGCGAATTGATTTTCGTGAAAATAGAGGAGGGTCGGGATTTGAGTCAGATGGGGAACCATGCCCCGAAGTCCGGCCAGGTCGACCATAGAGGTGGCGATAATCAGGTCTGGACGGGATTCGGCCAGCTTTTCATCAAAGGCCCAGAAGAGGCTGTTGCCCCGGCTTCGCCAGGCGAAATGGCGAGGCGGTTGGGATAAAATTTTGACGCTGTGATCGGTGAGGTTGGCGGCCACGCCTTCGACCCAGCGGCGATGGCTGGGGGCGTGATAGGCCGATAGGAGGAGGATCTCCATCTATTCTAGCCCTGATCCTCTTGGGCTTCGTCTTCTTCGGCGGGTTGGTCTTCGTCGACAGGCTCCTCGTCGACAGGCTCCTCGTCGACAGGCTCTTCGTCGAGAGGCTCTTCGTCGACGGGCTCTTCGTCGACAGGCTCCTCGTCGACAGGCTCTTCGTCGACGGGCTCTTCGTCGACAGGCTCCTCGTCGGTGAGGCGCTCCTCTCCGCGTTTACTGCTGGCGTAGATAAGCCCCTGACGCTCGTCTTCATCTGCTGCCTCGCCGGCTTCACGAGCCGTATCCTCACCGGTGGTCAATGGTTCGCCGGTGATCGGCTGCGGCTGAGGGCCCACTCCGCAAGCGGCGAGGATGAGCACACAGATGGTAATGAGAAAAAAAACAGTGAGGCGGTAGGCCATGATAGATCCGCGAGTTCGGGAGTGGAAAAAGGGGGACTTCCATCGGACTCGCCGAAGATCGCCAAAGCGCTCCCCCCGCTCCAAAAAAAGCGGGAGGAGCACCGGCGATACGAGATCAAAGTCGCGGCGAGTAGTACTCGACGACCAGGTTCTCTTGAACTTGAACCGGAATGTCTTCGCGGCTGGGAAGGGATTCCATCCGGCCGGTCAGGCTATTCTGATCGAAGCTGAGGTAGCCCGGCAGACGCAGGGTCGGGGCAGCGACGGACTCGGCGATGGCGTCCATGTCGCGGCTCTTGGGCTTGACCGTGATCTCCAGGCCCGGTTTGACGCGGAAGCCAGGGCGATCGACGAGCTTGCCGTCAACCATGATGTGTCGGTGCACAACGAGCTGTCGGGCAGCGGGAATCGTCGGGGCCAGGCCCAGGCGAAACACGACGTTGTCCAGGCGCTGTTCAAGCAGACGCAGCAGGACGAGGCCGGCCGGGTCTTTTGAAGCCTGGGCTTCGACGAAGAGGTTGCGAAGCTGTTTTTCGCCGACGCCGTAGTTAAAGCGCAGCTTTTGCTTCTCGTAGAGTTGCTTTTTGAATTCGCTAAAGCGCTGTCGCCCTTTGCCATGCTGTCCTGGCGGATAGGGGCGGCGGTCAGCGAGCTTCCTGGTCAAGCCGGGAAGATCGGTGCCGAGGCGGCGGGCGATGCGCAGGCGCGGTCCGGTATAACGTGCCATAGTCCTTCGTATCCAGTCAGACGTTGTGAGTGTCTTAACACTCGTGAGTTGCGCTCGAGGCCGGGCTGTCATGAGGACGGGCTCGGCCAGCGGATTTGTATCCCCGGTGTCGGGGGCGGCCATCGAATGGAGCCAGATGTGCCGCAAAGGGCGCACAACATAGGGACGATTGGTCGGGAATGCAAGAGAGAGTTTCTTGGAAGTGCTCACAAAGAGGAAAAAGAAGTGCTCACAAAGAGGAAAAAAGCCACGGGAGGCGCAATTTATTGGGCGATCATGACGTCGCCAATGGTGGCGATCGCCTCCGGATCGAGGATCCCCTCGATTTGAGGCTCCAGAGCGGCGCGGAGCATGGCCAAGGCGGCGGTCTCCACGCGCATCGGCACCAGGGCCGGGTTTGAAGAGGTGATCAAGGGAAGTCGATTCAAGGCACGGGTGACGATCATAGCCGCCACCGAGTCCGGTCGATCCGGTCCGAATAAGAGGGGAAGTCGAAAGATGGCGCCAGGCAGGCTAGACTCTATAAGCAGCTGCTCAGCGAGGTGATGGGAAGCCGTAAAGCCCGAGGGAAGCAGGGGCTGATCGACCGTGGATCGCAGGATGAACCGAGGCCGGTGCTCGCGGCGCTCGGCAGCAGCGATCAACTGGCGAGGTCGCTCGACCAGGACCTGGGCGAAGCGGTGACGACCGCCATCCCACAGGGCTGTATCGCAATAGAGCAGAGCTGTCAGAGGGGCGTCGGGCCAGGTTTCGGCCAGGGGATCGCCGCCGGTCACCCAGTGGACGCCGTGCATCCAGGGCTCCTCGAGATCGGGGACCGCCCGGTCGACGACGCACACCATTCGGTGGCCAAGGGCGCGGCCAAAGCGAGCAACTTCACGGCCCAGATAGGTGTTGGCACCGTAGACGAGGAGAGTGACGCGGTGGCGGTTCATTGGCAGGCTCCCAACTGTGGAAACATATTTTGTGAGTTATGCGATCAAAAAAAGTTTGTATTTTGGATAGACCTTATTGCCCGGTCGGCTTATGATAACTCGACGCATCAAATAAGGTTGTGCCGTGGGGCCGGCTTCGAAGTTCGGCCGCGGAAATTGGCAATAGCAGTTCCCAGAAATTAGAATGGCACAGTATATTCCAATCGGAAAACCCGCCAATGAAGCGGAAAAAGAAGGGTTTCGACTGCTTCGAGATCGTCTTCCAGATCATTATCTGGTGCTCGGCAATTTCGACCTTCGTCTGCCCGGGCGTCGAGCATCGCTGGAGTTCGACGCGGTGGTCATCGGCGAATATGGGTTCTATGCGGTGGAGATCAAGGGATGGAGTGGCGATATTCAGGGCGGTGCCCGAAACTGGCTGCTTCCCTGGGGCAAAGTCTCCAATCCGTTGAATCATCTCGATAAGAAGATCAAAGTCCTGGCTCATTTCGTACGAGGCCGGGTGCGGGAACAAGCCGAAAAATGCTTCTATCAACCGGCGCTGTTATTTCCGCGGGAGGTCCGGCTGGATGTGCCCGAGAATATGCGCAGCTCCATCGTGTTGCCCGATGAGATCTACGAGTATTTCGTCGATATGGAGCTGGTTCATAAAAACGGCCCGGGCCCGTTTCGGTGCCGAGAGCGCAGTCAGGCGGTGGTGGACGCCATCGTCACTCTGGCCGAGCCTTCGGAAGGGGTGAGCGGACCGCCCTATTACGATGTGGAAGGGGAGCTCAACGGCGACGACCTCCCCTACCGGGAGTACGTGGGGAGTCACCAATATCTGCAGGGCCGCTCGAAGGTGCGCATCAAGGCCTATACCATGGATTCGCTGGCCTCGAAGGCAAATCTTCGCCAGGAGCGAAATCGGGTCTTGCGCGATATGGAAGCCCTGGACGTGCTCGATGATAATCCCTATGTGGCCCGCTCCTACGAAATGCAGCCCGATTATGAAGACGACCTGATCTTTTATTTGATCAGTGAGTGGGTGGGCCCGCGGACTTTACGGGATTATCTCGAAGATCGGCCCGCCGAGGATTGGGACGACCGGGAATGCTATCAGCTATGCCACCATTTGCTAGAGGCGGTGGCGTCGATCCACGATGCGGGCATTGTCCATCGAAATTTGAGCCCCGCCGTCATCTATCTGCCCGACGAAGAGGGGACGATGCCCCTGAAGTTGGCAGATTTTGACTTCGCCAGGGTCACTCAGTTGGAGTCCATCGCCGACGCCCTGTCTCATATCGGCACCAATGGCTATAAGGCGCCCGAGATCTGGCTGGAGAGCGATTACGATCATCGGGTCGACGTCTTTTCTCTGGGGGCGATCCTATTTGAGATGTTGACCTCCAAGCTGCTCTTCGAGGGGCCGGGCACCTTGTTGCGGCCCGCCGAGGTATGGAGTGAATACGGGCCATTGGTGCAGGATGAGCAGATCCGCCGTCTCATCGAGTCCATGATCAGCGACGATATGGAGCGGCGAAGCCAGGCGATGGCCGAGGCCCGAAAAGTATTCGCCAAGTTGGCCAACCGTGCTTAAACTACGGTGGCGATCGCCACTGGAATTCTACTTGACATGGGTGGGGGGGCGCCTTACGGTATGTCGCCTTACCCGGTCGCTTTTGAGGCGGAAAATCCCGGTAACCAGGATTAAGACGGCGGATTTCAAAGGCGATCGAAGGGAAAACGAAAGCTATAGCGATACATGATCTCGACGGTACAAATCGAGGGTTCCGCATCGAGGCAAGCCAGCGACGAATGTCGACAACGCAAGAAGCTGCGCTTCCCCAGATGGGGGGAGCCCTTTTTTCGTTGCTGAGCCACTGTCGAAGTAGATTAGGGCAAGACAAGGAAGAAGACGGCGTGGGGCGTCGGTCGGCGAGGCCCACAATGTGGGCGATCCCGTCGGCTGAAGGCGCGTCACCTCGTCGAATATCAGATATAAGCGGATCCCCCGGCGCCAATCGGCGGGGCAGACGCTGAACCGGTTCTTTAAGATGCACTCCACAAGGAGAGATGATGGGTTCTAAGGTCAAGTCGAACTTCCGAACTCGGAAAGACTACGGGACGATCAAAAAGATCGCTGAGATTCCCAATCTGATCGATGTGCAACGACGGTCCTACCACGAATTTCTGCAGGCCCAGGTGCCTCCAGGGGAGCGGCCGAGCACGGGTCTTCAGGGAGTATTCGAGAGTGTCTTTCCAATTGAGGACTTCAATCAGACCTCGACCCTGGAATTTATCAGCTACACCATCGGCAAGCCCAAATACGACATCGATGAATGCATCGCCCGGGGCATGACCTATGCGGCTCCGGTCAAGGTGATGATTCGCCTTGTGGTGTGGGACGTCGACGAGGACACGGGCACCCGCACCATCTGGGATGCCAAGGAAAAGGAAGTTTTCTTCGGCGACATCCCCCTGATGACCGAGAAGGGCACGTTCATCATCAACGGTACGGAGCGGGTCATCGTCAGCCAGCTCCACCGCTCACCGGGCGCTTTTTTCGACCACGACGGCGGTAAAAAGCATTCGTCGGGCAAATTCCTGTATTCTGCCCGGGTCATCCCCTACCGGGGATCCTGGTTGGACCTGGAGTTTGATGCCAAAGATATCCTTCACGTGCGCATCGACCGAAAGCGAAAGATGCCGGCCACGGTGTTGTTGCGCGCTCTGGGCTACTCCGACGAGGAGTTGCTCAACTATTATTACGACACCGAGACCATCCATATCGAGGGGACTCGATACTTCAAAGAGGTCAACCTGGACGTGCTCAAGGGCCAGGTGGTGACCATGGACGTCAAAGACGACGACGGCAAAGTCCTGGTCAAGAAGGGCAAGAAGTTTACCCGCGGTTCGATCCGGCGGCTGGCCAAGGCGGACATCACGCGGATTCCGGTCTCACTGGAAGAGGTGCTGGGCAAAGTGGCCGCCCGCGACGTCTACGATCGGGAAACGGGGGAGATCATCGTTGAATGCAACGAGGACCTGACCGAGGAGAAGCTCCAGGAGTTGATGAGTCGGGGCATCGAGACGGTGGACGTCCTCTTTATCGACAACGTCAACGTCGGATCCTACCTGCGCGACACCCTGCTCACCGACACGGCGACGACGCCCCAGGAGGCGATCCTCGAGATCTATCAGCGCCTTCGCCCCGGCGATCCTCCCACGGAAGAGCAGGCCCAGAACCTGTTTGATAACCTGTTTTTCAACCCCGAGCGCTACGACCTGTCCGACGTGGGTCGCCTGAAGCTCAACTACAAATTCCACCGCGACATCGTCCAACCCCTCGAGGAACGAGAGCGAGATCTGGAAGCGCAGCTCGAAGAGGCCAGCGACAAAGAGCGGGAAAAGCTCGAAGAGGAGCTGGTCGAGGTTCGCGCCGAGCTCGATCCCTGGCGCATTCAGACCCTGCGCGAAGAGGATATCCTCAAGACGGTGGGATACCTTCTGGAGCTGCGAAACGGCCGAGGCAGCATCGACGATATCGACCACCTGGGCAATCGCCGGGTGCGTACGGTCGGTGAATTGCTGGAAAACCAGTACCGCATCGGTCTGGTCCGCATGGAGCGTGGCATCAAGGAGCGGATGAGCGTGTCTCAGGACATCGAGACACTGACTCCCGACGACCTGATCAACGCCAAGCCGGTCAGCGCCGTGCTCAAGGAGTATTTCGGCTCCAGCCAGTTGTCGCAGTTTATGGACCAGACCAACCCCCTGTCGGAGGTTACCCACAAGCGGCGCCTGTCGGCCCTGGGGCCAGGTGGTCTGACGCGCGACCGTGCCGGATTCGACGTGCGCGACGTTCACGTCACTCACTACGGCCGGATCTGCCCCATTGAGACGCCGGAAGGACCCAATATTGGTCTGATCGCCTCCCTGGCGACCTACGGCCGGATCAACAAATACGGGTTTATCGAAACCCCCTATCGGCGAGTGGTCGACGGCAAGGCCACGGCGGACGTGCGCTATTATTCGGCTCTCGAAGAGGAGCGAAACGTCATCGCTCAGGCCAACACCGAGCTCGACGACGACGGCAATTTCGTCAACGATCAGATCGCCGTTCGCGACGCCGGTGATCCGACCATCGTCGCCGCCGACCAGGTGACCTTGATGGACGTGTCGCCGAAGCAGCTGGTCAGCGTCGGCGCCGGTTTGATTCCCTTTTTGGAAAACGATGACGCCAACCGGGCGCTCATGGGTTCCAATATGCAGCGCCAGGCGGTGCCTCTGCTTCGCCAGCGCTCGCCATTTGTGGGAACCGGCATCGAGGGCACGGTGGCCCGGGACTCGGAGATCACCATTCAGGCCCGACGGGCCGGTACGGTGGAGAGTGTGGACGCCGAGCGTATCGTCGTGCGCCCCCATGAAAGTGAAGAGGGCGAGCTCTTCGTCAAGCCCGATATCTATCGGCTTATGAAGTGGAGCCGCTCCAACCAGGGAAGCTGCTTTAACCAAAAGCCCATCATCGACGTCGGCGACGAGGTCGAGGCCGGCGAGATTATGGCCGACGGTCCCACCACCGAGCGCGGCGAGCTGGCGCTGGGCCAAAATTGCGTGGTCGCCTTCATGCCCTGGGGTGGATATAACTTCGAGGATGCCATCCTGCTCAGCGAGCGGCTGGTCAAAGAAGATTGGTATACGTCGCTGCATATCGACGAGTTCGAATGCACCGCTCGCGATACCAAGCTCGGCCCCGAAGAGATCACCCGAGATATCCCCAACGTCGGCGAGGACGCTCTGGCCGACCTGGACGAGGCGGGCATTATCCGCATCGGCGCCGAGGTGACCTCCGACGATATTCTGGTCGGTAAAATCACCCCCAAAGGGGAATCCCAACTGTCGCCGGAAGAGAAATTGCTTCGCGCCATCTTTGGCGAGAAGGCCGGCGACGTGCGCGACACCTCCCTTCGCATGCCCCCGGGCACGAAGGGGACGGTCATCGGCGCCCAGGTCTTTTATCGGGAAGGGGCCGAAAAGGATCCTCGCACCCAGGCCATCGAAGACGCCGAAGAGGCGCGGCTTCTCAAGGACCAGAACGACGAGATTCGAATTCTTCGCGACGCCGCCTATCGCAAGATGCACGATTTGCTCGTCGGCAAAGAGACTCAAAGCGATCTCCTCGACGAGTCCAAGCAGACCCTGGTGGCCTCCGGTACGAAGCTGAGCCAGGAAAAGCTGGCTGAAGTACCCCGTCGCTACTGGCCGGACCTGGACATCGACGAGGAGACCACGGCCACGTTGATGCAGATTCTCGGTGACGTCGAGGATGAGATCCTCGAGATCCGGATGAATTATGGAGAGAAGATCAAAAAGATCCGCAAGGGCGACGATCTTCAACCGGGCATCATCAAGATGGTCAAGGTTCACGTGGCCATCAAAAGAAAGCTGCAGGTCGGCGATAAGATGGCCGGTCGACACGGAAATAAGGGTGTGATCAGCCGGGTTCTCCCCGAAGAGGATATGCCCTTTTTGGACGACGGAACGCCAGTGGACGTGGTGCTCAATCCCCTCGGTGTGCCGAGCCGGATGAATATCGGTCAGGTGCTGGAGACCCACCTTGGGTGGGCCGCCAAAAACCTGGGCAAACGCATCACGGCGATGCTCGAGGAGGCTCAGAAGCCGGAGAGCATCCGAGGATACCTCAAGCAGATCTACGAAGACGAAGAGCAACTGGCCTTTATCGACTCTCTCAACGAAGAAGAGGTCCTGGAATTCGCCCGTTCGATTCGAGAGGGGGCCCATATGGCCACTCCCGTCTTCGACGGACCGAAAGAGGATCAGATTCGAGAGATGCTCGAATTGGCCGGACGGCCCACCACGGGGCAGGAGATCTTGTACGACGGGCGCACCGGTGAGGCCTTCGATAGGCCGGTGACGGTGGGCGTGATGTATATGCTCAAGCTCCACCACCTGGCGGATGACAAGATCCACGCCCGCTCCATCGGACCCTATAGTCTGGTCACCCAGCAGCCGCTCGGTGGTAAGGCTCAATTCGGTGGGCAGCGACTGGGAGAGATGGAGGTGTGGGCCATTGAAGCCTATGGCGCCGCGTATACCCTCCAGGAGTTCCTGACGGTCAAGAGCGATGATGTTCAGGGCCGAACCAGGATCTACGAGTCCATCGTCAAAGGCGATTTCTCACTGGATCCGGGCATGCCCGAGAGTTTCAACGTCCTGATCAAAGAACTTCACTCGTTGTGCCTCAACGTCGAGCTTCTCGAAGACGTGGCCTGAGTGGGCAGTTTTCGCAACACCTAGAGTTGCCGCTTTGGCGGACCCCGCCGGCCGGTGGAGCCGACGGCGGGGTCTGAAAAAGCGGACCGCGCGAAGTATAGAGTAGCGAGTACAAGAAGCGTCCCCGAAGGAGGGTACCTTGAAAGACATCTTCAGTTTTTTCGAAAAGCCCAAAGACCCGCTCAGCTTTTCGGCAATCCGCATCGGAATCGCCAGCCCGGAAAAGATCCGAGAGTGGAGCCATGGCGAGGTCAAGAAGCCGGAGACGATCAATTATCGGACATTCAAGCCGGAACGGGACGGATTGTTCTGTGCCAAGATCTTCGGTCCGGTCAAAGATTACGAGTGCATCTGCGGCAAGTATAAGCGCATGAAGCACCGCGGCGTGGTCTGCGAAAAATGCGGCGTCGAGGTCATTCAATCCAAAGTTCGCCGTGAGCGGCTGGGCCATATCAACCTGGCCACGCCGACGGCGCATATCTGGTTCTTGAAGAGCCTTCCCTCGCGAATCGGCAACTTGCTCGACATCACTCTCAAGGATCTGGAGAAGGTCCTGTACTGTGTGGCCTATATCGTCACCGATCCGGGCATGACCCCCCTGGCCAAGGGAGAGGTGTTGTCGGAGCCGAAGTTCATGCAGTACCTGGAGGAATACGGCGACGTCTTCAAGGCCCGCATGGGCGCCGATGCCATCCGCGACCTGCTGGGCAATATGGACATCCTGCGCATCTCCGAGGAGCTGCGCGCCGAGATGAAAGAGGCGACGAGCAAGTCGAAGCGAAAGCGAATCGCCAAGCGCCTCAAGATCGTGGAGGCCGTTCGGGATTCGCAGAATCTGCCGGAGTGGCTGATCCTGGACGTCATCCCCGTGCTGCCCCCGGACCTTCGTCCCCTGGTGCCGCTCGACGGCGGTCGATTCGCCACCTCCGACCTCAACGATCTGTATCGGCGGGTCATCAACCGCAACAACCGACTCAAGCGCCTGCTCGACCTGCACGCGCCGGAGATCATCATCCGCAACGAAAAGCGGATGCTCCAGGAGGCGGTGGATGCTCTATTCGACAACGGTCGTCGCGGCAAGACCATCACCGGTCCCAACAAGCGTCCCCTGAAGTCGCTGTCGGATATGATCAAGGGCAAGCAGGGTCGGTTCCGCCAGAACCTGCTCGGTAAGCGCGTCGACTACTCGGGACGTTCCGTCATCGTCGCCGGTCCGAGCTTGAAGCTCCACCAATGCGGCCTGCCCAAAAAGATGGCCCTCGAGCTGTTCAAGCCCTTTATCTACAACCGTCTGGAGGAAAAGGGCTACGTCACGACCATCAAGTCGGCCAAGAAGTTGGTGGAGAAGGAAGTCTCCGAGGTGTGGGATGTCCTCGACGAGGTCATCAAAGAACACCCGGTGATGCTCAACCGAGCGCCGACGCTGCACAGGTTGGGTATTCAGGCATTTGAGCCGGTCCTCATCGAGGGCAAGGCCATCCAGATTCACCCCCTGGTCTGCGTGGCCTACAACGCCGACTTCGACGGTGACCAGATGGCGGTCCACGTGCCGCTGTCGCTGGAAGCGCAGATGGAAGCGCGGGTGCTCCTGCTGAGCACCAACAATATTTTGTCTCCCGCCCACGGCGGTCCGATCATCCTGCCCACCCAGGATATCGTGCTCGGCTGTTATCATATGACCAGCGAGCGCCCCTTCGCCCGTGGCTGTTATCGGGAGGACGAAAATGGTCGGCCCATTCAGGGTCTATATGCCAACTTCGAAGAAGTTCGCATGGCCTATGACGCCGACAAGGTCGAGCTGCTGGCGCCCATCAAGGTGCGTTATAAGGGCAAGATCATCGACACCACCTGCGGTCGGGTCATCTTCTACGAGATCCTGCCCAACGAGGTGCCCTTCGAGTTGGTCAATCAGCCGATGGGTAAAAAGGCCCTGTCGAAGGTCATCGACACCTGCTACCGGATGGCCGGCAATAAGATGACCGTCCTGGTCGCCGACGCGGTGCGGACCATCGGCTATACCTACGCCACCAAGGCGGGGATCTCGATTTCCGTGGGCGATATGGAGATTCCCGAGCGCAAGTGGGAAATCGTCGGCAACGCCCAGGAAGAGATTGGCGAGATCGAAGAGCAATATACGGAAGGTCTCATCACCGACGGTGAGCGCTACAATAAAGTGGTCGATATCTGGGCCAACGCCACCGAAGAGGTGGCCAGCGAGATGTCGGGCAATATCTCGACCCAGCGCTTCGAAGATCCGAAGACGGGCAAATCGGTGGTGACCAAATCGTTTAACCCGGTCTTCATCATGGCCGACTCCGGCGCTCGTGGCTCGGCGCAGCAGATGCGTCAGCTGTCGGGAATGCGGGGTCTGATGGCCAAGCCCTCCGGTGAGATTATCGAAACCCCCATTACGGCCAACTTCCGAGAGGGACTGACCGTTCTGGAATACTTCATCTCCACTCACGGCGCCCGTAAGGGACTGGCCGATACGGCGTTGAAGACGGCCAACTCCGGGTATCTGACTCGCCGCCTGGTCGACGTGGCCAACGATTGCGTGGTCATCGAATTTGATTGTGGAACCCTGGATGGTATCGACGTATCTGCCCTGTATGAGGGTGGAGAGGTCATCGAAAATCTGGGCGACCGAATCCTGGGCCGGGTGGCCCTGGAGCCGGTCTTTGACCAGAACGACGAGATCATCGTCGACGCCAACCAGCCGATTAGCGAAGAAATCGCCGACGCCATCGAGGATTCGGGCATCGAGCGGGTTCGCGTGCGCTCCACGCTGACCTGCCAGACCACCGAGGGAGTCTGCGCCCGCTGTTACGGCCGTGACCTCTCCCGTGGTCGACTGGTCAACGTCGGTGAGGCCGTGGGCACCATCGCCGCCCAGTCCATTGGGGAGCCCGGTACTCAGCTGACGATGCGGACCTTCCACATCGGTGGTGTGGGCTCGCTCAACGTCGAGCAGTCCGCTCACGAGGTGCGGTTTAGCGGTAAGGTTAAATTCCACAATATGAAGCTCGTCGAGCGCGACGAAGGGGGCCGCAAGGTCAGCATCGTCATGACTCGAAACGGTGAGGTCGCGATCGTCGACGAAGACGGACGGGAGCGCGAGCGCTATCCCCTGGTCTACGGTGCGCGCCTGTACTACAGCGACGGCGACGCCATCGAGCAGGGCGCCACCCTGGCCGAATGGGAACCCTTTGCCACGCCGGTCATCACCGAATTCGGCGGCAAGGTGGTCTTCGAGGATATCGTCGAGGGCATCTCCATGGAGGAGCGGGTCGATGAGAATACGGGGCTTTCCCGTAAGGTGATCATCGAGAGCCGCGACTCCAGCGTCCGTCCCAAGTTGAGTATCAAAGCGGGCGACAAAATCGTGTCCACTCAGTTTTTGACCGTCGGTGCGGCGATCTTCGTCAACGAAGGCGAAGAGGTCGAGCCCGGTCAGATCATGGCCAAGATTCCTCGGGAGACCACCAAGAACAAAGATATTACAGGTGGTCTGCCCCGGGTTGCGGAGCTCTTCGAGGCCCGTAAGCCCAAAGAGCAGGCCATCATCACCGAGATTGACGGCGTGGTCTCCTATGGTCGCGAGACCAAGAGCAAGCGCACCGTCACGGTGACCCCCGACGTGGGCGATCCGAAGTCCTATAAGATCCCCAGGAACAAGCATATTACGGTGCTCGAGGGCGATCGAGTGCGCGCCGGTGAGGCGATCATGGAGGGCTCGGAAAACCCCCACGATATCCTACGGGTCAAAGGCCGAAAGGATCTGGCCAAATATCTGGTCGACGAGATTCAGGAGGTCTACCGACTTCAGGGCGTCGATATCAACGACAAGCATATCGAGGTCATCGTCCGTCAGATGCTCGGTAAGGTACGCATCGTCGAAGTGGGCGACAGCGACTACCTCACGGACGAGCAGGTCGACCGGACTCACTTCGAGGAGGTCAATCGCAAGCTCGTCGAAAAAGGCGCCCGTCCCGCCGTGGCCCAGGACTTGTTGCTGGGAATTACCAAGGCGTCGCTGTCGACGGAGAGCTTCATCTCGGCGTCGAGCTTCCAGGAGACCACCAAAGTGCTCACCGAGGCCGCTCTGGCCAGCAAGGTGGACTATCTGCGTGGCCTCAAAGAGAACGTCATCATGGGTCGGCTCATCCCGGCCGGTACGGGAGCGACCCAATATCAGAAACTTCGCCACCGTGTGGAAGAGCCGGAAGAACTCCCGGAAAAAATCCGGAAGCGCTTTGGCACCCTCGACGAAGAGGTCGCCGCCGGCGAATGAGCGGTGAGCGCTCATTTGGATAGGTTCTGATGACAACCGCCGCCGAAATGATTTCGGCGGCGGTTGTCGTTCTAGAAAAAGAGACAATGCTCAGCCGCCGAGGTTGCTTCGCGGCCGATATTTCTTAGCTTGAAAGAAGTAGCAGGAGCGCCGATGCCACGGGGGCCAGGAGCTCTCACCGAGGGAGGATGAATCGATGGGTGACGACAAAAACGAGTTGAGCGACGAGGAATACGACGCGTTGCTTCGCGATCTGGAGGGTCGCGCCGGTGGGGGAGGAGCGTCGAGTTCAGGTGGCGAAGAAGATGTGGAGATCGAGGATATCGACGCCTTTTTGAGCTCCCTCGAATCGGAGGCGGAGTCCGACGCAGGTAAAAAAAAGAAAAAAACGGCCACCGCTGACCGTGACGACTCGCTGGCCGCCGAATTTGCCGCCCTGGAGGAAAAGGGGGAGCTGACGGCGCCACCGGAGAAAAAAGAAAGAAAGAAGAAGTCGAAAAAGAAGTCCAAGAAGAAGAAAAAGGGAGAGCAAAAGGAGAGGAGCGACCAGGAGCGATCGAAGGGAAAGAGAGCGGCCATTTTTGCGGGAAAGACGGCCTTCTGGTTTGCTCCGGCCCTGGCTCTATGGTGGGTCCTGGGGGCCTATCTTGGCCATTGGGTATCGGCAGGCTGGTTGATCGCGCTGATGGGGGCGATGTTCGTCTTCGGCGTGCCGGCGATCCTCAAGAAATTGATCAAGCGCGGAGACTATCGCCCCTGGGTCTTTGGCTATTCTCTGATTCTTACGGTGGCCTTGATCGCGCCCATGCCCAATGTGGCCGGCGAGGCGATGAGCGAATACGGGCATTGGCCGGCGTCGATGGTGGCCGAGGTGACCGGAGCGCCAGGTGACGCGGCGTTCGTTCGCTCCCAGGCGGCCGCCGCGGGCTGGCTCGGCGGGGTGGTGGCCACCGTCGACGATCCCCAATGGGAGGCCCGGCAACTGGGCACGGTCTTTCCCCTGGGCTTTCAGTGGAGCCCCGAAGATCTGGCACCGCTGCTCGAAGAGGGGGTCGATATCGAGGAATTGCTGCAGGGAGAACAGGAGGTGGACTCACCCCAGGGTGAAGAGCCACCGCCTGTGGTTGAGCCCTAGCAGCGACAGCGACCATGGTGGCGGCGGAAATAGAGGGAGCCTCCGAATTGTCTATTTTTTGTGAAGGGGTCGGACCACCTGGGCCGGTGTTTTTGAAGAAGTTTTAGCGTCGATCGTCCAACGTGGTATCATGGTCGTCGGCAATGGTGGTGCATTCGGGACCCACCGATTCGGCACCAGCGCGGGCCATCAGGGCGTCGTGAGCGCGTTTGTCGCCGCGTTCACAGGCGACGATGGCATGGTGAATCCAGGCCTCATCGTCAGCCCCGTAGGGGGTGCCCACATGAGGATAGCATGCGATGCCGATCGCCATGGTGGCGAGGGGCAACATCAATCGGAGTGAGCGGAACAGCGTTTGCATAACAGCATCTCAGGTAGATGGTCGGCGACGCCTGAATGATGACAGAGCCATACCAGCCTGTCATCTGCTGCGGGAGTTCCCGCCAGTTGCCGCGATCACCGGGTCGAGACGCGACCTCGCAATTCGAGCAGTACCGTGAGGAGATAAAATATGTCGCAGGTTTTCGGTTATATTTGCAGCGATGACAGCCTGACCGCTGCGGTGATGCGCCAGATCGGCGCCCCACTGCGGGCGGTGCCCCCCGAGGATCGGGTGGGCCTGGGGATTGGCTGGCTGCAGGAGGGGCGATCCCTTTTGCGCAAGCATCCAAAGCGCAAGGCGGCTTCGGTGGATGTGCCATCCCTATTGGCCGACGTCCCGAGCCGATCGCTGGTGGGTCATGTGCGCCATCGTGAATTGGGACGGGTGGGCACCAAGCAGTTGCAGCCCTTCCGCTATCGAAATTGGGTCTACGCCCAGAAGGGAATGGACGGTGCCTTCGAGGACATCCAGGCGGCCCTCACAGAGGGGATTCCCGATCACGTGCGTCGCAATATCGGCGGCACCAGTCTTCCCGAGACGGTATTCCACATCTTTTGTACAAAGATGGAGCAGCGTTTATCCAATACGGGAACCGGCAAGCATGGGCAGATGTACGCTCAGACCCTTGGGGAGACGATGGGGGAGCTCGAAAAATTGGCAAAAGAAGGCGATGAGCCCGAGCTGGGCTCCCTGTTGGCAGTGGCGGCAACCGATCGATGCATGGTGGCCTGCCGGGTGGGTGAACCCCTATTTTATCGAGTCGTAGAGGGAATCGAAGAGGCCAGCGAAGAACCTCTTTTTGCAGGCCATAAGCCGCGAACGATCACCCACGACCGCTTCCGTGCGGTCCTGGTAGCGTCTGCCGTCGATGACGACCAGTGGGAAGAATTGCCCGACCGCCACGTCATGTGGGTCGACGATGATTGGGAAGTATATACCGAGGAGATCTGAGCAGATCGACTCAAAAACGACCTTGAATGCTCAACCCGCCGAATCCAGAGCCCACCGTAGGTGCGACGTCGACGCCCGCCTCGGTGGGCTCTCGTGTAGAACCTGCCAGCCAGGGCCAGGCGATGAGGGCGGCGCCGCCAGCAATGGAGAGGGTGCCGATGATGGTGGTCGTCATGGCCAGCCCCGAGGTGCGGTAGACGTCGGGGCAGCGGTGGACCGGGACGTCTGCCGAGCAGGCCGGCTGACCGTGAAGGCCGGCGAGGATGAAGGAGGCGATGGTCAGTCCGGCCCCCACGCCCAGGGCGGTGGCGCCGATGGTCACCCGGTGATCTTCGATCTGGTCGACCAGGCCGTCACCGCGGGTGACCACTGTGCGCTGCATACCTTCTGAGCCATGGCGCAGATGAACGCGCATGATGAATAGAGGGGCCGAGTCCTCGCTGACGATGAGGGTTTCCCGCAGTCCGTGATGGGTGTCGTGAGAAAAGCGCACTTCATAGGTGCCCTCATCGAGGGGAATGCTGGCCTCGCCCACGCCGACGGGCTCCTCGTCGAGGAAGATCCGGGTGTCGCTGGGGATGACGCTGATGCGCAACTCCGTGATCCCTTCGTCGAGCTCGACGACGGAACCGATGGGCAATGTGGGGCGATCGTCGATATTTAGCAGGGCCAGCGTGGTCTGCAGAGAGGTGCGAAATTGGTTGATCACCTCGGCGCGGCCGCAGAGCTCGCAGCTCGCCTCCTCGGTGGCCAATGCCTTGCCATCATCGAGATCGTAGAAATGAAGCTCCAGATCGTAGAATTGGGCTTCCTCGTCGACGAAAATCCGTAGGCCAACGCGAGCCTCCAGGCTCAGGCCGTATTCCGCGAGACACTCCGTGTCAAAACAATCGGGGGCCCCGCCCAGGAGTCGAGCCACTTCGGCGGGGGCGATCCAATCGTAGCGATAGGAGTCGTTGAAGAATCTGGCCAACTCCTCCTCGATCTCGTCCTGGAGCCGTTCGTCGAGGTGATCCGCAAATTCGACCTGAAGGCCGGCCACCGTATGGGCCGACGCCGTGGCCAGACCAAGGAGGGTGGTGGCGGCGATGGCGATTACGATGAGTGAAGCGGTGCGTAAGAAAGACATGGGGTTATCCAGTGGCCGATGAAGTGGCGCGGTCCGTGATATCGACGTGTTCACAGGCGCCGTCCAAAGATCGCCCGAAGAAAAATTGGGCGGTTTGCACAAAGCCCTCGGGCAGATCGGTCAACAGGAAACGATGCTCGCCATCGGCATTGTTCCGAGAGCGCAGCAGATCTTGTTCGCCCAGCGCTTCGCTGACGGCCTGGGCGGTGGCCCGTCCGGAGTCCAAGAGGTTGAGCTCAGGCGGGCAATAGTTGCAGGAAACCCCCTCGATGGCGTCGCGGAGCAGAGGATAATGGGTGCAGCCGAGAATCATTGTATCCACGTCGGTGGCAGCCAGGGGTTCCAGATAATGCGCCAGCACCTGCTCGGTGACCGAGCCGGCGGTCCAGCCCTCCTCGGCCAGGGGCACCAGAAGAGGACAGGCTATAGGATGGACGCGCAGACCGGGGCGAAGATTCAACAGAGTTTGTTGATAGGCCTTACTTCCGATGGTGCCCCGGGTGCCCAAAACGGCGATATCCCCGGACTTCGAGAGCGCTGCGGCCTGTCTTGCCACGGGCTCGATGACGCCGAAGACGGGGATTGTCAGGTGTTCTCTGAGCGCCTCGAGAGCAAAAGCGGAGGCCGTATTACAGGCCACGACCAATGCTTTGACGCCGTGAGAGGAGAGCAACTCGGCGGCGTTGAGCGCATAGCGCCGCACCGTCTCAGCGCCGCGATTCCCATAGGGCACCCGCGCCGTATCGCCAAGATAGAGAAGATTCTCGGCGGGCAACTCCTCGATGATGGCGCGCATGACCGTCAGGCCACCCACGCCGCTGTCGAAGATCCCAATTGGTGCGTCTGTCGCGTCGTTCATCTACTGCTCGCTCTGGTGGTTCGTGAGTCGGAGTGACGATAGAACGACAATGGTTTGAGGTCTAGTGGAGTGCGCTCGGCGTTGCTCGCGCAGGGGTGGAGGCTGCTTGCGCAGCCGGGATGGAGCGCCTTCGGCGCGGGGTGGAGGGCCCTGTCGGGCCCGGGGTGGAGCGGCTGGACGGCGCCGCGGGGTGAACGGCGCGCTGCGTGTCGGGGTGGTTCGGTATCGGACCATCGCAGGTCGCCGGGTTGCATCGGAGGCAATGTCGTGTCGTAGCGAGGCGCGGACTTGGCCCGCCGAGCATTATCACGAAGCGCGTTGTTTGCGCTTCGTGACACGAGCAGCCGCGTGGCCTTGGCC
>SLJM01000183.1 GCA_007135085.1 Myxococcales bacterium
AGCATCGCTCCAACATTCGGTGCTGCAAACTTCCACGGCAAGCGGCGGGCGGACTCTACATACATCGCCGTCCACCTTTCAAGGGCCCAAAATAGAAATCGCTAAATTAAGTGGTGGATCCCTGCTGTTTCCGAACCCTCAACGGGCGATGGCGGCCAGTTGTTCCCCGAAGGGTCACGAAATCATCTCCAGATGAAGATTGCCCTCTTCCGAGCGTCACCCACGGTTGTGCGCTCATGCTCCAGATCCCCCCCTGTGACTTTTCCCCCTCATCTGACGATCACCATCAGACTCACATTTCTTCTCCCCCCAACATTTGCTAAACTAAACGTTACCTAAATGCGAGATGCTGTCTCCTGAAATTTTTGCCTTCGCGAGTGACGCCATGACCCCGATAAGCCTCCGACGTCTCCTCCTTATCTTCTGCGCCTGCGCCACTCTTCTTATGACCAGCGCCTGCTCCTCCTGCGCGGACACTGAGAGTCTGACCCCCGGCGAAAATCAGGGCGACGACGACGCCGGCGTAGGCGAAGACGTCGGAATCGGCGACGAGGATGCCGAGTTTGGTCCGGACGCCGATATCGACCCCGATTATTGCAACCCCGTCACCGATCCCGATTGCGACTGCACCCCAGGCCAATTCAAGCTCTGCCTCAGCGAGGGCAACCCCAGCGATTTGCCGCTCAACTCCCGGTGTGTCCCCGGCTACCAACACTGCGTCGGCGGGGAATGGGACGATGAATGTATCGGTGAATACATCCCCGACGACGGCGATTGCTCGCCGGCCACCAGCCCCGAGGAATGCGACGGCGTGGTCAACGAACAGGGAGAATGCATCGAGGGGCATACTGGCGAACCGGTGGACGAAAACGTCCTCTGTCCGGACAACGTCTCCTACGATATCGGCCACCCCTGCTCCTGCGCCGTCCCCGATGATGGCGAGGAATACCTGCGCCAGAACCAGCCCTGCTATACTGGTCCGGCCGAGACACTTGGCGTGGGCATCTGCCGCGCCGGCACCCGCGATTGCCAGCCCGACGGCACCTGGGGCGAATGCGTGGGCCAGGTCCTCCCCGAAGAAGAAGAGATCTGTGGCGACGGCCTGGACAATACCTGCAGCGGCGCTATCGACGACGGCTGTTATACTTTCGACGATTACATCGAAGAGCCCTGCCCCGACGGCAGCGCCCGCAACGATTGCGGCGGATGCGGCGAGGTGGCCGACTCACACCAATGCGGCGACGGCTTCGACAACGCCTGCACCGGCCGCTCCGGTGACGAGGGCTGCCCCTGCACGGGAAGCTGGCAATATTGCTACCCCGGTCCTCAAGAGGCGGCCGGCGTCGGTGTCTGCGAGTTGGGCATCCAGGAATGCCAGGGCGAATTCTGGGGCCCCTGCGAGGGCTACGTCCTTCCCACCCCCGAACAATGCGGACCGGACGGAACGGGCAACGGCCTGGACAATAATTGCAGCGGCATCGTCGACGAGGGCTGCGGCTGTGAAGATGGGGAGACCCGCCCCTGCGGCACGGACGTGGGCGAATGCGAAATGGGCCTTCAGACCTGTCAGGACAATCAATGGGGTCCCTGCGAGGGTGGGGTCGAGCCCCAACCGGAGGTCTGCGACGGCCTGGACAATAATTGCAACGGCATGATCGACGACGGCCTCATCAACGCCTGCGGTCAATGTGAAGGCCCCTGCTACGCTGAGCCGGTCAGCCCCGGCGACGAGGGTGAGGTCGATGATGGCCTGGAGATCATCGACGCCAACGACCCGGACAATCCCACCGGCAAATCAGGGGTCACCCTCTCCCAGGATTCGAGCTTTCCCGCCTACCTCTGGGCGGCCAACTCCGGTGGAAGTGCCTATACGGTGAGCAAAGTGGACACCCAGACCGGCGAGGAAGTAGGCCGCTATTGGGTGGGCCACGATCCGAGCCGTACCGCCGTCGACCTCGACGGCAATATGTGGGTCGTCGGCCGCTCCGACGGACGGGTGACCAAGGTGTTGTGGAATCACAACGACTGCGACCCCAACCTGCCGACCTCTCAGCCCGACGCCAACGGCAACGTCGTCGAGGTCAACTCGGCGGCCAATCCCTTCGCCGACGGCTGTGTGGTCTATAGCGACACCCCCGGCGCCGCCGACGGCTATACCAGCGGTCGCGGCGTCGCCGTCGACGCCAACGGCCAGATCTGGATCGGCTACTCCAATAACAACGGCGCCATCCAGCGCATCAACCCCGCCGACTTTTCCGACATCTCGCCGACCTATCCCACGCTTAACATCCCCGTCTTTGAGGATGCCAACGGCAACGGCATCGTCACCCAAACCCCGGGGGTCACCGCCGATCCGGGCCGGGTGTACGGACTGGTCGCCGACTCCCAGGGCCATCTGTGGATGGCTGACCTCTGGGACTCCGACGGATTGCCCCGGTTCAACACCGCCACCAACGAGTGGGATATGCATGTGCGCGGATTTAACTGCGCCATCTACGGCATCGCCATCGACGCCGACGATCGGGTCTGGATGGGCTGCGGAAATCCGGGGTGGGCGCAGACCCATAGCCCCACCGGCGACGGGGTGGCCATGTTCGATCCCAGCACCAACCGAATCCACCGTTTCCACGTCCCCGCCCAATTCAACGGGCAACTCCCGCCCCGCGGCACGTCGGCTCAAGTCCAGACGGACTGCATGAACGGCTGTGCCGGCTGGGAGACCACCGCCCTGGGCGTGGAGCCGGCCACCGGCGACATCTGGGTGACCGCGCGAAACGACGGTTACGTCATGCGACTGCAATTTGACGAGGACAACCCCGAGCAGAGCACCTGGCGATTCATCCCGGTCATGCGCGACGACAGCGGCAACTGGTTGCCCGAGGCCACCGGCGGCGGCGATATGCGCGGCATCGGCTTCGACAGCGACGGCTACGCCTGGCATCTGGGCATGGCCACGACCTGGATCTTCAAGATCGACCCCGACACCGAAGAGTTGGCCGGCACCTATAATATCGGCTCTCACGGCCACTATACCTATTCGGACTTCACCGGTTCGTCGGCCTTTAACTTCACCGCCCCCCGCGGCATCTGGCGCTACGAATTTGGCACGGGAATCCCCACCAACGTCGTCGACGGCATCGACGTGGAGGCCACGGTGCCGGCGTCGACCAGCCTGGGCATTCGAATCAGGGCTCTCGACGCCAACGGGGCCGCCGCAGGCCCCTGGTATCCCGCCACCGGCGGCGGCGCCGCCGACTATTACGAATACCCCGTCGGCGAAGACGATCACATCTTCGACTTCTACGACCTCCTCGGCGGTCCCATCACGGGCGGGGTGTCCTACGAAGTGGAGGTGCGCTTGACCCGCACCGACAACGATATCAGGCCCTTCCTCCATAATATCGAGTTGTTGTGGCACTGGCCGTGAGGCTCGCGAAGTTCGTGGTTTGTGGTTTGTGGTTTGTTGTTCGTGGTTCGTGGTTCGTGGTTCGTGGTTCGTGGTTTGTGGTTTGTTGTTCGTGGTTCGTGGTTCGTGGTTCGGTGATCGAGGTGGATCGAGGCTCGGGTTCGCCGCAGCGCGCCGTTAACCACTAACCACCAACCACTAACCACCAACTACCAACCACCAACTACCAACCACTGTAACTGCGAAATATTTGCTTGCCATATCTGTCATGATAGCCTGAGCGCGTAGACCAGTGCGCGAAAGGCCGGACGACCGACCTTCCAGCCACAGCGGCGCAAGGATGCGCCCATGGCCCGGCCTTTTTGAAATGATATTGATGTGCCACGGAGGGCAGTCATGGCCAGAAGCAGCACGGCCGCCAAAAAAAGTCGCAAATCGGGGTCTCGCAAGAAGAGCGCTTCCACCTTCGGTCTCCAGCGCGAGCTCGGCGGCCTGGTGCTCATCGCCATGGCGCTGGTGATCCTTCTTGCGATCCTCAGCTTTACTCCCGAAGACCTGGCCACCACCGGAGAGCCCTCAAATCTGATCGGCCCGGCCGGGGTCCATATCGGCAATGCCCTTTTGTCGATCTTTGGCATTGGCGCCTTCTTCTTGAACGCCCTCCTCTGGTTTTTCGGCGTCTCCCTATTGCTAGGACGCACCATCGAGGCCCGCACGGGAGAGCTCATCGGCCAGGGGCTATTCGTGGTCTCCGGCACCGTCCTTGGCCACCTTCTGCTGGTGGAACAGGCCATCTTCGGCCACAGCGCCGGCGGCTGGATCGGTGAATTCACCGGCGAGGTCATGCGCTCCTTTTTCGGCACCGTGGGCACGGGAATCATCTCGGGATGCCTCCTTTTGGTGGGCACCGTCTTGGTCACCCAATTGAGCCCTGGCGCCGTGGCCCGCACCGGCCTGGGTATATTCCATCGCGGCGTGGCCAGGGTCCGACACAAGATCGAAGTCCGCCGTGAATATAAGAGGCGTTTTGCCGAGGAACGGGAGAAATTACTGGCCGGTGAGGAATCTTCCATCGCCGAACAGGCCCGCCTGGAGGCCGAACGCTCCATCGAACCCCTGACGCCAGAAACATACGACTTCCAGGAGACCGTCGAAGAAGAAGTGGACCGCAAAGTGGCCTCCCGCCTGGCCAGACTCTTCGGTGGTCGACTGCGCAAACAGGAGCAACGGGAGCCCGAAAACGACGAGTCGACGCCCAAAAAAGAAGAGGAAAAGCCCGCTCCCGCCGACGCATCTGATGAAGGCGACGAATGGGAAATGGGCGATCCCGTCGAAACGGAAGCAGATATCGAAGAAGCTCCCATCCCCATCCAGGGGCTGGAGTCCAAGAACGACGGCGATGACGAAGAGGTCTACGAGGTCACGGACACCCAGGTCATCGACATGCGCTCCGAGACCGAGCCGAGCCAGATGCTAGCCGGCGACGACGCCACCTTCGGTCCCCAGATCGTCGAGAGCGAGGCCACCCGCAAGTCGAGACAAAAGCAGGAGCTTCTGGCCGACGACGACGAGGGCGGGCTGTTGTTCAAGCCCAAGAAAAAGGGAAATTACGAACTCCCTCCCCTGTCCTATCTGAACTTCGACCGCGGCGACGGCGTCACCGTCGACGGCGACGCCCTGCGACAGATGGCGGCCGAGATCGAACAGACCCTTGCCGATTTCCGAGTCGAGGGCTCAGTCGTCGAGATCTGCCCCGGTCCGGTGATCACCATGTTCGAATTCAAGCCCGCCCCTGGCGTCAAAATCTCGAAGATCGCCAACCTCTCCGACGACCTGGCCATGGCCCTGGCGGCCCGAAGCGTGCGTATCGTGGCCCCCATCCCCGGAAAAGGCGTGGTCGGCATCGAGGTCCCCAATCCGCAGCGTGAGATGGTCTACCTCAAAGAGATTATCGCCGACGAAGTCTTCATGAACGAAGACGATATGAGCCTCCCCCTGGCGCTCGGAAAAGACACCGAGGGCGGGCCCATCGTCGCCGACCTGGCCAAGATGCCCCACTTGCTCGTCGCCGGCGCCACCGGCTCCGGTAAGTCCGTGGCGGTCAATACGATGATCATCAGCCTGCTCTACAAGCATAGTCCCGACGACGTGCGCCTTATCATGGTGGATCCGAAGATGCTCGAATTCAGCATCTATGAGGATATCCCCCACCTGCTGCTGCCGGTGGTCACCGATCCCAAACAGGCCACTGTGGCTCTGAACTGGACGGTCATGGAGATGGAGCGCCGCTACCAGGCGCTGGCCGATATGGGGGTTCGCGGCATCCACGGTTATAACGACAAGGTCGCCAAATATACGAAGCAGGCCGAGCTCGACCAGCTCAACGGTCGCGAGGAATCGGAGGCCCTCAACGCTCTTGGCATCGACGCCGACGGCGAGCCCGAACACCAGCATATGCCCCATATCGTGGTCATTATCGACGAATTTGCAGACCTGATGATGACGGCCTCCAAAGATGTGGAGACCGCCGTGGCCCGACTGGCCCAGAAGGCCCGCGCCGCCGGCATCCACCTCATCCTGGCTACCCAGCGTCCGTCGACGGACGTCATTACGGGCCTCATCAAGGCCAACTTCCCCACCCGCCTGGCCCTGCGCGTGACCAGCAAGACCGACAGCCGGGTGGTGCTGGACTCCAACGGCGCCGAGAACCTGCTGGGCAACGGGGATATGCTCTTCGTCCCGCCGGGAACGTCTTTCCTCCAGCGTACCCACGGGGCCTACGTCTCGGAGCGTGAGATCGACAAGATCGTCGACTTCCTCAAAGACCAGGGAGACCCGGCCTATAACGACGAAATCCTCGCCGAAGAAGAGGACGAAGATGGCGCCGAGCTACCGGAGCAGGAAAAGGACGAATACTACGAGCAGGCCGTGGGCCTCGTCGTCGACTCCAACCGGGCCTCCATCTCCATGCTCCAGCGCAAGCTGCGCGTGGGCTACAACCGCGCCGCCCGCATGGTGGATATGATGGAGCGCGAGGGCATCGTCGGCGCCTCCGACGGCTGCAAGCCCCGTGACGTGCTGGTCGACGTCTCGCCATACAGTTGACGGCCGTTCCCCCACTTGCCCCTCCTTCAACTCTTGGGTTATCCTCACCCTTGAGTTCACACGGTAAACCTGCCCTGCCCTTGTCCGGAGATACGCGATGACCGACGCCATCACCTGTCCGTCCTGTGGAGCGCTCAACGAACCCGATGCTGAGGAATGCTTCGAATGCGGCAGCGCCCTGGCCATGGCTGCCGACGAAGAGTTCGAACTCGAGGCGATAGACGAGGTCCCCGCCGAGCCCGTGGAAGCTCTCGATGACGATGGTCAGGGTGAGTTTGAGGGCGACGTCGAGGAGTTCGGAGATGACCAGGACTTCGAGATCGAGGCCGCCGAAGAAGATGATGAGTTTGGCGATGACCACGGGTTTGACGGCGATGAGCTTGACGAGGCTCAGGCTGTCGACGAAGGCGAAGAACAGCCCGACTACGAGCTAGAGGCGATGGAGGAAGTCTCCGTCGAGGCTGCTGGAGACGCCGAAGACGGTGATTGGGAAGGTGAAGCCTCCGCCGACGACGACCAGGAATGGAGCGAAGAGGAGCAGGAGGACCAGTGGGACGCCGAGGCCTCCGAGGAAGACGCGCAGTGGGACGAAGAAGCCCCCGAGGCAGACGAATTCACCGACGACGAAGATGAGTTTTCCCAGGAAGCGGCCTCTGCAGAAGGGGAGGTTTTCGAGGAGGAGGTCGTCGAACAGGAGCCCGAGGAAGAAGCCCCCACCATCGAGCCCCAGCGCACCACTGAGCGGACCGCCATCGACGTCGCCCCCCTGCCCGTTCCCGGCGAATATCCCGAGCCGGCGAAAGTGACCGTCTTTTTCGACCATCGAGCCGTGGAGTCCGTCGATCTCACCGATTCGGTGACCTATTTCGGCACCGCCTCAGCCTCGGTCGAAGAGGCTCCCGGAGAACCGGCGGCCGCCCAACCCGTCGAGGACGAGCTCGAAGAGCTCGAGATGATAGAGGTGGAACCGGAACAGGCACTCGATGAGGTGGCGGTCGAAGAAGACGCCGATGAGGCAGCATTCGGCGATGAATTCAGCTCCCCTGCCGAAGAGGCCTTCGCCGAAGAGTCCTTCGCCGAGGAAATCCAGGCAGAAGAACCAGCAGTCCCGGCATCCACGGAATTCACCAGCGGCCAGGTCGACCTCTCCACCATCGAGGGCGCACAACTCGCCGCAAAGCACCTGGCGATCTTCAAGCAGAATAAAAATTATACCCTCTATGTGTTGAGCGACGAGCCGACCCAGCACAACGCAGAGCTGCTCCAGCTCGGCGAGCGCGCCCCCTTAAATGACGGCGACGTCATCGTCCTCGGGGGCCAGGTGGCCATTCGCTTCGACCTGCCCGCCTGATTTTGAGGGCCATCTATTTTCCCTGAACACGCCGCCGCTCGACGTAGCCCGCGGCGTGTTCACGTTTTGGGCGTCAACGCCAACACCAATCTTTGGGGGAAATCTATGGCTCTGGACATCGATCTGCGACCCGACCTGGGAGACGAACTCTATCAATGGGCATGTGACCTCTATCCAATCCCGCGCAGCCTCACCGGTGAAGGCGTGCGCCAGAGCCTGGCCTATCTCGCGGAGTTGATGCCAGACCTGGCGATCCATGAAGTCCCAAGCGGAACCGAGGCCTTTGACTGGCAGGTCCCCGACGAATGGAACGTCGACGAGGCCTATATTATCGATCCCGACGGAGAGCGAATCTGTGATTTTCACGATCACAATCTGCACCTCATGGGCTATTCAGTGCCCGTCGACGCCCAGATGTCCCTCGAAGAGTTGCAGCCCCACCTCCACAGCATTCCCGAGCAGCCCGACGCCATCCCCTACGTGACGTCCTATTATACGCGGCGCTGGGGATTTTGCCTCAGCGAGCGACAGCGGCGGGCGTTGAAGCCGGGCGTCTACCGGGTGGTGATCCGCTCCAGGCTGGAGCCGGGCCATATGACCTACGGCCAACTCATTTTACCGGGCCACAGCACCGAAGAAGTCCTCTTCTCGACCTATATCTGCCATCCCTCGATGGCCAACAACGAATTGTCGGGACCGGTCGTGGCCACTGCCCTGGCCCGCTGGCTGGCCGGGCGCGACGATCGGCGCCTGACCTATCGCTTCGTCTTCGCCCCGGAGACCATCGGCTCCATCTATTATATCTCACGGCATCTGCGTGAGCTTCGAGAGCATACGATCGCCGGATTCCAACTGACCTGCTGTGGCGACGAGCGGACCTATTCGTTTATGCCCTCCCGCCGCGGCACCACGCTGGCCGACCGAGTGGCACGCCACGTGCTCCACCACCATACCGACAAGTATGAGGCCTATAGTTTTCTCGATCGAGGAAGTGACGAGCGCCAATATTGCAGCCCCGGCGTGGATCTGCCGGTGGTATCCATCATGCGCTCAAAATACCGAGAATACCCCGAATATCATACCTCGCTCGACGACCTGAGCCTCATTACGCCCCAGGGGCTGGCCCAGACGGTGGAGCTCCATCAAAAATGCGTCCAGGTTCTGGAGAATAATTTCCATCCATCAGGGCGCTATCCCTGCGAACCCCAGCTCGGCAAGCGGGGCCTGTACCCCACGTTGAGCAAGCGAAACAGCGGCCAGACCGTGCGGACCACCAAAAATCTGCTGGCCTATGCCGACGGGGAGCGCGATCTCATCGATATCGCCGAGACTATCGGCGTGGACTGCCTGGAGCTCATCGACACCGCCCAGACCTTGATGGAAAAAGGAGTCATCGTCGACAGCGGTGGGCCTTGAGTCGTGGGTCTTGAACTACGGGCTCCGCAGAACGAGAACAACGGAGACGTTGGAATCGTCGCAGGGTGCCTTTCAAGACCCAAGACTCAAGACAGGCTACTGCATGGGCGTACCGAGCTGGTAGAGACCGGGCCCCTGGTTGTGATGCTCACCGGTCCACCGATAGGGCATCTGACCACTTCCCACGTGAAAGAAGCGCCATTGCCGGGGTGACGGGAAATACCTCATGCGCCACTCGTAGGTCTCATCGGGATGACGAAAGGCGAACGCCTCGTAGGGGCCGCCGGGAATTCGCATTCGCACCCCATGCTCATTGCGAAAGCGCAGCTTCGTATGTTGCCGGCCGATGCGATCACCCCTCGTTTCGAGACGATTGATGGCGTTGCCGCCCACGTGGAGGTCGTTGGCGGAGACGGCGGTGGGATTCTTCGCGCTATCCTCCAGATACAGCCCCAGCACCAGAGAGGAGCTGGCGTTACTCGAGATGTCCAGCGAAGCGCCGCGATCGCTGGTGATGACAGGCGATAGATAGGTATTGCCCAGGAATGAATCATCCTGGATCCCCGCTCCCCCCAGGACCTCGATGCCCGAAAAGAGCCCGGCGTTGGAATCACCGCTGCGCACATGCATGCCGTGATGGTAATTATTGCTCAAAATAATCCTGCTCCATTGCTGGGTGTTGACGTTGGCATGACCCAGATCGTTGGCGTAGGTATGAGCGCGAATTCCGGTGCCCATATATTGAATCCACAGATTCTCCAGGCGCAGCCCATGGGCGCGCACATCAATACCGATCCCCTCATGCTCACCGCGCTCCTGAGGCTGAATGCGCAGGTTCTTGACCGTCGACCACTGGGCGCCTGAAGTGCCGTTTATCAGGCGCATGCCCACCATTCCGTTTTCCACGATCAACACCGAGCCGTTGCCCTCAAAGATCACGGCGTTGTCCAAAAACAGCCCGATACCGTCACCATTTTCGTCGTCGATCCTCAATTTGGCGTTGGGAGGCAATTCATAGGGTACGCCCATGCCCACCGCCTCGGGCAGATCGTCGAGATCGGCCTGGAGTTCGGCCAGCACCGATCGGGAGCCCGTGACGTCGATGCAGCGCCCTCCCTGACTGCAGACCTCACCCTCACTGCAATGGCCGTCGTGGGAGCATCGGACGATCCCGTCCTCATCCACGTAGCCGTTGTTCCCGTTGTTGCCGTTGTTCCCGTTGTTGCCGTTGTTCCCGTTGTTCCCGTTGTTGCCGTTGTTCCCGTTGTCACCGTTATCGTTGTCGCGGCTGCCCGGAGGTCCACCGCTATGACCGGGGCGGTGGTGGGCTTGAGTAACCTGATCGAAATCGTCCAGTTCGTCAGCCCCGCTGTCAGAATCCCCGTTGGGCCCACAAGAAATAAGACCTGCCATGGCGCAGATCGCCACGGCTGTCGCGAATTTTCGCATCTATCCCCCCTCGTGTTAAAATGTAGATACTGCCCTTAAAAACAGCTTTAGAAGAAATAATCACTATTCTCAGAATGGTCAACATGACCGGTAGCGCTCGACAGACGGGCCGGGATGATCACATTTAGATCATCGCCGCAGCGAGCACTGCGAGCATTTCGCCTTTGGCTGTTCAAAATCAATGGGGGGCATTTATGCCATCACTACTGCGCGGCTTTGCCGAGTCGGTCACCCAATATCCCACCCGTCCGGCGCTTCATCTCGACGGCAAGACCTATTCCTACGAAGCCCTGGCTGAAAAGGCGGGGGCCATCGCCGAGGCCATTGACGCCGTAGCGCCCACGGACAACCCCCTGGCCGGGGTCTATGCCACGGGTAGCCTGACGGCCTATACGGCGATTCTGGGCATCTTGAGCGCCGGCCGGGGCTACGTGCCGATCCACCCCGATCTTCCCGGAGAGCGCATCGGCGACGTCGTCGATCGCTCGGGCATCGACGTGCTCATCGTCGGTCAGGAAGCCCTGGAGGGGCTCGACGCCCTGCTGGCCCAGAGCCCGCGCACGATGGCTGTGATCGCCCCCGAATTCGACGATCTGCGCCTGTGGGCCAAACGCCATCGAAGACACCGCTTTTTGTCGGCCCCGGCCCTCCAGCAGCTCACCCCCTCCTTCGACCCCAGACCGGTCAGCGAAAACGATCTGGCCTACCTCCTCTTCACCTCCGGCAGCACGGGTCGCCCCAAGGGGGTGCCCATTCGCCACCGCAACGCCCGGGCCTATGTGGACTATATCTGCCACGCCTACGGCATTCACCCCGACGACCGGGTCTCCCAGACCTTTAAGCTGGCCTTCGATCTATCGGTCCATGATCTCTTCACCACCTGGTCCAGCGGGGCCTGCCTGTATCCTCTGCCAAAGCGGGTGCGCATGGCCCCCGGGCGATTCATCCGCGACCACGAACTGACCATGTGGTTCTCCGTGCCCACCCTGGCGATGACCATGGATCGTTTCAGACAGCTTGCGCCGGGCGCCTTTCCCAGCCTGCGGGCCAGCCTGTTCTGTGGCGAAGCCCTCCCGGCCTCGGTGGCCGACAAATGGGCCACCGCCGCTCCCAACTCCACGGTGGACAACCTCTACGGCCCCACGGAGGCGACCATCGCCTTTACCTCTTATCGGTGGCATCCGGGATCGCCCGATCGAAGTTGCCGTAACGGTGTCGTCCCCCTGGGGCAGGCATTTCCCGACCAGGAGACCTTCGTTCTCGGCGAGGGCGGCCGCCGCGCCGACCCCGGTCAGCCCGGTGAGTTATTACTCTCCGGCAGTCAACTGACCAGCGGCTATTGGCAGGCCCCGGAGTTGACCGACCAACGCTTTATTCGCCTTCAAGAGACGGGCGACCAGATCTGGTATCGCACGGGCGATATCGTCGAGCGCGACCAGTCGGGATGCCTCCATTTTCTGGGCCGCTGCGACGATCAGATTCAGCTGCAGGGCCACCGCGTGGAATTGGCCGAGATCGACGACGCCCTTCGCCGAGCCTGCGGCCATGAACTGGCGGTCTGCGTCGCCTGGCCCCAGGGCCCCGAAGAGGTGGGCGGCGTAGTGGGCTTTGTGGCCTGCGACGCCCCGCTGGACACCGAAGATATCCTCGCCAAATGCCGGCGCACCCTCCCCGACTATATGATCCCATCCCGGATCATCGGCATGGAGCATCTGCCCAAAAACAACAGCGGCAAACTCGACCGCAAGGCATTGCAAAAGATGCTCGACGACCAGGAGGTATGAGCCGTGAAGTATTACCGCGAAGAAGCTCTGGACGAGTCCCTGGTGGCCGCCGGGCTGCGCCGCGGCGACGTGGTCTTCGTCCACAGCGCCCTCTTTGCCCTGGGCCCCATCAAAGGGGTGGCGATGAATGAGATTCCCCGGCGGATCTACGACGCCATACGTCGCCGCCTGGGGCCAAAGGGCACAATCGTGGTGCCCACCTTCAACTTCGATTTCTGCAAGGGGGAGCGATTTGACCGTCAGCAAACGCCGTCGAAGGGCATGGGCGCCTTCAGCGAATATATCCGGTGCTTGCCAGATGCCCTGCGCTCCCCACACCCGATGCAGTCCCTGGCCGCCGTGGGCGCCCTGGCAGACGACCTTGCCCACCGCGACACGCCAGGCGCTTTCGACAGCGGTAGCAGCTTTGACGCTCTCATCGAGTTGGACGCCCTCATCTTGATGCTTGGATGCGGGATCAACGCCGTGTCCATGGTTCACTTTGCCGAGGAAAAAGCAGGCGTGCCCTATCGCTACCACAAAGAGTTCTCAGCGCCCTATCGCGACGGCGACCGCATCGATCGGCGCACCTATCGCATGTACGTGCGCGATCTGGAACTCGATCCGGAGGTCCGCGTCGAACCCGTGGGCCGTGTCCTGCGTCGACGTGGCGAATTGAGACGCCTTGCCCTGGGCGGCGGCGCCGTCGAGGCCTGTCGAACCCGTCACTTTGCTTCGGCGTCGATCCTCCTATTGCAACGCGACCCACGAGCCCTGATTCGACCGGGGGCACATCAAAGACTGGAGAGACTACATGTCGCCCGACGATAGTTCTGCACGCGAGATGATCCTTGAACTTCTGGCCCCCGCCCTTCGGCGGGCCGATCTCTGCGCCGACGAAATCGATGACTCGTTCAATATCGTCGACGCAGGCCTTCTCGATAGCATTGGCTTTTTGGAATTGCTGGCCCAACTCGAGCAACGCAGGGGCGTCCCCCTCGATCTCTACGATGCTGATCCCGATCGACTGACGACGCTGGGTGGACTGGTGGACTTAGCCGCCGGCGCCCCGCCACCCCCACCACGCAGGAGTTTCAGCAATGAGTGACTCACTCCGTCATATTCTATTCATCATGGCTCATAAGGTTCCGGCCATCGAGGAACGCCTCTATCAGCTCGTGCCATGGATCTATCGCTGCGACCGACGTTATTTCGAGATTCTCCTCACCGGACACCACGTCGGCTCCACGTTGGCTCGCTGGATGAAACGGGCCGACGCCGAGATCGCCTTGAGCCGCACCCGCCTTCTGATTGCAGACGACCGCGTCGCCGGTGGATTCTGCGCCATGGCCGCCCGGGAAGTCGTCCCTCGCCGCGAGGCAGACATCCTCGACCTCATACACCACAGCGACGATCCCAGATCGCCGGAACTGCGGGCGCGGATAAAAGATCTCATCCCCCTCTTCGGTCCTCTAAAAAGACGGGATCTCTATATTTCGAAATTGGGGCTTTCTCCGGACATCGCAAGCCAAAAGCACGCCCTCGCAGAGGCCCTGCTCCACGAATGCGTCGGCTATGCGATGGGGCAAGGGGCCGATCGGCTCCGAATAGACGTCGACGAGACCGACCAATTTGTCTGTGACTTATTGAACGACTTCGATTTCAAGCCCATCGGTCGCCGTCGCGCTCAGGTCTCGGAGATCACCTACCTCAACCTGGCGCGGCCGCTTTGAAAGGAGTTGGATCGGACCCGTCGGATCAGTCCTCTTCACTCCCGCGGATCCGCTCCAATTCGGCCTCACCGCGTTCGATGGTCTCCGCCACTTCGGCGGAGACGCCGCGCATATCCATCACCGCATCGCGGCTGATATCGATGGTGCGCGCCGGGAACAGGCCGATATAGAGAGTCATGACGGCGCAGATCGCCACGGCCAGGCGAGTTCCTTTATGCCGGATGGGCTCGAAGACCCGTTTTTCGGGCTTCATATACATATAGACCAGCACCTTCAGGTAATAGAAGGCACCGACCACGCTGGTCAGGACACCGACGACAACCAGGACCAGGATCGCCAGCTCTGCGGTCTGAGCGTAGACGTCGACACCGCTTCGGAAGATATAAAACTTTCCGAGGAAGCCCGCCGTCGGCGGAAAGCCTGCTGCGGAGAACATGAACACCCCCATGCACAGCCCCATAAAGGGATGCTTCAGACCCAGGTTGCCCAGGTCCTGGAAGGTCTCCACATTCTGGCCCTGCCGCGAGAAATAGCCGAGCACGCCGAAGGCGCCGACGACGGCAAACGCGTAGGTGACCAGGTAGAACAGAATCGCGTCGTTATGCAGGTAGAATGCCGGGTGGGAGTTGGCGGCCACGAAGCCCACCATCAGATAGCCGGCGTGGGCAATACTGGAGTAGGCGAGCATGCGCTTGACGTTATTCTGGACCACGGCCACCAGGTTTCCGAGCACCATCGAGGCAAAGGCCACGAAATAGGCGATGTCGATCCAGCCCAGACCGAAGAATCCGCCTCGCAGCACCTCCGATGGAAAGGCGATGACGAAGACTCGAATCAACGCCGCAAAGGCAATTGCCTTAAACGCCGTGGCCATAAAGCCAACCGCCGGTGTCGGGCTTCCCGTATAGACGTCGGGGGCCCAGATATGAAAGGGCACGCCGGCGATCTTGAAGATGAAGCCGCTCATGATGAGGACCATCCCCAACATCACCAGGCCATAGGCCTCGTGACCGCTGCCGTCCAGGTAGAGCGCCAGGTTATTGGCGATATACTCCAGGTTCGTCGTCCCCGTGGCGCCGTAGATCAGGGCGATACCGTAGAGCATCAGCGCTGCCGAGATCGAACCGAGGATGAAATATTTCATCGACGCTTCGGCGCTGCGCACATCCTTTCTCAAAAAGCCGGCCACCACGTAGATGGGGATGGACATCAACTCCAGGGAGATAAACAGCGTGAGCAGATCTGCCGAGGCGGCCATGAAGATCATGCCCACCACGCTGAACAGGATCAGCAGATAATATTCACCTCGGTCCATGCGATGGGCCTGCAATATCGGCGGCGAACACATGATCGCCAGCGCTGCTGTCACGCAGGCCAGAGCCGAGAAAAACAGGGTAAATTGGTCAAAGTACAGCATTCCGAAGAAGGCTGCGCGCTCCAGACCACTATCCCACAGATACCAGCAACTGCCGGCCGCTACGGCCAGTCCGACCACCGAGAAATAGGCCAGATAATCGCGAGGCGTCCCCTGCCGGTGGAAGACATCGACGATGATGAACGCGATGGCCACCAGGGTCACGATGGCGCCGGGCACGATGGCCACAAATTCGGCGCCTTCCGGGGGCGTCAGCAGGGCAAGCGTTGTGATAGTCGACAGCAAGTTCATGGTTCCAAAGACCCGTATCTGCAATGGCGGCGACCCGTTGGCTCGAGCCGCCGTGAATCTCGTGGTGCCTCAAAATGCACTTTTATTCGTCAGCTCGTTCCATGGCGCGGTCCCACATCGAACCCTCGGGCACCCAGTCCGGGTGCAGCCGCTCGACGACCACCGAGCCGTAGATGGGCTCTCGCTCCGGATCGGCCTCGGCCGCTTCCACCGCCAGGCTGACCTGTTCGTCCATATAGCCCAGATATTGCTCCATCGACGGGTCCATATAGCTCAAGAAGAACTTGGGATAGACCCCCATGAAGATGACCATGGCCACGATGGGAAGGAGCACGCCGATTTCTCGGCCCGACAATCGGGGCATCTTGCTCACCTTCTCGTCCTTGACCGGTCCGAACATGACCCGCTTGAACATCCACAACAGATAGGCCGCGCCGAGCACGACCCCCGTGGTGGCGAAGATGGTAAAGACAAACGCCGTCAGTTCAGGTCCCATGCTGCGCGCCGAGAGGGCGGTCAAACCGGCGACCTCCGAGCCCCCTTCTGCGGAGGGCATGAAGAATTGGTACTCCCCGAAGGACAGGAAGTGGCTCTTCGATGCGCCCATAAGGCTCAAAAACTCACCGACGAATCCGTTCAGCCCCGGCAATCCTGCCGAGCCGAGCATGATGATGGCGAAGAAAGCGGCGAAGACGGGCATCACCTTGGCCACACCGCCGAAGTCGGCGATCTGCTTGCTGTGGCGTCGCTCATAGAGCACGCCCACACAGAGGAAGAGGCCTCCCGTGGCGATACCGTGGGCGAGCATGACGTACATGCCGCCGGCCAGGCCCTGGGGCGTCATGGCCACCAGACCGAGCACGCAGAACCCGAGGTGACTGACCGAACTATAGGCCACCAGCTTTTTGACGTCCGGCTGGATGAGCGCCACCACAGCGCCGTAGATAATTCCGATCACCGCCAGCGCCGCGATATAGGGGGCGTAGACGATCAGTGCATCCGGGAACATCGGGAAGGCGTAGCGAATCAGGCCGTAGGTGCCCAGCTTCAGCATCACCGCCGCCAGGATCACTGAGCCCGCCGTCGGCGCCTGCACGTGCGCTAAGGGCAACCAGGTGTGGAACGGGAATAGGGGCACCTTGATGGCAAAGGCCAGCGCGAAGGCGCCGAAGAGCCAGAATTGTTCGGTATAGCTCAGCTCCACACCCAGCAGATGGCTGTAGGCAAAGGAGTAGATCCCGGTCTGGTCGGCGGCCGTCAGATAGACGTAGACGATGGCCACCAGCATCAGCACCGAGCCGAGCATGGTGTACAGGAAGAATTTGATCGCTGCTTTGACGCGCTCTTTGCCGCCCCAGATTCCGATGATCAGATACATCGGAATGAGCATGACCTCCCAGAAGATGTAGAAGAGGAACACGTCCAGGGCCACCAGGGCGCCCACCATACCCACCTGCAGAAATAGCAGGCAGATCATATATTCTTTGACGTATTTATCGACCGCTGAATAGGTCGACCACACGGCGATGGGCATCAAGAAGGTGGTCATCATGACCAGCCAGATGCTGAACCCGTCGATGCCGATATAATACTCAATCCCAAGGGCGGGGATCCACTCCAGGGACTCCGTCATCTGGAAGGTAAATGCCTCGCCGGCGGCGGCGGCGATCCCGGGATTGAAATTGATCATGATTCCCAGGCTGACCACGAAGACGCCCAGCGTGGTCAGTAGGGCCACGTTTCGAAGGGCCTCCACCTGCTCACGGGGAATGAACATCAGCGCCAGGATACCCAGCACCGGTCCAAAGGTCGTCAGCGTCAGCCACGGGATACCGCCCTCCCCGTCCGCCGCCGCCTGAGCGATGACGGGCATGGAAGCCAGGGCGCTGAAAATACTCGTCAATTCAACCATCGTCATATTTCCCGATTTTCGCGACCACCGACGCCATTTTGGCATCGGTCTAGTAAACGGGGCCTCACTGGACGCCGTAGTAGATTGCGAGGAAGATCAACAGGATTGCCAGCGTCAGATACGTGGCGTATCGCCGGACGCTGCCGCTTTGCAAATTGCTCAGAATCGCACCGGCGCTCTGGGTCATAAAGGCGGTGCCTCCCACCAGAAGTCCAGCCACGATATAGCGATCGAACCAGTATAATGCTTTGCCCAGCCCCAGCGTGGACCGCACGAAGAGGAAGTCGTAGGCTTCGTCCACGTAGTATTTATTGGTCAACACTTTGTGGGCAGCCGTGACCCGCTCGTAGATGATTCCCGGCAACTCTGGCCGCTTGATATACATCAGCCAGGCCAGCGCGATACCCGTACCGGCCACCCCGAAGGCGACAGCGGCGGCGATGGCCTCCGCTCCATAGGGGTGGTCACCGAAGCGACCGACCAGGCGATATTCATTGGCCACGAGGAAGACATCTGCCAGCCAGTGCTCCAGGCCCAGCACGTAAGGCTGCGCTCCCTCCGGGAAGTACCGCGCCACGAAATGAGGGAATCCGATCCAGCCGCCGATAATCGACAGCACACCGAGCACGGTGAGCGGTCCGACCATGGAGTTTGGCGACTCGTGGATATGGGATTTCGTATCTTCGTCGGCCCGACATTCGCCCCAGAAGGTCATGAAATAGAGGCGGAACATATAGAAGGCAGTCAAACCGGCGGTCAGAATACCGATGATCC
>SLJM01000394.1 GCA_007135085.1 Myxococcales bacterium
ATTCCGGCGCAGATGATGGCGACGGAGAGTAAGAACCCGGCCACGATTGCCGGATGTAATTCGGTCTCGTCCATCACGATCATCACCTCGCGTCTCGCAAGCGGCTCGGCGGGACAACAATTTGCCTGTGCAGCCTTTGGATCGAGATTACTCGAAGGTGATGCAATACGTAAACCTCAACATGCCGGGCACCAACAACTGAAGCTTACCAGTCGTAGGTGAAATAGATCTAAAGATCGGGGCTGTTGAGTCTTCACTATCTTCACTAGAGCCAATCCGGGCTTGCCGCCATATTACCGGAAGGACCGATGATGAGAGTGCTAATTTGGGTCGCATTCGCCACGTCGTTGACTTTGATGAGCTGCACCACCACCGACGGCTCCAGTGATGACGATGGGGTCGCCTATCGAATGGTCCAGGTGCAGGGAGGAATCGACGGTCCGGCCACCCGAGGCGATTGGAAGTCTGCCAAGGCCGAAACACACGTCATGTGTGGGTTAGAAGACGTAGAACACAGCGATATTGGCGAGGAGCGTGATCATTCCGTGCCCAACGGACAATGGAACGGCGTGCGGCCCGATCGGCCTGGGCGTTGTGGCGATGATTTTGAGACCCTGATGTATCGCTTGACGAATTGTGAAAGGGCTGCTCGAGGTTTGCCGCCGCTGGAATGCGATATGCGCCTGGTCTGGGCTGCCCGGGCCCATAGTCTCGATATGATCGAACGGGAGTATTTTAGCCATGACTCGCCGGATGGGACCAACCCGGGGCAGCGTCTTGCCGACCGCGGCGTCGACTGGCATGCCTCTGCGGAAAATATTGCGCTGTCGCCGACGATGGCCCTGGCTCATACAGGTTGGATGCAGTCCCGTGGTCATCGTACCAACGTCCTCGAAGGCCGGTTCACCCATATCGGGTTCGGGGTCGTAAAGACCGAGCGCGGCTATATGTCGACCGGACTTTTTATTCTCCTGCCCTGAGCTTGATGTCGGGGGACCGGCATTGTGGGTCACCGGTCCCCCGGGCGCGAAGCGTTCCCGGGCTCAACCCTCAAAGACGGCGTCCGTGATCTCCAGACCACGGTCGATGATGGCAAAGCCCTCGCGCAGTTGGTCTTCAGTAATGCATAGGGGGGGATTGCACATAAAACTTCCCCAGCGGGTGAAGGTAAATAGCCCATTGTCCCGGAAGAATTGTCCCAATCTCCCCATGGCGGGATGACTTCCGTTATAGGGGGCGAGGGGATCACCGGCGGAGTTTTTCTGCAGGTCCACCATACCGAAGAGTCCGAGGGCGCGGCCTTCTTTGACCGATACGTGGCGCTCGTCGAGGCGGTCCATCTCCTGGCGCATCACGGACTGAAGATTGGCCGCGTTTTCGACGAGCTTTTCGTCGAGCAACACCTGGATCGCAGCTTCCGCGGCGGCGAGCCCCAGGCAGTGGGAATTATAGGTCAGACCTCCCCAGAAGACGTTTGTCTCGAAGTGGTCGGCGATGCGGTCAGAGACGGCGACGGCGCCCAGCGGTGCATAGGCGCTGGTCAGGCCCTTGGCCAGGGTCACAATATCGGGCTCGATGCCGTAATGCTCGAAGGCAAACATCTTGCCCGTCCGTCCAAAGCCGGCCATCACCTCGTCGCAGACCAGCAGAATCTCGTATTTGTCGAGCAATCGCTTGAGTCCTTGTAGATAACCCCTGGGAGGGGGCAGGACTCCGTTGGTGCCGGTGACGGTCTCGATGAACATGGCGGCGATGGACTGGGGGCCCTCATACATGATCACTTCTTCGAGGTATTTGAGGTTCTGCGCTGTACGCTCTTCCTCGGTATCGCCGAATGAATAGTCGTAGGGGCGAGGGTCCATGACGTGGACGAACCCCGGGGTGCCCGGTTCGTTGGGGATGCGCCGTGGATCGCCGGTGAGCTGCATACAGGCGTTTGTCGCCCCGTGATAGCTGCGGTAGCGGCTCAAGATTTTGTGGCGTCCCGTGAACTGCCGAACCAATTTGATGGCATTCTCGTTGGCTTCGGCACCGCCGAGAGTAAAGAAGAAGCGATTGAGATCGCCGGGCATGATCTTGGCCAGCAATTCTCCAACGCGAGCGCGCACGGCCGTAGCCGAGGCGGGAAAGACATAGGCCAGTTTTTCGACCTGTTTCTGAATGGCCTCGATGACTTTGGGATGACCGTGGCCGATGTTGACGCACATCAACTGGCTGTTGAAGTCCAGAAAGCGCTTGCCCTCGGGGGTGTAGAAATAGACCCCTTCAGCGCGCTCGACGGGAAGGGGTTCGACGGCCTCGCCCTTGGACCAGGTGTACATGGTATGGCGTTTACATGAGTCGATAATCTCTTGTTCGTTCATGACGGATCCTGGCGTTGCAATGATTGATAAATTGTCGGTTCACAGTGACGGGATTAACTCATCCAGGTCTGGTCCGATTGAAGTGCCCACTTGGTCGTGACCTTGCGGGGGCGAGTCCAGAAGGTGAAGCCGTCCCAGCCGGTCATGTCGCCGTGGCCGAATTTACTGTGGTTCCAGCCGCCGAAAGCGAAGGGCTCACGGGGAACGGGGACGCCGATATTGACGCCGCACATGCCGGCTTCGAAGCTGCGTACGGCCCGCTCGGCGATATCGCCGCTGGATGTATAGATAGCGGCGGCGTTGCCAAAAGGGCTGGCGTTTTCAATGGCGATGGCGTCCTCCAGGGTGTCCACCCGAAGAATGGAGAGGACGGGGCCGAAGATTTCCTCCGTGGCACAGGGGGAACCGGGCTCGACGCGGTCGATGATCGTGGGGCCGACCCACCATCCGGGATAGCCCTCGACTTTGGCACCACGGCCGTCGACGAGGATGTCAAAACCCAATGCTTCGGCGCCGTCGATAAAGCCCAAAATACGCTCTCGGGACTCGGGAGTGACGATGGGGCCGATATCGACGCCGGGTACGAGTTCTCGGGTCTTGGCTGTAATATCGTCGATGATCGATTGCGTATCGCCTACGGCCAGCAATACGGCAGCGGCCATGCAGCGCTGTCCGGCGCACCCCGTAAATGAGGCCACCACGTTGTCCGAGGTTAGCTCCCGATCGGCGTCGGGGACGACGACCAGGTGGTTTTTGGCGCCTCCGAGACAGACCATTTTCTTGCCCGTCTTCGAGCCCTGTTTGTAGACCAATCTGGCCACCGGGGTGGAGCCCACAAAGGCCAGAGCGCCGATCTTTTGATGGGCCGCCAGGGCCTGTACGGCCTCTTTTCCGCCGTTGACGATATTGAAGACCCCGTCGGGCAGGCCCGCTTCTTTGAGTAGCTCGGCGAGCTTCATGGCCCCGTAAGGAGTGCGCTCCGAGGGCTTGAGGATAAAGCTATTTCCCGCCACCAGCGCCTGGGGGAGCATCCACAGGGGCACCATGGTGGGGAAGTTGAAGGGCGTCACCCCTGCGACCACCCCGAGCGGTTCGTGGATGAGACGGCAATTGACGCCGCGACTGACGTCGAGTTGGCCTCCGTCGGCCATATTTTGGAGGGAGACGCCCATTTCGACGCATTCGATCCCTTTGAGGACTTCCGCCTTGGCCTGGCTGAAGGTCTTGCCGTTTTCGTGGGACAGCAGCCAGGATAATTCGGCCAGGTTTTGCTCCATCAAAAATTTGAGTCGGAACAGCACCTGAGCGCGCTCACGGATGGGCAATTGTGCCCAGCTTATCTGGGCTCTGGCGGCGGCCTGGTAGGCAGCATTGACGTCGCTTTCGTCGGAGAAGAAGACCGATCCCATGGCCTCGCCATGACGCGGATTGTAGACCGCTTTCTGGGTGCCCGAAGCCGACGGGGTCCACTCGCCGCCGATCCAGTTTTGAGCGTCCACGTAGGACTGGAATTGGTAGTCCCTGGCAGAGAATTCTAGCTTTGAAGTAATCATTTTTTTGCCTCAATAAGTTCAAAAATGGGTGGGCTGTCGTTTCAGGAATTTGCCGATCCCCTTTTCACCGACGAATTCACCTTGCCGGACCTGTACGTTTCCTCGAACTGTGACCAGGTCGCAGCGGCCGTGGACGGGGAAGTCCTCAAAGGGGTTGTAGTCGATATTCATATGGTGAGTGGCTGCGCTGATCTTGTCGCGGTGGTTTGGGTCGTAGACCACCAGGTCGGCGTCGCTCCCGAGCTGAATGGTTCCCTTGTTGGGAAATAAGCCGAAGATCTTGGCCGCTGCCGTGCTCGCTGCATAGACGAAGCGATGAAGGTTGATGCGACCGGTCTCCACGCCGTGGGTGTAGAACATGCGCACCCGGTCCTCGAGAGAGGGGATGCCGTTGGGGATGAGCGTAAAATCATCTTTGCCCATTCGCTTCTGCTCGGTATCGAAGGGGGCGTGGTCGCTTCCCAGGGTGGTGACCAGGCCGTGGCGAAAGCCGTCCCACAGAGCTCGTTGATTGCTCTTTTCGCGAAGGGGAGGGCTCATGACGAAATTGGCGCCCTCAAAGTCGGGGCGCTCCGCGTAGGTGTGGTCGAGCAAGAGATGCTGGATCAGAGATTCGACGTAGACGTTGACACCGCGCAGCTTGGCCTCCACCGCTTCCTTTAGCGCCCGTTCACAGGAGAGGTGGACCACATAGCAATGAGCGCCCGTTAATTCGGACATGCTGCATAGGTGGCGCGTACCCTCGGCCTCGACCTCGACGGGGCGACTGGGCTCGTGCCACTGGGGGCCTGTGTTGCCGGCGGCGATGAGATCTTTTTGGAGCTCGGCGACCATATCGGCGTTTTCACAATGGGCGGTGACGATGACACCGAGCTCTTTGGCCAACTTCATGGTTTGGTAGAGCTCACCGTCGTCGACGCCGAGGGCCCCCTTATAGGCCAAAAAGACCTTGAAGCTGGGGATGCCCATGGAGACGATCTCGCGAAGCTGGGTCTCTACCTCCTCGTCGAAGCGGGTCACCGCCATATGCCAGGTATAGTCAGAGGCGGCTTTTCCTTCGGCCTGATTTCTCCAGGTTTCGATGGCCGACAGGGGTTCCTCGTCGCGGCCGGGGATGCAGAAGTCGATGAGCGTCGTCGTGCCGCCGCATAGTGCCGCCACGGTGGCCGTCTCGTAGTCGTCTTTGGCGTAGGTACCCATAAAGGGCAGATAGACGTGGGTGTGGGGGTCGATGAAGCCGGGAAAGACGTATTTGCCGCTGGCGTCGTAGACCTCCACGTCGGCCGGGGCGTCCAGGTCTTTGGCGATGGCCGCGATTTTACCGTCTTTGCACAGAATATCGGCCGTATAGCGAGCGCTGGCGGTGACGATATCTCCGTTTTTTATCAATAGATTAGACATTGAGTTTCCCTGGGCTGGTGGGTCTGAAAAAGCGAAACGCAGGGAGCGAAAACTCCC
>SLJM01000301.1 GCA_007135085.1 Myxococcales bacterium
CTCACCCCAACGTCCGCAACAGATTCGTGACCCGAACAATCGACAACTCCCGGCCCGTCGACTCCTCGATGATCTTCACTTCGTGGTGGATGAGGGTCGAGCTGCGGCGGATGACCGTCGCTTTGGCCAGCACCGTACCGCTCGTGGCACTTCGGATATGGGAGCCGTTGATCTCGATTCCCACGGGGTAGTTCTGGGGCAGGTCCAATCCCCAGCAGGAATGCATGCTCGACGCCGATTCGGCCAACAGCATGCTGATCCCGCCGTGGAGCAGCCCGAAGGGCTGACGGGCGTGGCCGCCGATCTCCATGCTCAATACCAGCTCGTCGTCGCCGACGCTGACCAGCTCCACGCCGTGGGCCTCCAGAGCCGTATCCTTTCGGAGCAAGGGCCAGGCCTTGAGCCAATTCTCCTCGGTATGCTCCTCATCGGCCAGAAGATGCATGATATCGCTAGCTGCCATAACCTTCCCTTTCAAAAAATTCTCTCACCCAGGCCACGTCTTTCTCGATCTGGGCGACCAATTCCCGGGGCGACTCGAATTTCTTCTCCCCACGAACCCGACGGTAGACGTCTAGCTCGACCTCGTCGCCGTAGAGATCGAGCTCCTCGTCGACCTCCTCTTCCAGAACGAAGGTCTCCACCGTGAGCTCCCCGCCGCCAAATGTCGGCCGGTGACCGATATTGGTGATGGCCCGCCAATGTTTTTCGCCGGCTCGACCGAAGGTGGTGGCGTAGACGCCGACAGGAGGTATCGCCATCTCGATGACCTTCATATTGGCCGTGGGAAAGCCCAATTTGCGCCCCCGCTCCTCGCCATGGACCACTTCACCATAGAGACGGTGGGCCCGGCCGAGCATGGTCTGGGCAGCTTCCATTTCGCCGGCCTCCAGGGCCTGGCGAATCCTCGTGGAGCTCACCTTCTCGCCATCCCACTCCACCCAGCGTGCCACGTTTCGCGTCATCCCCAACGGTCGGCCTATCTCCTCGAGGCTCTGCACATCCCCGGCGCGGCGGTGTCCAAAACGAAAATCTCGCCCCACCACGACATGCCGCGCATTCAGACCGTGGAACAAAATCTTCTCCACGAAGTCCTGTGGCGAATGTTGGGAAAAGTCGGCATCAAAGGGCAACGCCACCACAGCATCGATGCCGTATCGCCCCATGAGCTCGAATTTATGGGGCGGCGGCGACAACCTGGCCGGCGAACTCTGGGGCCGAAAAAACTCCTCGGGATGGGGCTCGAAGGTCAACGCCACAGCCTTCGCCCCACGCCGTTTCGCCTCCTCGACGGCTTCCTCGAAGATGGCCTGATGTCCAATATGCATGCCGTCGAAGTTGCCGATGGCCACCACCGACGCCTCCCAGGCGCCCCGTACTTCGTCGAGTGTTTCAAAAACGTCGATCATAATCTCCAATTCCCGCTCTCACCAAAACGCTCCTCGCCCGCGGGGAGTGTAAATACGCCCCCTATCTTTCACAAGGTGCGTTCGCTGCACTCACGGTTCGCTGTGCTCACTGTGGTTTGTGGTTTGTGGCTTGTGGTTTGTGGTTTGTGGTTTGTGGCTCGTGGTTTGTCGTTCAGCGATCGAGGTGGTTCGACGCTCGAGTACTTCGCAGGGCGCCGTTAACCACTAACTACCCACCACTAACCACCGCGAGCACCGCGAGCACAGCGAGCACAGCGAGCACCAGTTGAACCCACACCGCCAACAAAGTAGCCTGCATCGTCGCCAATTGCGTGACCTACGGAGTCTCGATGTATCGCGCCGTATTGCGAAAATTTGTAGCTTTGGCTGCTCTCCTGGCCACGTTGGGCCTGCCTACAATAGCGCAGGCCAACGACTCGCTGTGGATCGCCAGCGGTGAGGTCGGCGTCGGTCCCATTGAAGAGGACGTCTTCTTGCATCTGACGCCGCGGCTCAGCTATCTGCGCCCGGTGCCCATGTTTTTATGCGAGCGCGACGATTGCCAGTCCTTTTTCGAGGCGTCATTTCAGGTCCCCCTTCGGCTGCGTATCGTCGACAACGAGCCGGAACAGGGCGACCTGATTCGCCGTGAAGACTGGCACGAAGGGGCCGACTATTTCCGCATCATCCGGCGCCTTGAATACGGCTCCTTTGCCGACCCGATCCACCTACGCGTCGGTGAAATTGGCCCGGCCAATTTGGGCAACGCGACGATCATCAACGGCTATTATAATGTGGTCACCACTGACCACTACCGACTGGGCATCCAGGGCCGCCTCGATCGACCCCATTGGGGCGCACAGGTGATGGTGAACGACCTGACCGCCCCCAACCTGATTGCCCTTCGGGCGAGCGCGCGGCCCGACGTCATTTACGACCGAGAATCGAATTGGCGTCGTCTTACGGCGGGAGTCTCGGTCGCCGCCGATACCAACGCCCCCACTCTTTTGGCCCGAGGCGATGACGATACCATCCAGGCCGGTCCCGACCTGCGCCCCCTGGTGGAGTTGGCCAGACCGACCCTTATCGTGGGCGCCGACCTGCGTTGGAACGCCTATCGGGGAGACCATTTCGCCCTGACGCCCTATACCGACATCAATCACCATTTCAGCCTGGGCACGGGACTGCATACGGGTGTGCTCGTCGACGCCGACATCGGCGAAGAGCTCCACCTGTCGAGCCGCCTCGAATATCGGCTCCTGGGCCAGCGATATATCCCGGACTATATCGACCCCTTATACGAGATTACCCGCTTTCAGCACCTGGCCTACGAGGAGCCGGGCCTCGCCGGGCCAAAACTCACGGCTGCAGCCAGCATGGAGTCATCTACTCGCCACGGCGGCTACGGCCAGCTCCAGCTTCGCTACGCCGATATGCTCAGCCTCTCCGCCGCCTATTCCGACGCCACAGGCCCCACGGGCGCCGCCCTGCGCCTGCGCGCCAGCTTTGAATTCGAGGACCGCGTACAGCTCGGCCTCTTCTATTACAAAGCCTCCCCAGGCACGCAGCGCTTCACCGAAGCCCTTCGCCAGGCCGTCGACCTCGACGGCGCGCTCCTGGCCACGGAAGCCCGCGTCGCCATCTGGGGTCCCTTCTACGCCCAGGGCCAACTGGCCCGGCAATGGCGCCTCGGCGACGACGGCCGCTTCGAAAATATCCACCTCTTCAACGCCGGCGCCGGCGCCGGGTTTGCCTTTTGACTATGTCGCTGCCCTCACTCAAAACGCTTCGCAAGATTGTAATCCGCTCCGGATTGACTGTCGTCGCAGTGCTACTCATTGCCCTCGTCGCAGCCTGGATCTACGCAGAGCGCACCCGCGCTACATTGCCGCCCCTCCCCGACCTCAGCGAGCTTCGGCCGGCCTACGGTACGGGCGTCCAGTCACAGCAGGGGATGTACCTGGGCGGTGAATACGCCGTCGAACCCGTGCCCTATCACGACCTGCCACCTCAGCTCGTGGCCGCCGTCTTGGCCGCCGAAGACGAGGATTTCTTCGAGCACCGCGGCTATAATATGCGCAGTATCTTGCGCGCCGCCTTCGACAACTACCGCGCCGGTGAAACCGTTCAAGGAGCGAGCACGATCACCCAGCAGGTGGCCAAGCATTTCTTGGCTCCCGAGAAGACGCTCCAACGCAAATTCCGGGAATTTCTGCTGGCCCGAGAAATTGAGGATAATTACTCCAAAGAAGAGATCCTCGAGGCCTATCTTGGTGGCGTTTATTTCGGCGCGCAGGCATGGGGTATCACCCAGGCGAGCTATACCTATTTTTCGGTCTCCCCAGAAAACCTGACCATCGGCCAGATGGCCACGCTGGCCGGACTATTGCCGGCGCCCAGTGTTTTCAACCCCATCGCCAACCCCCATCTGGCCATCCGGGAGCGAAATCGAGTGCTCCGCCGAATGCGCGATATCGGCATGCTCACCGACGCCGAGAAAAAAGAGGCCCAATCCCATCCCCTGGAGGGGCCCTATCCGGTCGATCCACCGATCTCGCTGGTTCCCGAGGCGGTGGGCACCGTCCTTCGAGCGTGGGAGGAGATCGGCGGTGATCGCGAATGGGAGGCCAGCGATCTCGAAATCACCACCACCCATCATCCTGGGCATCAAGTCCTGGCCAGACAGGCCCTCATCGACGGCATCGAGGCCCAGGATCGTCGCCGCGGCTGGCGGGGACCTGCAGCCCGGGTGATTGACCGGGACCTATTCGATGAGGCCCTCGACGAGGAGCTCCGCCTGGACGGCTCACGACTCGTACTGGCCCGCGTGATCTCAGCAGATACGTCGGGACTGGTCCTGCGAATCCCTGGCGAAAAAGCCGAAATCGCCGCCGAAGACCTGGAGTGGGTCCGAGGCCACCATCCCCGCACGGAGCGTCCCCGCTCCAACCGCAGGTGGCATACCTTCTTCGAAATCGACGACGTCGTCTTTGCCCGCCGTGACGTCGACGGCTTGAATCTGTGGCAGCCGCCGATTCACGAGGGAGCGCTCATGGTGGCCGACCACCACAGCGGGGAGGTCCTGGCCAGCGTGGGCTCCTACGATATCTCGCGCAGTCGTTTCCACCGTGCCGAGCAGGCATGCCGTCAGCCGGGAAGCCTCTTCAAGACCATCCTCTACGCTGAGGCATTTCACCGCGACGTCACGCCCGCCACTTTGTTGAGCGACGTCCCCACCGACGTGGCCTCCCACGACGGGGTATGGCAGCCGCGCAACGCCGACTACGACTTCCGCGGCTATCTCACGGCACTGGACGCCTATGCGGCGAGCCGAAATATCCCGGCCGCCAATCTGCTGCAGCATCTTGGCTATCAGCCGGTGATTGAGCGAGCCCGACGAATGGGCGTCCACTCCCTCCTCGACCCAACCCCCTCCTTAGCCCTTGGCGCCAACTGCACTCGCCTCACCGAAATCGCCGACGTCCACGGCGCGATTGCCCGACAGGGAGAGTCGATGAAGCGCGAGAATATTGCCTACGTGCGCGACCTCTCGACGGGGCGAATCCGTGACCGGGGCTCCTTCTTACAATATGATCCGGCCTTCATCCCCCGCGTCACCCGGGCTGCCAGGCGGCCCCAACAGCCGATCTACGCCGTCGATCCACCGGTGAGCCACCTCATGCTCCGTGCCATGCGCGCCGCTGTCACCCGCGGCACAGCCCACGCCCTTTCAAACGACTGGCCCCTGGCCGCCAAGACGGGCACGAGCGACGAATTCGACACCTGGATCGCCGTCGTCGATCCCTATAAGACAGCCGTCGTCTGGGTCGGCAGCGACCAGAACGAAGACGCCTTCGCCCGCGGCGAACACGGCGGCACGGTCGCCCTCCCCATCTTCGCTGATTATTACGACGGCATGGCCCCCGACATCGATCAATGGCCCCCCGATCCCCAGCCCCACTGGGATATCGAAGAAGTCCTCATCGACCCCGCCACAGGACTCTTAGCCCGTCCCGGCGAACGGGGAATCCACTTCCCCTTCCTCCCCGGCACATCGCCTCGCGAATTCGCCCCCACCCAGGCCTCACGCCAACTCGAACAATTCGACACGCTAATGTATTAGCGCGCTGCGCTTCGCTCGCGCGCTGGGGTGGAGGGCCCTTCGGGCCCGGGATGGAGCGCCTCCGGCGCGGGGTGGAGCGTGCTACGCTTCGCTTAGGCACGCGGGATGGAGGGCCTGAACGACAGGCCCGGTAACGGCGGTTAACCACAAGGGGTCGACTCAACACTCGATGGGAATTGTTCGAGCTAGACTGCGAGCTTTGAGCAACCGCGATGGGTAGTTAACCCCGCGGCGTAGTCCAGCCGCTCCATCCCGGGCCCGAAGGGCCCTCCACCCCGCGCCAAAGGCGCTCCACCCCGGCTGCGCCAGCAGCCTCCACCCCAGCGCTCGAGCGAAGCGGAGAGCGCTACTCGACCGTGAATTCGATGATGCCCTCATCGTCGGAGGGGTCGGCGTCGCGGGACTCCGATTGCTCCACCGCCGATCCATAGGGCTCGAGGCTGTCCAGGACCGCCTCGGCTTCGACGAGGCGGTCGCCGAAATAGTCCTCCATGCCCTGGAGGCTGAAGGTGACAATGACGTCACCGCGGCGCCACTGCCACAGGTGAAGCACCGTTGGCCGACCGTCGATAAGCCCCATAATCTCCATCTCGATCGTGGGATCGACGGGGCTGTCGACCACTGTAAACTCCGGGTCTTCCTGAGCTGCAATGGATTCGCCGAATGCCTCAGAGAGAGCCGCCAGATACTCCTGGGAGGCAAATTCCGGGCCCAGGGGATTGACCAATTCCGTGGTCCACTGAATCAGCGAGCCGTCGGTGTGGGTGGCAAACCAGCGCACGTGGGCCTCGTCGGAGCGCTGGAGCGACCAACGGTCGAGAGCGCCCACTTCGGCGCGCCAACCGGAGGCCGGATCGAGCCAGACGCCGCCGTCGAGATCGAGGACCGAATCTTCGGCGGTGGCCACATAGCGCTCATATAGCGTCGGTACGAACTCGAATGGCGCGGCCTCACCGGGCAAAAATCCAACTCGCGTGGTGGAAAGCACCTCCACCTCTCGATCGAGGACCTCCGAATCCTGGTCGGCGTCATAGATGATCACCGCCACATTCAAGCCCTGTACGGCGACGCGAAACCGGTTCTCCCGGTGTTCCGTGCCATGCATATGGGCCAGGACCGCTTCTGTGGCGGCGCCGATCTCCTGGGCGTCGTGAGGTGTCTCCCAGGCGCTGACCCAGTAGAGGGCACGCTCTTCGCCATCTTCGGTGTCGCGAGAGTAAATGCGGTAGGTGTCGGCGAGCCAGCCGGCGTAGATGGTGCGCGCTGCCATGGGGCCCACCAATCCCTCGAGCCACAGCGCCGTAAGCGCCGGACCTACGCGACCATCGCGCTGCTTCTCCCACCCTGCCTCACCACGGCTATCCTCCAAGGGTTCGGGCCACTCCCACTGAGACGGCCCCTCGCCGGCGAACCACTTGTCGATTCGCACCACCTGGTCCGTTCGCCTCGGCGGCTCGCCATGGCCCCACTCCACGGCAGCCCAGCCGCCGGCGCGATAGAGCGCAGCCCCCATGGACAGCGCCTTGCGCAGCACGAGTTGCTCCATGGCCTCTTCGAAATACTCCGTGCCCTCTGGCGGCTCCAATTCGGCGAGCATATCGGCGTCGAATTCCAGTGGATCCACCAGCTCGCTCAGCCCGGGAACATGCACCAGAAGCTCCGGTCGCTCCGAGAGATCGTCCATATCCAATTCAGCGTCGTCGCGGTCGGCCATCAATACGGAGGCCACAAACGCCGGCCCTGCCCGCCGCGTGATTTCACGGCTCAACCACTGGTCGACGGTCTCCACCTCGTACAACTCGCCAAAGGCCAATTCCTCGAGGGCAATATTGGCCTCCATGGCCACTGCAAATGCCGTCAGATCTTCAGCTCCCGGATCACCGGAGAAGACCAGCCGTTTCTGGTCGCGATCAAAGCGGGCCGACCGATGGATTCGCTCATCGTCGAGCACCAAGTGAAGATCATCGCTTCCAAATAGCAGCGGGCTGAGCCATTCCCACTCCTGGTCGACCGAAGTGGGCCGCTCATCCCTGGCGATCTCCTGCGGAGCCCCCCGCATAATCGTCAATGGTTCAGCAAATTCCCGATTTCGAATATCCTCCACGGACTCCATGAGCTGCGCCGCCGCTTCTTCCGGCGAGGCGTCGAGTTCCTCCGTGGGCGGATCGTCGGGAGAGGTGCGAAGCGCCTCACAGCCGGCCACTATCGTGATCATGAGCACCAGGAAAATCGACCAATATTTCTGCATATCCTCTCCTCAACGAAAACCGCCACCCGCTGGCGGGCAGTGTGCCTTATGCAACGGGAACCGTCAAAAATTCCCCTCTCTGCGCTCGTCACTCCACATCGTGATGACGTTGCACTATTGACCAACCCGGTGCTAAGTGGTTGCTACTGCTTATTGGGCGTCTAAATTCTCGCCACTGTCGCGCTACCAGCCAAAGGGAGCCCCTGATGAATACCGATATTTTTCGAGCTTATGATATCCGCGGGATTGCCGACACGGACCTGACCGATCCGGTGGTGGAGAAAATCGGCCAGGCCTTTGCCACGATGGCCATCAAGCGAGGCTACGAAAATCCCCGGGTCGGCATTGGCCGCGACGCCCGCCGCTCGTCGGACCGCATCTACGAGGCTCTCTCCAGGGGACTTCGCCGCGCAGGGGCTCACGTGGTCAACCTCAACGTGGTGCCCACGCCGCTGGTCTATTTCGCCCATTTTCAGGAGGGCTACGATGGCTCTATCCAGATCACGGGCAGTCACAACCCCGGCGAGTATAACGGCTTTAAGATGATGCTCGGCAAAGACACCCTCCATGGTGAGACGATTCAGGAGTTGCGCCGCCTCATCGAACATCGCGATCTGGCCACCCACGACGGCGAGGACCTGGGCACCTCGGGCCACGCCGAGCTTCGCAAAGAATATATCGAATGGGTGCGCGACAATATCAAGATGGGCGATCGCAAGCTCCATATCGCCGTGGACTCCGGCAACGGCGTGGCCGGCGTGGTGGCCCCGGAATTGCTGCGCGACGCCATCGGCGCCAAAGTCTGTGAACTCTACACCGAACCGGACGGCACCTTCCCCAACCACCACCCCGATCCCACGGTGGAGGCCAACCTCCAGGATCTGATCGCCGTGGTGCGCAAAAACGAATGCGACTTCGGCGTGGCCTACGACGGCGACGGCGACCGCATCGGCGTGGTCGACGAAAAGGGCGATGTCATCTGGGGTGACCAGCTGCTCATCATCTTCGCCCGTCAGGTCCTGGCCAACCATCCGGGAGCCACGATCATTGGCGAGGTCAAATGCTCGCAGACCCTCTTCGACGATATTGAGAAACACGGCGGCGAGCCCATCATGGCCCGCGTCGGTCACAGCCTGATCAAGGCCAAGATCAAAGAGACCGACGCCCATCTGGCCGGCGAGATGAGTGGCCACATCTTCTTCAACGACCGCTTCTTCGGCTTCGATGACGCCCTCTACGCCACTTGCCGCCTTGCAGAGATCGTCTCTCGCACCCAGCAGCCCTTCAGCGCCCTGTTGGCCGACGTCCCGGCCACCTACGCCACTCCCGAGGTGCGCCGGGCCTGCGATGAAAAACTCAAATTCGAGATTCCCGGCCGGGTGGCCGATTATTTCGCCGACGACTACGAGGTCAACACCATCGACGGCGTGCGCGTCCAGTTCAAACATGGCTGGGGCCTGGTCCGCGCCAGCAACACCCAGCCCGTGCTGGTGATGCGCGCCGAGGGCGACTCCCCGGAGTCTCGCGATCGCTATATGAAGATGCTCGAGCAAGCCGTCGAAGCGACGGGCTAAACCGCAACGACATCTACCGCAAAGGGCGCAGAGTTCGCCAAGGCTTGACCGAGGCTTCGCGAAAGCTGGCAGATCTCCCAAAGACTCGCTGGCACCTCGAACCAAACCTCAGTGCTCTCTGCGCCCTTTGCGGTAAAAGACACTCCCAACCTTCACACCCGCCAGGGGGCGGTCTTCTCCTCTCTCAACGTCACCAGCCGCGAGGCCGCCTCGTGGATAAGGGGATGGAGGTCGCCGCTATATTTGAGGCGGCGAAGGGTTTTGATCCGCATCGTGGGGAGGAGCTTGAGGGCCAGGCCCGTCTCGGCGTAGGGATTGCGCAACACCGATTCGCGGGTGCCGTAGCGGCGAAACCATCGAGGATGTTGGACCACTTCTCGCAATAGATTGGGTGTGGTCGGACGGCGGGTGGTCACCACCTGAACGTCTTTGAGTCGGATATTGGGGTTATCCAGCAATTTTCGGATCACCAATGGATCGGGGTCCTGGAGCAGCCGCTCCAGGATCCGTCGCTTCGGCCCCGAGGCCATGGCGCGCCGCTCCCCGAGGGTGATATCTCGGTCCATGGGCAATCGCACCTCCGGCAATTTCTGGCCGTCCGCCAGCGCCCTATGAGGAGGGACGTCGCGAAACAAATCAAGAACGGAGAGGCGATCCGTTTCGTGAGCTGCCTCAAATAGTGATTTGAGCAGGTCGTAGTCGTCGTCGCGGCGAAGCTCGATGAGCCACCAGGTGGTGGCCATCATGGTCTCCATAGCCCCTTTATGACCCCACAATGCAGCCCGCAGGATCTGGTCCAGACACCACACCGTCTCTTCGGGCTCCATTGTTTCGAGCCGGCGCTTTACCAGTGCGGCCTTCATGGGCATTTCGGGAAGCCCGAAGATGCGACTGAGCAGATTCTCGTAGGCCTCGTGCAGCGGATCGGGAAGAGACTGGTCCAGGGCAATCTCGAACTCTCCCGGGACTGGGGTGTTCCCGTCGCTCATTCCTGTGCCGCCACCGATCCCGCCCCGCCATCCTGGTTGATCACCTCGACGCGGAAGGCAAAGCTCTCTCCCTCGCGGACCCGACTGGGCACGTCCTGAAAGACGAGCGTAAAGGTCTCGGCGCGGCCGGGCTCGATGGTCACCTCTCCACTGCCGAAGAGCTCTCGAAGCTCATCGAGATCACTCAATTGGCGGAACTCACCGACCGGGATATCGTCGCCGGCGCCGCCGGCGATCTCTCGAAGGGAATGTCCTTCGGGGCTCGAGATCATGGAGCGCAGTTCCACGTCGCGGACCCGAGAATCCTCATTATTTCGAATCAGACCGCGGACCACAAAGATCTGATCGCCGCCGGCGGTGGTGACTAATTCCCCGTAGGCGCTCTCCACCGATACCGGCTCTTCAGGTCCCACGACGATGGTCGCCGGGCCCTGAGCACTCCACTCCTCGCGCGGCTCATACTCCCCATCCGAAAAAGCTACTTCCAACATCTGATCGAATGACTTGAAGTCGATAAATCCGTCGTTGAGATAGGCCAAAGCCCCGAAAAAGCCGAAGGCCACCAGGCTCAACAAAAAGAGAACAGTCACCACCTTCGAGCCCATACCGCCGCCGATATTATGGGGGGCCAGGTCGTCCTCGTCCCAATCCACGGGCGCCGGAGCAGGCGTCGGCGAGGGAGCGGCCGCCGCCGGCTTCGGGTCGGGAGCAGACGAATCGGATTGAGGCGCTCCCAGATCGGCTGCTGCTAATTTCTTTGCCGTCGGAGGCGGTCCAGCCGCAGCCGCCCCTGGAGGCGGTCCACTGCCGCGTTTTTTCTTGGGCGGCGCCGCGCTCGTCTCAACCTTGCCCTCTTCGGGATCAAAATAGGGACCGTCCTCTCCAAAGGAGGGATCGACGTGTTCACTGGGATCACCGAAGTCACTTGCGCCACTGGCATTCAGAGTCTCGACGTCTTCGCCGTCGCTCTCTTCCTCCTGGACCTCCATGACCTCCGGCTCCGACTCCTCGGTCAGTTCAAATTCCTCTTCCCCTTCGTCGCCGCTGACGGCACCGAAGGCACTCTTCTTCTTGGGCTTCAGTCCGCCGAGCCCACCGGAGTGAGGAAAGGGGCTGTTCTTGCCAGGCTTTTTGGCCTCCCCCGCATCGTCGTCTTGATTGTCGTGGGGCCGATAAAAAATCTCGGGATCCCCGTCATCCCCTTCGCGGACGCGAAAGACATGGTCACAACGAGAACATTTTAGCTTGGTTCCCTTCGGCGTAATCCGCTCGTCGGGGAGCTTAAAACCGGTGGAACACTCGGGGCAATTGATGATCATCGTGTAACCTCGGCGTTGTGAATCTGAAAGCCCTGTCGGAACGTTTCGACTCTACACCGGCCCCAACATTTTTCCAACCGCTCTCGCCGTAACAATGAGTCAAGCACTCCCTCACGGCTTATAGACTGGGAAACACCGATCTGTGCGCACGGGGATTTCCCATTGCCGCGCCTCCCCTATTTCCTGTCTTCAATCTCGTCGAGGCGCTTTTCGAGGGCGTCGATGGTGGAGCGTAGATCGTCGAGCTCGCGGCGCATTTCCGGGATATGGGTGATCTGATCGACGGCGTGACGCAGCCGGTCGTCCAGGCGCTGCTGCATCTCGTCGATGGAACGCTGGGTGCCGTCGACGAATTCACGGATCGCCCTGCCGCCCTCTTCCAGGCTCTCAGCGCGGCGTTTAAATTCATCGCGAAATTGGGTCACCGGCCACTGAAGACGAGCAAAAAAATCCTCGCCCGACTGGATGATGCCCCGCAATACAGACAGGGGAAAGGAGGGGTTGACCTTCTGCTGCTCCAACACGATATGGGCCAATGTGGGCCCCGTAATATCCTCGCCCGAGGAATTGTCGACAATCTGCAAATCCTCGCCGTCGCGCACCATGGCCTCGACGTCCTCTAAGGTGACGTAGGTGCTGGACTCGGTGTCGTAGAGTTTTCGGTTGGAATATCGTTTGATCAATCGTGGCATGTATTGCTTAGAACTCCACGCCCGTGATCAGGCTGAATTGGTTGATCTCTTCGCCGATCAGAGCCTCCAGAGTGAAGCTCAGAATCCACGTATTTAGCCGGAGGCCGCCGAAGAAGCGGTTTATCTGATGGGTGCGCTGACCGAAGACGTATTCCGGCGCAAAATGCAGGTCTCGCTGACCGTCGCGGCTAAGGGTCTGAGGGGGCCGCGGATCTTGGGGATAGGCGTTAAGCACTCGTGTCGAAGCGATGGTATAGAGCTGCTGATATCCAAGATAAGGGGTCAGATTCATCACTCCGGCCACGCCGAAGGATTTGGACATCGAGATATCCCAGGAGGCGTTGACCATATTGAGCTCCGGCGCACCGACGACGGTGTTGACCGAGCCTCGAGCGGCGATATCGGGAAAATAAGCGTACCCTTCATGCAGGGCCCACCGCAGATCGGCGCCCATGGCGAAGATCTGGCTCGCCCCCAGGTGGGTCAGGTTGCCGCCGACCTCAAACGAAAAGGGCAACCCCTTTCGCACCTGAAGCTGGCTAGTGAACAACATGGCCGCCGGATTTCGCCCCTCGGCGGCGGTGGTCCATTGCTCTTCTCCAGCGGGGATATCGGAGAGGCTCGTCGAGATCTTGACCCCAAAGCCGGCCTGGCCCAGCGTCTCTGCCGGTGCCCCGGGCCGCGGGGCCATGACCTGACCGAATTGGCGCACGAAATCGTCGAAGAGCTGGTCATTGCCCGCGGCAGAGCCCCAGACACGATCGTCGTCGGCGACCTCATCCTCTTCGAAGTCTAAAAATCTCGATAATTGCAGATCATGCGGTCCCGCCCAGGCCGAAGATATACCCAATACCATCGCCACAGCGACGACCAGGGTCGACGTTGCCCATTTCATTGCACTCATCAACCTACCTCCAACCTCGCCCGAACCCCGGGTGATAGCGCTTATTTCCGCGCCAATTGAACCTATCGGGGGTTACCAAACAATCCGTATGGTGGTTCTATCAAGGGGCCATGAGCCAGTCAAGTTTGAGGCCCGAAGCCTGGCTTCCTTTGGGAATCGCCGCCGATGCTTAAATTTGTTACCATAATGGGCAGGTACCGCCCGGTGCCACGGTCGATGACCAGCGCTGGGGCCGTGTGACCACTGGCAGTCCCCACGAAGTAGACTCAGCCGTGCTCTTTTCACGATCCAAATATTCGCGCACCCTGCCCGTACGCTCCGTCTATCGGCCCTCCCCATTTGGGAACCATCCCTTTCACTGGGTCGAAGCCGGCGGCGGCGAGGAACAGGTATTATTTCTCCACGGGATCATGGCCCACTCCATGGCCTTTCGATGCATCCTGGAGCAGAGCGCCGAAAATTTTCGGGTCATCGCTCCCGATCTACCCGGACATGGGCGGGACCGAACCTTCGAGAGCGACTCCATCACGCCTTCCCTGGACGGATTATTGCTCTGGCTCGAGGGATTGATGGACACCCTGGGAGACGGTCCGATCCACCTGGTGGGACATTCCCTGGGAGCCACCGTGGCCTATCGGGCCGCTCTCCAGCCGCAGCGCTTCCCCAATCTATCGAGCCTCACCCTGGTCAGCCCGGGGCTTCAGATCCGGGTGCCCTCCTGGACGAGCGCCATCATGGGCAACCTGCCCGCAAGGCTGGCCCGCCTGGGTGTGACCCGGGCGGGGATCAGAATCTATGAGCCCCTGCAGTGGCGACGTGCTCGCATGAGTGACCGAGAGATCCGAGACTATCTGCGCCCGATCCAGCAAGTGCAGCGCATGCGCCATATGCTCGGCATCGGCTCCGACCTGGTCAAACGCACGGGCAGTATCGAGGCCGCCTCCAATATCGAACTTCCCACCCTGGTCATCTGGGGCGACCGAGATCATCTCTTGCCCCTGCCCACGGCTTATGCCCTGGCGGAGCGATTGCCCGACGTCCACCTCGAAATCTTCGAAAATTGCGGCCACTGTCCGATGGAGGATTGTCCCGCTGATTTTTACCGCACCCTCAGCGGCTTTTTGCCCGAACCTTCCAGGTTGGCGGGCTGACTCCCATCTCAGAGCTCTCGCAGCAATAATTCGCCGGGGTCTCGACCGATCTTCTCCCGAAGTTCGCGACGACCGTCGTCGAGAAGTTCGATGATGATTTCGCCGTCACCGCGAATCAATTCACTCTTCTGGGTGCACGATTGCCAGATAAACCGCAGGGTCTCCCCATCCATGGCTCCCAGGAGGTGGCCGCGCACCACGGGCCCGCCCCTATATTGAGCCTCCAGGACCGCACCGCTCTGGCGAAACCAGAAGACGCTGCCCTCGGGCAGCGTGGCGTTGGAAGTGGTGTTGTGGATCAGACAAAAAGCGCATCGATCGAGGCCGTGGCGCTCCACGCCGTAGCGGCGAACCATAGGACGGCTCACGCCCTTCTCGAAGGTGGGATGGCGACGAATGATCGCCGGGATCTCTGCGGGCTCCAACTCGAGGAAACCCAGGCGTTTAAAATAACCGGCGATGCCGTTGCCCCCCAAAAAGATAGCTCGCACCCCGCGCTCCTCGCGAAGATGCAACATGGCGCTGGCAAGCAGCGAGGCGCCGATGCCGATCCCTCGCGACGACGGGGCAACTGCCAGGGAGTGAATCACCGCCAGGTTATCTTCCATGGCCGTCCAGCCCACGGAAGCGGCCACCCCGCCGGCAGCGGTGGTGGCCATCAGATAAGTGGTCTGTCCTCCCTGCTCGTCGGCCGGTCGCTCCAGTCCGCAGACCTTCAAAAGCGTGGCCACACGCCCAACGTCGGCGCTTTTTTCGAGGCGATATCCGAGACTGGCTATATTTTTATTTCGCATCCCGTTCTACCTATTGCTCTTCGGCGATTTCCTCACCGTCCTCGTCGTCGGCGACGGCGAAGTCGCAGTCGAATTGGCGTTTTGCCGAGGTGATTCGCCGCCTCAGCCCTTCATCGTCGATGCCGTCGGTGGTCATCTGATCCGTATAGGAACAGGCCTCTCGATCGGCGCGCTCCATCAGGTCCTGCAAGCGCTTCTCTTGTGCGGGCCGCTCGTTGAGGATCGCTTCGAACTCCTCCTGAAGCCTGCGCGCCTCGGCTCGATCGCCGTCATCTTCGGCGTGGCCGATGCGCGCCTTCCAGCGCCGGTCCCCGGAGCCGAGACGATCCAAACTGCGCTCCTGGCGCTGACGATAGCCATTGATATGGTCCACCACCGACAACTGAGCACCCACTCGCGCGCCCTGTTCACCGGCCTCGTTGGCCCAGGCCACGAATTCGGCCAGATAGGCCTCGGCGGCATCACCGACGATGGTCTCCCCGTCGTCGTTGGCCAGGGTCTCGGTGCGCAATTTCAATAGATTATCCAGCCGCTGCTGGCGCACCCAGGCGCTGTCGCCGTATTCCTCTTCGGCGGACGCAAAATGTTCTTCGGCCCGCTCCATATGCTCGATGTCCTGGCTACTGCGATTGTGCAGCGCCAGGGCCTGTTCCAACTCCGGCCAGGCCACACGCTGCATCAGCACCGCCCCCTGGCGGCTCTCATCTTTTTCAGCCGTCCAGGTCGCCGGACCGGTGGTCACGATCCCGCGCCACTCGTCGACCATATTGACCTCCGAGGGCTCCAGGTGACATAGCTCGGCCAGGACCTCGTAGGTATCTCCGTCACGAGTGGTGAACTGATAAAAGGTCTCCTCGCTCTGGCGACATTCTTCCAATTGCATGGCGATCGTCGTCGCGATCCGATCCTCGGTGGACTTACATCCCACGGCGACAATGACGATCACAAAGGCGGCGATGCCGGCCTTTGCCCAGCGTGACCAATGCTGTCTCACAGCTCTCTCCTCTCGTTTCGAAAGACCAATAGCTCACTCAGTCAGGCCGTACCATAACACAGCCTCCGGACGCGGCATAGATTGGCGATCCCGTCGGTTAAGAGACTACCATCGTTGCCCCCTCTCCCGTGATCCCCGCGCCCGTTTGAGCTATGATTGAGGTATTATGGCCAGCGACCCCGACAACCGGCAACTGGATCTGACGGAATCAATCACCGAGGTTCCCCAGGCCAGCAGTCTGTCGCTCTTCATCGCCTTGATGGAAGCCCTTCGCGGCGGAGAGCGCGATTTTTCGGGCCTGGCCCCCATGTTGGAGGTCGACGAGCGGACGGTGCGCTATTACGCCGACTTCGGCCGCTGGCTCACATGGCTTCGCCCTGCCGGCGACGGCAAGGTGGCGCTCACCGCCGAGGGGCTGGCCTTCGTGGAGAGCATTCCCGCCCGGGGTCGGTTATTTTCCAGCGCTCTCTTCTCTCGCCCCCTGGTCCAGACGGTCCAACAATTAAAGCGGGACCAATTCGCCGATCTCACCGAGCCGGCAGCCACCCGCCGGGCCTGCGAGCGCGCCGTGGAGGGCATGACCACCCTCTCGGAGGCCACCGCCGCCCGGCGCGCCAGCTCGCTGGCCTCCATGTTGCGATGGGCTTACCACCCGCGCCGCGTCGATTGGTCGACGGGACAGCCCGAACCCCAGGAGAGAGCCCCTTTTGATTTTCGGGGCCAGAGCTTTTTGACCGCCTTTGCAGCGCGCCAATATGGCCGCTCCCGCCAGATCTATATCGGCTTTCCCCATCAAGTGGTCACCTTCGCCACCGGACAGGGCGACACCTTGCAGGCCGAGCATTGGGTGCGCGCAAGCTACGACACCTCCGACGGCTCGGCGCGATGGTACGGCTCGATCCCCATCAACCCCTCCACCCTGGCCGTCGCCCGGCGGGGAGGCCCCGACCTGAGGCGCCTGCTCGTGGGCTGCAACCCCTATCTGTCTATTTTGGTGATCATGATGGTCGCCCAAAAACCGGGCCTTCCCTCTCGCGTGAGCCTGACCCGCGATATGTACGGCCTTCGACTGTGGTATCGCGATCGCGAACTGGGCTCTCCCCTGGCAGCACTGGCTACAATTGCCGGTCATATCGACCTGATCCCCATCGACCGGGTGCCCCACCTGAGCGGGCGCCACGTCCGTGACGATCTGCGGGCCGCAAACGACGAGGAGTTAGCCCAGGTATTGACCACCACGGGCATCGTCCGATCCGTCGACACCTCGTTAGTCATCGCCCCCGGCGTGGCCAGCGAATTGCGCCTGCCCGTCGGCGATGGTCCCACCCTGTGGGAGAGGGCCGAACCCCTGCGCGAGGCACTCCAGGAGGCGCTGCTGCGCCTTCCCTGATCCCCTTATTTACTCGTCGCCGATGATGAATACCTGTTTGGCGGCAAACCAGGTTCGAAAAGAGAAATAGACCACCGCTGCCGCGCCGATGCCGAGCCACAAGATTTCCTCTTCCGTACCCGAAAAATACAGGTAGGCCGAGTGGATGGTAAAGGCGATGGCGAGCACGAGCATGGCCACCGGCAACAGCATGAAGAGATTGAACTTCTTTCTTTCAGGGTGTCGAAACTTCACGGCTTATCCCGGTGTAAAGAGGGTCTTCGAAGGAAGCCCGCCGGCCAGAGGCGGCGGGCCCCAACAATACGAGCTTGAATCGGCCCGTCAATACTCGTCGAGCTGCAGTCCACAACCGGCCAGGTCGGGGCAGGCGTCGTCGCGGCCAATGGCGGTGACACATCCCTGGGCAGACCAATCGAGCCGTCCTGCCCATATCTCGGCCACACACCACTGGTGGCAGCCTATCCCTTCATTAAAATAACCGCATTGGTCGTAAACCCCACAGACTTCCGTACAGGGCTCGACCGATCCCTCACACCAGGCCACGTCGCTGCAATCATCGGCCCACTCGATGCAGTAGAGCCCATTGTCGGACATCATTCCCGTCTCCTCGGCGACCTGGCAATTTTGCACACAATCCTCAAAGTCGGGGCCCTCCTCGTTACACCACAGGCTCTTGAAGCAAATATCGATGCATCGGTGATAGGATGCTTCCTCTTCGTCTTCGCCGCCGTCTTCCTGGTTCTCATCTTCGTGCTGTGAATCATCATCGCCGGGCAGGCCCTCCTGTTCGTCGCCCACCACCTGCAGGTCGTCTGATTTTGAGGGGGTCTCGAAGGTATGAACTCTCTCGCCGGTGCTCTCCTCTTCCAACGCC